>NZ_DASSRP010000304.1:0-13763 GCF_035701725.1 Bradyrhizobium sp.
CTTTCGCCAAGCGGCGGCGGCTCCTCGTTCAAGGTCGTCATTCGCGACCGCAAGGGCGGCGCGCCGCACGAGATCCCCGACATCACGCTGCCGATGCCGGGCCGGCACAATGCCTCGAATGCCACGGCAGCGATCGCGGTCGCGCACGCGCTGGGCTTGTCCAACACGGCGATCCGGGAGGCGCTCGCGGGTTTTGGCGGCGTCAAGCGACGCTTCACCAAGACGGGCGAATGGAACGGCGTCACCGTGATCGACGACTATGGTCATCACCCCGTGGAAATTGCGGCGGTGCTGAAGGCGGCACGCGAGTCGAGCAACGGCAAGGTGATCGCCGTGGTGCAGCCGCATCGCTTCACCCGCTTGCAATCGCTGTTCGAGGAATTCTGCACCTGTTTCAACGACGCCGACGCCGTGATCGTGGCGGAAGTGTATCCCGCGGGCGAGGCGCCAATCGAGGGTATCGACCGCGATCATTTCGTGCTGGGTTTGCGCGCGCACGGCCACCGCGAGGTGATCCCGCTGCCGAATGCGGGTGAGCTCGCTCGTATCGTCAAGGGACTGGCCGGCAGCGGCGATCTCGTCGTCTGCCTCGGCGCCGGCAACATCACGCAATGGGCCTATGCGCTGCCCGGCGAGTTGAAAGCACTGGGGTGAGGGGCGCCTCGCTACCGGCTTCGTCATGGCCGGGCTTGTCCCGGCCATCCACGTCTTTACTTCGCGATTGTTTCGAAGAGGTCATCCCAATTTGGATTCATCCCGACGATCTTCCGAATCTTCCAGGCGCGCGACCAATGTTTGATATTGTGTTCGCGTTGAATCGCATCTCGGATATCTTCGAATTGTTCAAAGTAAATCAGCCGCTTCAGGCCGTATCTTTTGGTGAAGCCGTCTACAACGCCAGAGCGGTGTTCGTGTATCCGTCGGACCAGGTCGTTAGTAATGCCGACGTACAGGACGCCGTTCGGACGATTTGTCAGAATGTAGATCCATCCACCTGCCATGCGGAGATTCTGCAAGACGTGGATGGCCGGGACAAGCCCGGCCACGACGGACGGAGAGATCGCAATTGAGTTTTTCGGACATCACGCCCGACCTCAAGGCCGCGATGCCGGAGCTGCGTGGACGGCTGACGGCCAACCAGTCGCTGGCTGAACTCACCTGGTTTCGCGTCGGCGGTCCCGCGCAGGTGCTGTTCACGCCGGCGGACGAAGACGATCTGGCTTATTTTCTCGCGCGGCTTCCCGCCGAGCTGCCGGTCTACGTGGTCGGCGTCGGTTCCAACCTGATTGTGCGCGACGGCGGATTGCCGGGCGTCGTGATTCGTCTCGCTCCCCGCGGTTTCGGCGAGGTTGTTGCACAAGATGATGTCGTCAGGGCCGGTGCGGCCGCGCTCGACAAGCGCGTGGCGGAAACGGTGGCAGCGGCAAATCTCTCTGGGCTCGAATTCTTCTTCGGCATTCCCGGCACCATCGGCGGCGCCTTGCGCATGAACGCCGGGGCCAACGGCGCGGAGACCAAGGACGTGCTGATCGAGGCATCGGGCGTTGGCCGCGACGGCCAAAAGCATCTGTTCGATAATGCAGCGATGAAATTCGTCTACCGCAATTCCGGCGTCGACCCTTCGATCATCTTCACCTCGGCGCGCTTTCAGGGCAAAGCGGCATCGAACGAAGCGATCCGCGCGCGCATGAGCGAGGTGCAGGCGCACCGCGAGGCGGCGCAGCCGATCCGTGAGAAGACCGGCGGATCGACCTTCAAGAATCCCCCGGGCCACAGTGCCTGGAAGCTGGTCGACGCGGCCGGCTGTCGAGGTCTGCGGGTCGGCGGGGCCCAGGTCTCGGAAATGCACTGCAATTTCCTGATCAACACCGGCGATGCGACGGCCGCCGATATCGAGAAGCTTGGTGAAACCGTTCGCACGCGGGTGAAGGAAAATTCCGGAATCGAGTTACAATGGGAAATCAAGCGGATCGGGATTTCTCTTTAGACGTCATTCCGGGATGGTCCGAGCGACAAAATTGATATTCAATTTTGTGCTGAGGACCAGGCCCGGAATCTCGAGGTAGTTGAACAATAGATTCCGGGCTCTCGCGCAAGCGCGAGCCCGGAATGACGAAAGAAGAACTGATGCGGATCACCATTCTCTTTGGCGGCACCAACAAGGAGCGTCTGGTGTCGGTGGCTTCAGCCCAGGCGCTGCACACCGCGCTGCCCGATGCCGATCTCTGGTTCTGGGATGCCGATGATTCCGTGTACGCGACCAGCGGCAAGGCGCTGCTCGCGCATGCGCGACCGTTCGAGCAGGCGTTCAAGGCGGATGGCGCGCAGGTCGCCCGTTCAATCGAGCAGGCGATGGACCGCGCCAAGGCCGACGATCGGCTGCTGGTATTGGGGCTGCATGGCGGCCGCGCCGAGAATGGCGAGTTGCAGGCGATGTGCGAGCTGCACGGCATCGCCTTTACCGGCTCCGGTTCGGCCTCCTCGAATCTGGCGTTCGACAAGGTGGCGGCAAAACGTTTTGCGGCGATCGCCGGCGTGCATTCGGCCGAAGGCATTGCGCTCGCCGATATCGAGGCGGCCTTTGCCGAGCACGGCAAACTGATCGCAAAGCCCGCGCGCGACGGCTCGAGCTACGGGCTGATCTTCGTCAACGCCAAGCAGGACATCGTCGCGGTTCGCAACGCCGCTAAAGCGGAGGAATATGTCATCGAGCCGTTCATTGCCGGCACCGAGGCGACCTGCGGCGTGCTGGAGCAAGCGGACGGCTCGGTGATTGCGCTGCCGCCGATCGAGATCATCCCGGCCGAAGGCGGCGACGGCTTCGATTACCGCGCCAAATACCTTGCCGCGGCGACCCAGGAAATCTGTCCCGGCCGTTTCCCGCCGGAGATCAGCGCCAAGATCATGGACATGGCAGTGCGCGCTCATCGCGCTCTGTCGTGCACCGGCTATTCGCGCACCGACTTCATCGTCTCCGCGAAAGGTCCGGTCTATCTGGAAACCAACACCCTGCCGGGACTGACCAAGGCCTCGCTCTATCCCAAGGCCTTGAAGGCGCAGGGCATCGAATTCGTCGATTTCCTCAAAGGCCAGATTGCGATCGCCGAACGGCGGGCGCGGGGCTGACGACGAGTGGTCCCCGCCGGAACCCGGCTCAAGCGTTACGAAAATCCTAAGGTTACTTACCAAAGCCTTATCAAAACTCGCCAAATCGGGCTCTGGTCGGACCAAATTTACCCTTTGTTTACCAGGAAGGCCGAAGGTTAACGCCGGCGGCGCGGAAACGCTTGGCCGCCGGGACGCGGGCTGTTGCTGGCAGCGCGTGGGGAGGGTGACCCTGCTTGGGGGCGGGGCCCAGCTCAAAGCCCGGTGTGGCTGAGCCGTCAGATGCGCTCGCGTCCCGCAATCTTTGCGGGCTTTAACGGTTGACGAGCTCGAGTAATGGATGGTGGAGGACGTCTCGCCCGGTCACAGCGATCGCCGAGGCAACAGACCGATCTGATGGAGGCCCTCGCGGGCGTTGCCGCCGCCTTGCGTGCGCGGCTGCCTCGTGTTGCGCCTTCGAGGGCGCGCCGCCGCAACGACCGGCCCTCCGGCCTGATCGCCTTTATCGAAAACCGCCTGCCGCGCCGCGCGGGTCTCGCGGCAACGCTTTTGTTGCTGACCGCGAGCACAGGCCTTGGCATCGTCAAGGGCGGCCATCTCGAAGCGTTCCTCACGAGCCTGAGCGAAGCGCGCAACGCGATCGCCAACTCGGCCGGATTCCGCATCACCTCGGTCGCCATCAACGGCCGCAAGCAGTTGACGCAGGACGAGATCCTCGCGATCGGCGGCGTCAATGGCCGCTCGTCATTGCTCTTCCTGAATGCCGCTTCGGTCCGCGAGAAGCTGAAAGCCGATCCCTGGATAGCCGATGCCACTGTGCTCAAGCTTTATCCCGGTCAGCTCCGCATCGATATCGTTGAGCGGGCGCCGTTCGCGCTCTGGCAGCGCAATGGCCAGCTGTCGGTGATTTCGGAAGACGGCGCAGTGCTCGAGGGCTTTGTCTCGCCGCGCTTCGTCAAATTGCCGCTGGTGGTGGGCAAGGGCGCCGAAACCCGCGCCAGGGATTTTCTGGCGCTGCTCGCGCGATATCCGCAAGTGAGTACCGCGACCAAGGCCGCCATCTTTGTCGGCGAACGGCGCTGGAACCTGCGTCTCAACGACGGGCTCGACATCCGCCTGCCGGAAAACGACGTCGGCAACGCGCTGGCGCTGCTGAGCAGCCTCAATAAGGACGAGCACCTGTTTACCAAGGACATCGTCGCGATCGATCTGCGCTTGCCGGATCGCCTCGTGGTGCAACTGTCCGACGATGCCGCCAAGGCGCGCGAAGAAGCGCTCAAGAAGAAAGACCCGAAAAAGAAGGTCGGCGACGCATGACCGGGTTCGATCGCAAACAGGCGCCGAAGACGCGCCCGATGCCGCAAAAGCGCACCGCGCTGGTGGCCTCGCTCGATATCGGCACCCACAAGATCGCCTGCATGATCGCACGGCTGAAGCCGAGCGCGCCGAACGAGGCGTTGCGCGGCCGCACCCATGCCGTCGAACTGATCGGCTATGGCCAGATCCGCTCGCGCGGGGTCAAGGCCGGCGCCGTCGTCGATCTCGCCGAATGCGAGCAGGCGGTGCGCCAAGCGGTCGCGCTCGCCGAGGACATGGCCAGGGTTCGCGTCGAATCGGTGTTGCTGTCGGTTTCGGCCGGCCGCCTGCAGGCGCAGCTCGTCGAGGCGGCCGCCGACATCAAGGGCGGCGCCGTGACCTCGGCCGATGTCGCGCGAGTCACTTCGGCCGGCATGCACCATGCGACCGGCGAGGGCCGCACCGTGCTGCATGCGCTGCCGACCGGCTACTCCATCGACGGCGTCAAGGGCGTTCGCGATCCCAAGGGAATGATGGCCCGGCAGTTCGGCGTCGATATGAACGTGGTCACGTCGGACACGACGGTGGTCAAGAACCTGATGCTGGTGGTCGAACGCTGCCATCTCAATGTCGAGGCGATGGCCGCGAGCCCCTATGTGGCGGGCCTGGCCGTGCTGACCGACGACGAGGCCGATCTTGGCGCCGCGGTGGTCGAAATGGGGGCGGGGACCACCACGATTGCCACTTATTCCGGGGGGCGGTTCGTCCATGCATCCGGGTTTGCCCTGGGTGGCCACCACATCACCATGGATCTTGCGCGGGGGGTCTCCGCATGCATTGCGGATGCCGAGCGAATCAAGACGTTATATGGCACTGTGCTGACCGGCGGGTCTGACGCACACGAGTTGATGTCCGTGCCGTCTACCGGCGACGACGAGCTGGATGTTCCGCAGGTCGTGTCACGCGCCACGATTGCGAACATTGTCCGGCACCGTGCCGAGGAGATTTTTGAGATGGTCAGGGACCGGCTTGCGGATTCTCCCTTTGCGGCGGAGCCGAAAGCGCGTGTCGTTCTTTCCGGCGGCGCCTGCCAGCTGACGGGAACGCTGGAACTCGCCACCCGAATCCTCAACCGCCCGGTGCGAATCGGCCGCCCGCTCGGTTTCAGCCGCCTGCCGAGCGAGGCCAAGAGCGCATCCTTTGCGGTGCCCACCGGCCTTCTGGTCTACCCGCAATACGCTCATCTCGAACATGTCGAACCGCGGTACACGCGGCAGCTCAGAACAGGGACCGACGGCTATTTTGGCAAAGTCGGCCGATGGCTTCGCGAGGGCTTCTGATGAATCTTTTCCGCAAATCCGCAATTTCACCAACACCCGCGGCGCAATGCCGGGGCGAATCCACGCGCGCGTGACCCGAGAGGCAACCCATGGCACTCAATATTACTCCTCCTGACATTCATGAGCTGAAGCCCCGGATCACCGTGTTCGGCGTCGGTGGCGCCGGCGGCAACGCCGTGAACAACATGATCACGGCGGGCCTGCAGGGGGTCGACTTCGTAGTCGCCAATACCGACGCGCAGGCGCTGACGATGTCGAAGTCGCAGCGCATCATCCAGATGGGCACGCAGGTCACGCAGGGCCTGGGCGCCGGTTCGCAGCCCGACGTCGGCGCGGCTGCCGCGCAAGAGGTCATCGACGAGATCCGCGATCACATCTCGGGCGTCAACATGGTGTTCGTCACCGCCGGCATGGGCGGCGGCACCGGCACCGGCGCAGCGCCTGTGATCGCCAAGACCGCGCGCGATCTCGGCATTCTCACCGTCGGCGTCGTCACCAAGCCGTTCCACTTTGAAGGCCAGCGCCGCATGCGCACGGCGGAAGCCGGCATCGCCGAACTGCACAAGGTCGTCGACACGCTTCTGATCATCCCGAATCAGAACCTGTTCCGGGTCGCCAACGAAAAGACCACCTTCGCCGACGCCTTCGCGATGGCGGATCAGGTGCTCTATTCGGGCGTCGCTTGCATCACCGATCTCATGGTGAAGGAAGGCCTGATCAATCTCGACTTCGCCGACGTCAGAGCGGTGATGCGCGAGATGGGCAAGGCGATGATGGGCACGGGCGAGGCCTCCGGCGACAAGCGGGCGCTGACGGCCGCGGAAGCCGCGATCGCCAATCCCCTGATCGACGATAGCTCGATGAAGGGCGCCCGCGGCCTTCTGATCTCGATCACCGGCGGCAAGGACCTGACGCTGTTCGAGGTCGACGAAGCCGCCACGCGGATTCGCGAAGAGGTCGATCAGGACGCCAACATCATCGTCGGCGCCACGTTCGACGAGGCGCTCGACGGCATCATCCGCGTCTCGGTGGTCGCCACCGGCATCGAGCAGGCGCAGATCGCCCGCACCACCGGCACCGCACCGGCTTCCGTGGCGACACCGGTTGCCACCACGGCTTCCGCGGGACCGGATTCGCGCCTCGCCGAACTGACCGCGCGGCTGCGCGCCGACAATGCACGGCTCGCCGAACGCGCGCAGAAGCTCGAAAGCTCGAATACGGGCCATGCCGCGCCGTCGACGCCGCCGCGTCCGACCGTCGAGCGCGCCGCGCTGGCGGCGATCGCGGCTGCCGTATCCGAGGCGCCGCAGCCGTCGGCCGCGCCGTTGCAGGCGGCCGCCTATGGCGACGTCACGGTTCGCCCGATTGCGCAGAAGCCGACGCTTTTCCCCGATCCGGAAGTGGCCAGCGCGCCCGCCGCCGAGCCGGCGCCGCCGGAGACCTTCATTCCGCAGGCGGCCGAGCGTCCGCCGGCCCGCGCGCCGCGGATGCCGAAGTTCGAGGAACTGCCGATGCCGGCCCAGAACGAAATCCGCCAGGCCCGCGGCGAAGCCGAGGAAGAGCATCCACAGAAGAACCGGATGTCGCTGTTGCAGCGGCTGGCCAATGTCGGCCTGGGCCGCCGCGACGAGGAAAGCGAGCCGCCGATCGCCGCGCGCGCCTCGGGTCCGGCGATGCCGGCCATGCCGCCGCTGCCGGAACGCAAGCCCCAGCGCTCGGTCGCCGAGCAGATGGCGAATCGGCCGCCGGTATCAGAATATGCTCCGCGCCAGGCGCCGCAGGGATTGGATATCCACGGCCGCCCGGCACCTGTTGCTGCCGCGCCACAGGGCGACGATCATCTCGATATCCCCGCTTTCCTGCGCCGGCAGACCAGCTGAAAATTGTTACAATCTTGGCGAAGCCATGGGCCCCGGTCTGACCGCCGGGGCCCATTTTCGCTTGCGCCGCCGGCGGCGCCTGCCTCACGTCCAACCCATTGAAACTGAATTGTTATATTTGAGTGCTAGGCTCGCGGTGATGACCGCTTGATCCCGGTTTTCGGCGTCGGATTTGGGTCAGGCCTTGGCGCGAATGCGGCGGAGATAGGGTAACAATCGGTAAAAAAGCGTGAGTTGGCGTGCAATAAGGCAGTGACTATTCTCGACCGTGACTTGGGGAACCACTGAGTCGGATCGGCGACAAAAGGGGTAGTCGATCTGATCTCACGGTAAGTCAGTGTGGGCACTTCTGTATGAAATTCGGCCGGCAGACAACGCTGCGTTCGCAAGCTACCGTGACGGGCGTCGGCGTCCATTCGGGACAAACGGTCAATCTCACGATTGGACCTGCATCTGTCGATGCAGGTTTTGTTTTTGTCCGCACCGGCCTTGAAGGCAGCGACCGCGAAGTTCGCGCCATTGCCGAATCCGTCATCGCCACCGAATTTGCCACCGTCCTCGGCGACTGCGAGGGACCTCTGGTCTCGACCGCCGAGCACGTGCTGGCCGCGCTCCGCGGCATGGGCGTCGATAACGCCACCATCGAAGTCGACGGTCCCGAAGTGCCGATCATGGACGGCAGCGCGGCCGATTTCGTTGCCGCGATCGAGCAGGCCGGCATCGTCTCGCAGTCGGCAGCACGCCGCTACCTCCAGGTCACCAAGCCGGTACAGGTCGTGATCGGCGACTCCTTCGGCGAATTGCGGCCCAATGCGTCGGGCTTCCGCGCCGAGGTCGAAATCGATTTCGCCAATCCGGTGATTGGCCGTCAAAGCTACGTGCTCGATCTCGGCGCCGAACGCTTCCGCCGCGAGATCTCCCGCGCCCGCACCTTCGGCTGCGTCAACGACGTGGCCCGGCTCTGGAGCGCTGGTTTTGCGCTCGGCGCGTCCTTTGAGAATTCGGTGGTGTTCGACGATACCCGTCTGTTGAATACCGAAGGCCTGCGCTACAGCGACGAATGCGTCCGCCACAAGGTGCTCGACGTGATCGGCGATCTGGCGCTGGCGGGCCTGCCGCTGCTCGGCACCTATCGCTCGGTGCGTGGCGGCCACAAGCTCAACCATGCGGTGCTGACCGCGCTGCTGGCCGATCGCTCCGCCTGGCGCGTGGTCGAGGCCGAAACCGCCCGCCGCGCCCGCACCCATGCCGAGGTCGGCAGCGGCATTGTCGGCGGTCTGGTCGCACCGGCCTACGGTCCGGACGTGTCCTGATCGTCCATTCCTGGCGTCTCACGTCCCATTTGCCGTGATTTTGCGCCAAGGCGCGCAAATGTCCGCACTTTTCCCGATAGCCATCCGCCTTAATCCGGGCGAAATGCCTACGTATCCGGTTGGTTTAGAGACTTGTTTTGGATAAACAGGGCCGGGGCGATACCGGTGAACGCCTGCGCCGGCCTATATCGGCTGCGCTCGAAAGGCCTCGGGTCTGAACTTCATGTCAACGAAACCTATGGCGCGCTCTCAGCGACTCCTGACCCGTTGGAGCCTTCACGGCCTCGCGCAGCAAAACCTCGCGCGACAAGCCTTGCTGCGGCACCTGCGCGTGGCGGCGGGTCTTGTCGTTGCAGCGACGGTGCTCGGCGCCTGCAGCTCGGCCACCGAACTCTGGGACAAGGTCACCCAGAAGGACGACACCTTTGTCGAACAGCCGGCGGAGCAGCTCTACAACGAAGGCCTGTTCCTGACCAACGAGAAGCGCGATCCGAAGGCCGGCGCGAAGCGATTCGAGGAAGTGGACCGCCAGCACCCGTATTCAGACCTGGCGCGCAAGTCGCTGTTGATGTCGGCCTACGCCTACTACCAGGCCAACGATTATGACAGCTGCATTGGGGCGGCGACCCGTTATGTCACGCTGCATCCCGGAAGCCCGGACGCCGCCTATGCGCAATATCTGATTGCGGCCTCGCATTACGACCAGATCACCGACGTGACGCGCGACCAGACCCGGACCGAGAAGGCGATGGCCGCGCTCGAGGAGGTCGTGCGCAAATACCCGACGTCGGAATATGCCGTCAGCGCCAAGGCCAAGCTCGAGGCGGCGCGCGACCAGCTCGCCGGCAAGGAGATGAATATCGGGCGCTATAACCTGCAGAAGCGCAACTACACCGGCGCCATCAATCGCTTCAAGACCGTGGTGACGCAGTACCAGACCACGCGCCATGTCGAGGAAGCGCTGGCGCGCCTCACCGAAGCCTATATGGCGATCGGCATCGTCAGCGAGGCGCAGACCGCCGCGGCCGTGCTCGGGCACAATTTTCCCGACAGCCCCTGGTACAAGGACGCCTATAATCTTGTAAAATCCGGCGGGGTCGAGCCCGCGGAAAACACCGGCTCCTATATTTCCAAGGCCTTCAAGAAGCTCGGTCTCGGCTAAGAAACGATTCCCTTGCGAGATGGAATCGGGTTTGATTCCACCAAGTGGAGTGGATTTGACATTCGCCACGTGCCAAGCCGCGGACCGGAAGGCGAATGTCAAATCCAGAACTCCACTTGAATCTAATATTTGCTAGTGGTCCTTTGATTCTGAGATTCGCTAACATGCTCGCCGAGACGGGAAGCGAATATCAGAATCAGACCACTAGTGGGAACTTGGGATTTGTCCTCTCATGCTGGCGCGTCTGTCGATCCGTGACATCGTCCTGATCGAACGGCTCGATATCGAGTTTTCCCGTGGCCTTGCCGTGCTGACGGGCGAGACCGGCGCCGGCAAATCGATTTTGCTTGACGCCTTTGCGCTGGCCCTGGGCGGGCGTGGTGATGCCACGCTGGTGCGCCATGGCGCCGAGCAGGGCCAGGTCACGGCCACCTTCGACGTGCCGAAGGGGCATCCCGCCGCCGCGATCCTCCTCGAAAACGGACTTGAAGACACCGGCGAGATGATCCTGCGGCGCGTGCAACTTGCCGATGGCCGTACCCGGGCGTTCATCAACGATCAGTCGATCAGCGTACAGACCCTGAAGGCGCTCGGCTCGGCGCTGGTCGAGATTCACGGCCAGCACGACGAACGCGCGCTGGTCGATGCCTCGACCCATCGCCGCCTGCTCGACGCCTTTTCCGGCCTCGAGAAGGATGTCGCCGCGCTGGAGACGCTTTGGGAGGCGCGGCGCGAAGCGAGCCGTGCGCTCGACGAGCACCGTGCCGGCATGGAGCGCGCCGCGCGCGAGGCCGATTATCTGCGGCACGCTTCCGACGAATTGAAGCAGCTTGCCCCGAAAGATGGCGAGGAGACCGCGCTCGCTTCCCGCCGCACCGTGATGATGCAGGGCGAGAAGATCGCCTCGGACCTGCGCGAGGCGCAAGAAGCCGTTTCCGGCAACCAGTCGCCGGTCGCGGCGCTCTCCGCAGCGGTACGGCGGCTCGAGCGCCGCGCGGCGAATTCGCCTGCGCTGGTCGAGCCCGCGGTGAAGGCGATCGATACCGCGATCAACGCGCTGGAAGAAGCCGATCAGCATCTTGCGGCCGCGCTCGCCGCAGCCGATTTCGACCCCGCCGAGCTCGAACGCATCGAGGAGCGGCTGTTTGCCCTGCGCGCCGCCTCGCGCAAATACTCGACGCCGGTCGACGGGCTTGCGGCGCTTGCCACCAAATATGCCGCCGACGTTGCGCTGATCGATGCCGGCGCCGATCAGCTCAAGAAGCTGGAAGAGGCCGCCAATGCCGCCGACAAGCGCTATGGTGCGGCGGCCGCAAAACTCTCCGCGGCGCGGGTGAAGTCGGCGGACAAGCTCAACAAGTCCGTCAATGCCGAACTCGCGCCGCTCAAGCTCGAGCGCGCGAAATTCACCACCCAGGTCGATTCCGATCCGGCCTCACCCGGGCCGCAAGGCTATGACCGTGTCGAATTCTGGGTGCAGACCAATCCGGGGACGCGGCCGGGTCCGTTGATGAAAGTGGCCTCCGGCGGCGAGCTGTCGCGCTTCCTGCTCGCGCTCAAGGTCGTGCTGTCCGACCGCGGTTCGGCGCCGACGCTGGTGTTCGACGAAATCGACACCGGGGTTGGCGGCGCGGTGGCGGATGCGATCGGCGCACGGCTGGCGCGGCTCGCCTCCAAGGTTCAGGTGATGGCGGTGACGCACGCACCGCAGGTGGCCGCCCGCGCCGACCAGCATCTGTTGATTTCAAAGGATGCGCTCGACAAGGGCAAGCGCGTTGCCACCCGCGTCAATGCACTGGCTGCCGATCACCGCCGCGAGGAGATCGCCCGCATGCTGGCGGGCGCCGAAATCACCGCCGAAGCCCGCGCCGCCGCCGAGCGGCTGCTCAAGGCGGCGACCGCGTAGCACCTTACTTCGTGATTCGGGGGGTGCGAAGCACGAACCCGGAATCTCGAGATTCCAAGTCTGGTCCTTCGGTAGTCCGCAAAGGGCAGATCACTGACAAATCGAATCGTAAAGGTCGAGCCACTCTGGATTTTGGCCTCGATCAATTGGGTTTTCCAATCCCGCTTCCACTTCTTCAGTTCTTTTTCTCGCGATATAGCAGCAACTGGATCTTCGTAGATTTCGCACCATACCAGTTGGGTGATGTTGTACCTCGAAGTGAAGGCCGGAACGGCCTTTGCCGGTGTTCGTAGACCCGACGCACGAGATCGTTGGTGATGCCAACGTAGGTTGCCCCATCTTTCCGGCTTGCTAGGATATAGACGTAGTAAGCCATGACTGTTTGCCGACTGCCTTATCCACCTTGTTGTTCCGGGGCGCGTAGCGCGAACCGGAAGCTCGAGATTCCGGGTCTGGTCCTTCGGACCATCCCGGAATGACGAACCAAGATTTTCCACGATGATAGCAAAAGCAAAACCGAAAAGACTCACCGACGTCGCCGATCTCACCAAGGCGCAAGCCAAGGTCGAGCACATGCGGCTCGCGCTTGAGATCGAAGGCCACGACAGGGCCTATTATCAGGACGACGCGCCCAAGGTGAGCGATGCGGAATACGACGCGCTGCGCCAGCGCTTCAACGCCATCGAAAAGCGCTTTCCGGAATTCGTCAGCGCCGAGTCGCCGTCGCAGAAAGTCGGTGCCGCGCCATCCGGCCGGTTCAGAAAAGTGCGTCACGCGATACCGATGCTCTCACTCGACAATGCCTTTGCCGAAGAGGACGTGCTCGATTTCGTCGGCCGCATCCGTCGCTTCCTGAAGCTCGGCGACGACGAGCGTATCGACTTTTCCGCCGAGCCCAAGATCGACGGGCTCTCGATGTCGCTGCGCTATGAGGACGGCGAGCTCGTCACCGCGGCGACGCGCGGCGACGGCGCTGAGGGCGAGGACGTCACCGCCAACATCCGCACGTTGGAAGATGTGCCGAAGAAGCTGAAGGGCCGCAAGATTCCCGCGATCTGCGAGGTGCGCGGCGAGGTCTATATGACCAAGAAAGCGTTTCTCGCGCTCAATGAGCGGCAGAAGGCGGCCGGCGATACCATCTTCGCCAATCCGCGCAACTCAGCCGCCGGTTCATTGCGGCAGAAAGATCCTTCGATCACGGCTTCGCGCCCGCTCGGCTTTTTCGCCTATGCTTGGGGCGAGATGAGCGACATGCCGGAAGATACCCAGTCGCACATGATCGGCTGGTTCGAGCATTGCGGCTTCAAGACCAATCCGCTGACCAGGATCTGCCGTTCGGTCGATGAGCTGATCGCGTTTCATCGCAAGATCGAGGAACAGCGCGCCAGGCTCGACTACGACATTGACGGCGTTGTCTACAAGGTCGATCGCATCGACTGGCAGGAGCGTCTCGGTTTCGTCTCGCGCACTCCGCGCTGGGGCATCGCCCACAAATTTCCGGCCGAGCGCGCCATGACGGTGCTGCGTGACATCGAGATTCAGGTCGGGCGCACCGGCTCGTTCACGCCGGTCGGCAAGCTCGAGCCGGTCGGGGTCGGCGGCGTCATCGTGCAGAATGTTACGCTGCACAACGAGGATTACATCAAGGGCATCGGCAACAAGGGCGAGGAACTCCGCGAGGGCCGCGACATCCGGATCGGCGACACGGTCGTGATTCAGCGCGCCGGCGACGTGATCCCGCAGGTGGTCGATGTGGTGATC
>NZ_DASSRP010000305.1:0-18230 GCF_035701725.1 Bradyrhizobium sp.
CTGCCGGCGTGCCGCGTCCAGCCTCGACTTCCTTGGTGATGGCGTAGGTCGCAAGATCGCGCGTCAGCACATAGCGGCCGTCGCTGCGCGTATCGCGCGTCGCGTAGTCCGCCTCGAACTCGTGCATGTCGGCATTCAGGAGTTTGCCACCGAGCTTGTAGCGGAAGGGGTCCCACATGATCGGGTCCATGCCGACCAGCCGTGGCGCAAGATGACCGATCGGAAAGAACTGCACGAATTCCATGTCGATCAATTCGGCACCGGCGCGCAGCGCGAGCGCATAGCCATCGCCACCCATATTGGCCGAAGCACTGTTGCGGTGATAGAGCCGCGTCAACCCGCCGGTCGCGAGCACGACCGCTTTCGCCGCGATCGGCACGATGCGGCCGCTGGAAATGTGAAGCGCGGTGGCGCCCTGTGCCTCACCGTCGCGCACGCTGATATCCGTGACCAACAAATCGCCGATCCGGCGGATGCCGCTGGCATCGTTCAGGCGTGCGCGCAGCGTCTTCGATACCGCGGGTCCGGTCGACAGAAAATCCACATAGACGCAGCGCGGCCGGTCATGGCCAGGGGCCTGAACCTGCTTGATATGTCCATCTTCGCGGGCCCAACCGACCTTCCAGTCATCCATCTGGCGAATACGCCGGGGGCCATCTTCGCAGAGAATGCCGGCAAGCTTCTGGTCGCAGAGGCCGCGGCCGGCCGCAAGCGTGTCTGCCAGATGATGCTCCCAATGATCTGCCGTCTGCTCGCCGAGCGCGGCGGCCACCGTCATTTGTGCCATCACGGTTGCGCCGCCGCGGCCGATCAGGCTGCGGTCGGCCAGGATGACGTCGGCGCCGGCGCCGGCCGCCTCCAGCGCCGCGTACATCCCTGCGCCGCCTGCGCCGATCACGAGAACGTCGGTTTCAAGAGGGGAGATCGTTTCCAACAAACTGGATTTCCTTTGCCGTGATTGCTTCTGGAGCATCCTCAAGAATGAACCGTTGCAGTCTTACGTGAAAAAATACGTCAAATAAGAGCACAGATCGCGACCACGTGGCGAATGCAAAAAAGAGGCTGCCCGCCGGGCAGCCTCCCAAAAAACTCAAGTCAGCTATGACGGTTACCACTCGGTCCAGCGATCGCCATGCCAGTAGCCGCGGCCCTCGTGCTCGCGGAAGATAATCCGCGGACCCGGACGCCAATCGTCTTCGTGAACCACGACTCCGGCTCGGGCCGGATAGTCAAAGCGATCGTGGGTATGCCAGCACACGTTGCCTGAACAGGCGATTGCAGCGGATGCGCTAATGCTGGACAGCGCCAGCATGCCAGCACCCAGAGCCGTACCAAGCAAACTCTTGCCGATAGGTGTCATGTTGTCTTCTCCTCTTAGAAGGCAAACTGCCCTCCCGCCAACACCAGCGGCCAAGGATTCGTTCCGACGGAACCCGGATTTGGGCTGCTCTCCTCGACATCCCCAATCGGCACGTGCTGTTCCGCTACCGCTACCCCAGCGGAAGCGGCGGTTCCCAGCCCATGCGTCATCGCACGCGTGATCTGTGAGCCCTGGACCAACGCCTCGATCCGGAACACCGCTAACCCGAAAATGCCGGTCCGACGGTCGCCGCGGCGGTCGTCACCGCGCGGCGATATCGTTAGCATTCCCAGCGAAGCCTTCCTTACGCCGCCATGCCGCGTGCCAGTGAATCGTGAAAGCGCCGGATGTGCTCGGCGATCACCTCAGCATGATCTTCGAGCGCAAAGTGTCCCGATTCAAGGATGTTGAAGTCGACGTTTTTCAAATCCTTCCGATACGGGTGAGCGCCGACCGGCGGAAAGATAACGTCGTTTTCACCCCAAACGATCAATGCCGGCGGCTGATGACGCCGGAAATAGTCCTGCCATTTCGGATAGGTGGTCGCTGCTGATCATCCGCGATGCCTTTGATGGCATGCGGCGGTTCGGTGAATTTCAGAGGAGCCTGAAAATCTCGAAGGGCATCCTGACGGCGCGCCTAAAGCATTTGGTTGCGATCGGCGTGTTGGAAATGACTCCGATCGCCGGTGAGGACGGCTACCAGGAATACGTCCTGACCGATAAGGGCCGGGATCTGTTTCTGGTGACCGTCAGCTTGCGCCAGTGGGGCGAGGATCATTGCTTTGACAAATCCGAGCGTCATTCCGTTCTGGTGGAGAAGGCAAACGGACACCGCGTGCCGCGACTTGCACTGCGCGGAAGCGACGGGCACGAGCTCGATGAATCCGCTACATTTGTTCGGAAGGTCGCAGGCTCAACCGCCTCTCGCAAATTGCACGGCACGAGAGGAAAGCGCACTGTAGATTAGTCACGCCCTGTTACGCTGCGTTTGCGGCCGCGACGGCGGCCATGACGGCACTCGTGGCCACCCCGTTGCCGGGGACTGGCCGGCAGCCCATGACTGGGCGGCAATTATTCTGATTTCGGGCGGCGTCTACGCTACGAGCGGAGGCCAATTCCGGCCCGACAAGTCAAAAAAGCCTGGGGAAACGGCTGGACGCACCACGCGTGCCTGGCTATCTCCCGGGAAACGCAAATGAACCATGCATCGGATTCTCACACTCTGTTGAGAGCGTCGTTCAAGATTAAACTGAACGGCGAACCTGTCGTCATTGCGACCGTCGGACAGGCCTACCGATTCATCACGAGCCTCGGTCCCGTTGAATGGATGGAATTTCGGTCGTTACACGCGGATGCCAAAGCCGCGCTCGAGGCAGCCGCTGAGAATGGGATGCTAAACATCCAAGCAACGCAAGCGGTTCGGAAACTATTTGCACGAGCAAAATTGCTCTAGCCGAGGCGTCGGCTACCGACCAGTTCCCGCCAGACCGGCTTTCCACCGCTTTCCTCGGCTCGTGCACTCGACCCGGCTCCGGCAGATTGTTAGATGCGAGCCCTAAGTCGGATCTGAGTCGGAAAATGACCGTTGCTATCGAAATGGGACGAACCGCAACGGCTGAGCCCGCGACTTTGGATCTGGAGGAACTTCTTGCGACACGCTTGCTCGTGCAGGGCAATTCCGGATCGGGCAAATCCCACCTCCTCCGCCGTCTGCTTGAACAGAGCGTGCCCTGGGTCCAGCAAGCCGTCATCGATCCCGAAGGTGACTTCGTAACGCTGGCTGAACGGTTTGGTCACCTCGTTATTGACGCCGAAGAGCACACCGAGCCGGGCTTACAGGTTGCCGGCGAAAGGGCTCGGGAACACCGCATCTCCACTGTTCTGAACTTGGAGGGGCTTGATGCCGAGAACCAGATGCGGCGCGCGGCAGCCTTTCTTAATGGCCTCTTCGAGGTGCCCCGTGATCATTGGTATCCGATGCTGGTGATCGTGGACGAAGCTCAGTTGTTCGCTCCGGCCGTGGCCGGCGAAGTTTCGGACGAGGCTCGCAAGCTTTCACTCGGCGCCATGACCAACTTGATGTGCCGTGGCCGCAAGCGAGGACTGGCCGGCGTTATAGCCACGCAGCGTCTCGCGAAGCTTGCCAAAAACGTCGCCGCCGAAGCCGCGAATTTTCTTATGGGCCGCACGTTTCTCGACATCGATATGGCGCGCGCCGCCGACCTGCTCGGTATGGAACGTCGGCAGGCTGATGCCTTCCGTGATTTGGAGCGTGGACAGTTCATGGCACTTGGGTCGGCCCTCTGTCGTCGTCCGATCAGTCTGCGAATAGGGCCTACGGATACTCAGCCACGAAATTCATCTCCACGCCTGATGCCGCTACCGGGAGCGCCCTTGGCGGATGCGCGCGCTATCATCCTGGCAGCGCCTCCTCGCGAGCCCAATCGTCCCGTGCGCAGACCTCTTCCTGCCGATATCGCCAGCCAACTGGCAGCAGCCACTAAGAGTGATGTAGTCCCAGGAGAAACCGATCCTCCACTCACGTCGGAACAACGAGCAGAGCGACGCCAAAGGCTGGACTGCATTCTAGGCGTCATTCTTGCGGAACCCGACGCCGCATTTCGCGCGACAGACATTCTTTATCAAGAGTTCGTCGTTCGTTGTCGGATAGAGGGTTTGGGTTCTTCCGCTCCAACACTCAGTGCTTTTCGACGAATGCTGACCTGCGCTCGCGCCGGGCTTCCGAGTGACATGAGCGAGGATGTCGACTGGCAGGAACTCTCCATCAAAGCTGGCGCGCTGCCCGATGACATGCAAGGCGTCTTTTTGCTGATGGCTCGTGCGGCGAAGGAAAACCTACCCTGTCCCAGTGATGCAGCCATTGCGCGCGCCTATGGCACGCATTCCCTTCGCCGCGCGCGGCGGACATTGGCCTACATCGAGGAACAGGGTCTGATTGTTTGCCAACTCGACGGCCTCGGTCGCCGCGTTGTGAGCCTCATCGAACCGCCCTGGACGACAGCACCGGCTGACCCGAACGCGGCTATCGCAGCACCGGAGCTATGCGCATCGTCGTGACCCGGCTTTGACTGCGGCATTCATTGAGGCTGTAACTAACGTCTTGTCTGATCTATGATCGCAGCAACTCGCCGGGAGCCCGACCAGTCACGACATTGCCGCAACGGTTCGTCCATGTCTCGATGATACATCCCGTTGACGGGATCAGATCCAAGGCGGGGAATTTCAAAGATCGATGCTTGGGTTGGTAGCGGGGGAGGGACTCGAACCCCCGACCCCAGGATTATGATTCCCGTGCTCTAACCAGCTGAGCTACCCCGCCACGGCGCAGGCAATGCGGACATTATATGGGCCACAGTCGCGAGCGCGCGGCATATAAGAAGTAGCTCCCGGCCCTGTCAAGCAAAGCCCGAATTCAGAACGAAACGGCTGACGTGGCGCGTTATTTCGGCCGGACGTCCGGGTTGCCGCCCGGGCTTCCCGGCGGCGGAATCACCGGCGTATTGCCGGCGTCGGGGGTCGGCGCCCGGATCTCCGGGTCGACACCGGGAGGCGGACAAAGCACGCCATCGGACCTCGCGAGCTTGTCGCCAAGCGGCTCCGCCGCCTGTCCGGTGGTGGTGCCCGGTTCGCGGTTGGGGCGCGGCACCGCGGGTTTTGCGGTCGGGGCGCAGTCATCGGCCGCGGCGATCGCCGTCGGGGGCGGCGGCGTCGTTGCGGTCGGCGGTGCCTGTGCGGCCGCCCCCTGAACCGAGGTCAAGAACGCGAGTGTCAGAAGCAGCGCATGTCTGGTCATGCCACGAAAACGAACATCGCGGGCGCTGGTTCCGCGCGCTCAGATCAATGATTCAGGCTTTGCGGTAACGGATCAGCGAGAAGTGGCCCATCGGCGGCATCGGCCGCCGTTCGGCAAGGACAACGCCGCCGTGCCTGACCGCCCATTTCTCCAGCCTCGCCCATGGAAACTCCGGCCGCCAGCCGAGCCGGCGCGCGAGCGGCGCAAAGGCGAGCTCAAAGACCCGCCGCGGACCACTTTCGGCCCCGATATGATTGACCAGGATCAGTTCGCCGCCCGGTTTGAGCACACGAATAAAGTCATCGAGCGTTGCTTCCGGATCGGGAACCGCCGTGATGACATATTGCGCGACCACCGCATCGAAGGAGGAATCGGCAAACGCCAGATTCTTGGCATCCATCACCGCGAGTGTCTCGACGTTTTTCAGACCCAATGACCGGACGCGCTGCTGCGCCTTGCGCAGCATCGGCTCGGAAATATCGACGCCGCATATTTTCGTGGTTTGCGCATAATCGGACAGCGACAAGCCCGTGCCGACACCGACGTCGAGAACCCGCCCGCCGATCCGATCGGCCTCCGCAATCGTCGATTGCCGGCCTTGATCGAAGACCTTGCCGAACACGAGGTCGTAGATCGGAGCCCAGCGGCCATACGCCTTGGCGACCCCAGCGCGGTCGATATCTGCCCCCATGCCCTGCCCTGGAATTTATCCGCGAACCGTTTCGGCGAGCGGCACCGCGGCCCTTGCGGTCCTGCCGGCCATCGCCCTGGCGCTCGCGCTTTGGATAAAGCCGCCGCCAAGCACGCGTGCACGGCCCGAAGGCGCATCGTAGAACACGCAGGCCTGGCCCGGCGAGACGCCCTCCTCGCCGGCGACGAGATCGACCGCGTAACCATCGTCGGTCGCGCGCAGCCATGCCGGCTGCGGCGCACGCGTCGAGCGCACGCGGACGAAAATCTCAAGCCCCGCACCGACCGCCCGATCGAGCGGACCGTCGCCGATCCAGTTCACTTCGCGCAAGGTGATACGGTCCATCCGCAGCGCCTCGCGCGGACCGACCACGACGCGGCGATGTGCGGCATCGAGCTTCACGACATAGAGCGGCGCGCCGGAAGCGATGCCCAGGCCGCGGCGCTGGCCGACGGTGAAATGAACGATGCCCTGATGACCGCCGATGACGTTACCATCGAGATCGACGATCTCGCCGGGCTCGATCGCGTTGGGTCGCAAGCGGCCGATCACGTCGGTGTAGCGGCCGCTCGGCACAAAGCAGATGTCCTGGCTATCGTGCTTGTCGGCGACGTCGAGCCCGAAACGGCGCGCCAGCTCGCGCGTCTCGGGCTTGGTCATATCGCCAAGCGGAAAGCGCAAATATTGAAGCTGCTCGCGCGTGGTCGCAAACAGGAAATAGCTCTGGTCGCGATCGCTATCCGCGGCGCAAACGAGCGAACGCGATCCATCCGCCAATTCACGCGAGGCCACATAGTGACCGGTTGCAAGTACCGAGGCGCCGAGTTCGCGCGCCGTCGCCAGTAAATCGCGAAACTTGATCGAGCGGTTGCACTCGATACAGGGAACCGGCGTCTCGCCCGAGGCGTAGCTCTCGGCGAAGCTGTCAATCACCGATTGGCGGAAGCGGCTTTCGTAATCCAGCACGTAATGCGGAATGCCGATCCGCTCGGCGACATTACGAGCGTCATGAATGTCCTGCCCGGCGCAGCAGGCGCCCTTGCGGTGGGTGGCCGCGCCGTGGTCATAGAGTTGCAGGGTGATGCCGACGACGTCGTAGCCCTGCGACTTCAACAGTGCCGCCGTCACCGACGAATCAACCCCGCCCGACATGGCCACGACCACGCGGGTATCCTGGGGACGGCCTTCGAGATCCAGACTGTTGCGCATGGTCTTAGGTCACCAACTTGGCGCTAGCGGCGGTGGTCAGAAGCGGCGGCGCGTTGTCCTTCAAGGACTTAACCGTCTGCCGGGACGGCCGGAAGCTGCACTTTAATATAGGCCGAGTTGGCGCGAAGCAATCACACGGCCGCCATGCAGAGCAGAAGCGGCAAATCTTGCCGCCGGGCAGAAAAGATGGGTCGCCGACGGCCCGAGGGCGTCTGGCTTCAATTCTCAATGCATTGAAATATAAAGGTTTTTCGAAACCACTCGAGATGGCCCGGTCCTTGCTGATCCCATAGCGAGAGTTTCTTGCCGGAGGCCGTTCAGTGGTCAGTGTTACCCAAGATGCCGCAGCTGCAGCCAACGCCGCGTTCCAGGCCGCGCCTGCCTGGCTAACCCGCGCCAATACGCCGCCGGCCAATGACGTTTTCGCGGGCCTGGTCAGCCAGAACACGGCGAACGACGCCGCGTCGGCACTGCCGCCCGCGCCCCCGCCCCCATCCGTAAACAATGCGGATGTCCCGCCGCCTCCGCCGGCGGCCTCGGCAAATAGCCCCAATAGCAAGAACGCCAACAATGTGGCGCCCGCCAATAACAATTCGTCGAAGGCGCCAGCAAACGATGGCTCCGGCAACACTGCGGGTGCCGCTCAGTCGCCCGATTCCGGCAATACAACTTCCAATTCGACGGCGAACGCGAGCAGTGCGACGAGCACCAACACGGACCAGTCGTCCGCCACGACGGCATCGGATTCGACGCAGTCGGCCGACACCAAATCCAAGGACACCGGAACCGATGCGACCTCGACCGCGGTCGATGCTGCACTGTTGGCGCAGCAGGCCGGCAATCCGGCAACCGTCCCCGTCGCTGTTGCGGTTCCTACAACTGCCCCGGTCACCAACACCCCGCCGGCAACGCCGACCACCGGCGCTCCGACTGCGCCGCTGGCGATTGCTGCGGCAGCGATTGCCGCGAGCAGCCAGCCACCGGCGGCGCCGCCAGCACCGTCGGCCGCTGGCAAGACCGATTCTTCCACAACGTCTACGGCCACCTCAGGCGACGGCAGCGCCAAGGATGCTGTCCTCAAGCAGGGCGATCCGAAAGTTGCTCCGCCGCAGGTGCAACTCGACGTCACCCAGAATGCGTCGGCGACAATCACGGTCGGCGCGACCGTACCGATCGCACCGAATGCGGCACAAGCAAAGGCTCAGGCTGCGACAACCGAAGGCTCGGCGAAAAATTCGACGACGACGGATACAACCACGCCCGGAGCCGCCGCTGATGCCGGTCAGAATGTCGCCCCACCATCACTAATTCCAGCGACAACGGCTAAGCCGGAGACCGCGAACGTCGCCGCTCAGGCCACGACCGCCGATGCGGCGCCGGCGGCGGCCGCCGCCGCCCGTGACCACGTGGCAGCAACCGTCGCCCATGCCGCGGCAACCGATGTGCCCGACGTCACCACCCAGGCCATCGGCGCGCTCACGCCGCAGTTCAACTCGACCTCGGCCGTCGGCTCGGCGAACAATCTGACCGTGACGTCGGCCGCTAACGGCGCGGTGCCCCTGAGCGGCGTCGCGATGGAAATCGCCGCCAATGTGAAGAGCGGCAAAACCAGCTTTGAAATCCGCCTGGACCCCGCCGATCTCGGCCGGATCGACGTGCGGGTCCAGATCGACCAGAACGGTCAGGTGACCTCGCACCTGACGGTCGAAAAGCCGGAAACCCTCTCGATGCTGCGTCAGGACGCGCCGCAGTTGCAGCAGGCGCTGAGCGATGCCGGTCTCAAGACCGATAGCGGTGGCCTGCAATTCAGCCTGCGCGACCAGTCTTCGTCGGGCCAGAATGGCGGCAACAATAGCAGCAATCCAAATGCCCAGCGGCTGATCATCAGCGACGAGGACGCTGTTCCCGCCGCCGTAGCGGGCCGCAGCTACGCTCGCTCGCTTGGATCGAGCGGCGGCGTCGATATCAGAGTGTAAAGAGTGTGAGGAGAACGATATGACCGTTGTTTCGGGAACGACGCCGCAGACTTCATCATCCAGCAGCTCAAGCTCGGCCTCTTCCGCCAACGCGCTGGCGAACCAGCAGATCGCCGGCAATTTCCAGAGCTTCCTGCAGCTGCTGACCACCCAGTTGCAAAACCAGAACCCATTAAGCCCGCTCGACACCAACCAGTTCACCCAGCAACTGGTCGAGTTCGCCGGCGTCCAGCAGCAAATCAACACCAACGATTCGCTGGCCACGCTGGTCTCGCTGCAGCAGACCGCGCAATCGAGCCAGGCGCTGGAATTCGTCGGCAAGACCGCTGTGGTCAAGGGTGACACCACGTCGCTGACCAACAGCAAGGCCGCCTGGGGGCTCAATATCCCCACCGCCTCGGCGGTGACCGTCAACATTACCAACAGCACTGGCGCGACCGTCTACACCAGCACCACCAACGCCAACGCCGGCAACAACCAGACCTTCACCTGGAACGGGCTCGGCAACGACGGCACCCAGCAACCCGATGGCACATATAAACTGACGGCGACCGCGAAGGATTCGGCCGGCAACTCGGTCGCCATCACCACCGAAATCCAAGGCGTGGTATCCTCGGTCGATCTCACCCAGTCGCCGCCGCTGCTTTCGATCGGCGGCCAGACCTTCACGGTCAACCAGGTCCGGAGCATCATCAACTAGTGCGCACTTCGCGAAGTGCGTGTTCCGTTGCGGCAGCCACGCTTTTGTGAACCGCAAAAAGTCGTCGACCCCAAATCTGTTGAGTCTGGTACCCGGCCCGTCGATCTGAAGTCCCTGATTAACACAGCGCTGTTGGTGCAAGGCCTCAGATCGGCGGAATCGCCCCCGAAAGCGCCAGCGTGGCGGTCATTTGCATCCGGTTCACCCTCGCCTGGCGGCCTAACGTCCGGTTAACAAACCGCCGGATAGGGCAGCCGGACCGCTTCGGACGCAGCATTTTCAAGGAGATTCGTATTGCAGCCTTGGGTTTAGGCAAATTTTAAGTCGGCGGGCGTAATTTGATGGCGTGAGTTTCAGTGGTTTAGAGTTTGTGAGTACGCCATGACAGAGCCTCATCGCCCGAGGGTAAAATACGTCATCGGGCCCGACGGCAGCCCCCTGACCATTGCGGATCTGCCCGCCCCCGGAACCAAGCGATGGGTGATCCGTCGCAAGGCTGAAGTCGTTGCCGCGGTTCGCGGCGGCCTGCTCTCCCTCGAAGAGGCCTGCAGCCGCTATACGCTGACCGTCGACGAATTCCTGTCTTGGCAGTTCTCGATCGACCAGCATGGCCTTGCTGGCCTGCGGACCACCCGAATCCAGCAATATCGCCAATAGCCACCATCTGACACGATGGCATTTGAGGAAAATCGGCTTCGCTCCGCGAAGCCGATTTTTGCCGTTTTGAACTTTCACCCCCTGCCGTTTACCTTTGTTAACCATATCGAAACCATACCGTAGGCAATAATTGCCCAGTGGTCCGATCCCCGTTGGGACCGAATCTTTAGGGGCGGTTGGTTTGCAGAGTCTCGTAAGCTTTCTGAGAGGCTTGGGCGCTTCGCGGCTGATGGCGATGGTGGCAGTAACGGCTGCCCTGATCGGCTTCTTCGCGTTCGTCATCATGCGCGTCACCACGCCGCAGATGACCACCCTCTTCACCGACCTCAGCCTTGAGGACTCCAGTGCCGTCATCAAGGACCTGGAACGGCAGGCGATTCCCTTTGAGATCCGCAATGACGGCGCCATCATCATGGTGCCGAAGGACAAGGTCACGCGGCTGCGCATGAAGCTCGCCGAAGGCGGCCTGCCCAAGGGCGGCGGTGTCGGCTACGAGATCTTCGACAAGTCGGACGCACTGGGCACCACGAGTTTCGTCCAGAACATCAATCATTTGCGCGCGCTGGAAGGCGAATTGGCCCGCACCATCCGCGCCATCGACCGCGTCCAGGCCGCCCGCGTCCATCTGGTGTTGCCGGAGCGGCCGCTGTTTGCCCGGGAAGCACCCGAACCCTCCGCCTCGATCGTGGTTCGCGTCCGCGGCACGCTCGAGCCGCAGCAGATCAGGTCGATCCGCCATCTGGTCGCCTCCGCCGTCAACGGTTTGAAGCCGCAGCGGGTGTCGATCGTCGACGAAGCTGGCCAATTGCTCGCCGACGGTGCCGGCGGCGAACAGGACAACACGGTCGCCGACGAACGCCGCAATGCGTTCGAGAAGCGGCTGCGCAACGAGGTCGAAGCGATCGTCTCGTCCGTAGTCGGCGCCGGCCGCGCCCGCGTCCAGCTCTCGGCCGATTTCGACTACAACAAGATTACCCAGACGTCCGACAAGTTCGATCCCGAAGGGCGCGTGTTGCGCTCGAGCCAGACCCGCGAGGAATCCAGCGCCACTGCCGAAACCAACGGTCAGGTGACGGTCAATAACGAACTGCCGGGCAATCAGCAGAACAACGGCGGACCTGTCGCGCGCGACCAGAGCAAGAAGACCGAAGAGACCAACAACTACGAGATCTCGCGCACCACCAAGACCGAAGTCACCGAAGCCGGCCGGGTCAACCGGATCTCCGTCGCGGTGCTGGTGGACGGCAGCTACGTCAAGAACGACAAGGGCGAGATGGTCTATCAGGATCGCGGCAAGGAACAGCTTGATCGCATCGCGACCCTGGTGCGCTCGGCGATCGGCTTCGACCAGAAACGCGGCGACCAGGTCGAGGTGGTCAACCTGAGATTTGCCGAAGCACCGACCGTAGCCCCCCTGGCCGAGCCCACCGGCTTGCTCGGTATGCTGCAGTTCACCAAAGACGACGTGATGTACGTTATCGAACTCGGCGTGATGATGCTGCTCGGCCTTGTCGTGCTGTTCATGGTGATCCGCCCGCTGGTCAAGCGCATCCTTGCTGACGAAGTGGTGGCCCCCGCGGAAGCGCCGCTGCCTGCGATCACCGACGGCGGCGCCCAGGCGGCCGCTCCGGGTTCGAGCCTTGTGCCCGGTGTCAACAACACCGCACAACTCATCGACGTGGCCCAGGTCCAGGGCCAGGTCCACGCCCAATCCGTTCATCGCGTCGGCGAATTGGCCGAACGCAATCCCAACGAAACCGCAGCCATCATCCGTCAATGGCTGTCCGAACCGGCTGCAACATAATCCGACATGGCTACGTCTCAAACCAACAACGCCAATGACATCACCAGCGTGATTTCCTCGCTGGCGGCGCGTCAGGCCAACAAGGCCAAGGGAGAGCCGATTCCCGGCCCCAAGCGCGCCGCCATGCTGATGCTGGCGCTAGGCGAGCAATATGGCGGCAAGGTCTGGTCGCTGCTCGACGATGACGAGGTCCGCGAACTGTCGATCCAGATGTCGACGCTCGGCACCGTCGAGGCCGATGTGGTCGAGGACATGCTGCTCGAATTCGTGTCGCGGATGTCGGCATCGGGCGCCCTGATGGGCAACTTCGATGCCACCGAGCGGTTGTTGCAGCAGTACCTGCCGCCGGAGCGCGTCATCGGAATCATGGACGAGATCCGCGGCCCGGCCGGCCGCAACATGTGGGAGAAGCTCTCCAACGTGCAGGAAGAGGTGCTCGCCAACTACCTCAAGAACGAATACCCGCAGACCATCGCCGTCGTGCTCTCCAAGCTCAAGCCCGAGCATTCGGCGCGGGTGCTTGCGATCCTGCCCGAGGATATGGCGCTCGACGTCGTCAACCGCATGCTGAAGATGGAAGCGGTACAGAAAGAAGTGATCGAGCGCGTCGAGCAGACGCTTCGCGTCGAGTTCATGTCGAACCTGTCGCAGACCAGACGGCGCGACGCCCACGAGGTGATGGCGGAAATCTTCAACAACTTCGACCGCCAGACCGAAACCCGCTTCATCACCTCGCTGGAAGAGGATAACCGCGAATCCGCCGAGCGCATCAAGGCGCTGATGTTTACGTTCGATGATTTGATCAAGCTCGATTCCGGTTCGGCGCAGACGCTGATGCGCAACGTCGACAAGGACAAGCTCGGCGTCGCACTCAAGAGCGCCAACGAAGAGGTGCGCGGCTTCTTCCTCAGCAACATGTCCTCGCGCGCCGGCAAGATGCTGCTCGACGACATGGCGGCCATGGGACCGGTGCGGCTGCGCGACGTCGATGAGGCGCAGGCGCTGCTGGTGAACCTCGCCAAGGACCTTGCCGCCAAGGGCGAGATCACCCTGACCAAGAACCGCGCCGACGACGAATTGGTGTATTGATGGCCGCGCCCGCAAAATTCCTGTTCGACACCGACTTCGGGGCCCCCGACCGGGCGCGCGAGCGCGCGACCGCCGCCGAGGTCGCCCAGAAGGTCGCCGCCGCCGAGGCGCGCGCTTATCGCGACGGCTATGACGCGGCGCAACGCGAGGCCAAGGCCGAAAGCGATCGCCGCGTGGCGCTGGCGCTCGAGACCATCGGCGTCGCCATCAAGGGCATAGCCGCCGGCTTTTCCGGGCTCGAGCAGCGGATGGAGACCGAAGCCGTCGACGTGGCGATCGCGGTCGCCCGCAAGCTCGCCAGCGAACTTGTCGCGCGCGAGCCGATGGGCGAGATCACCGCGCTTGTTTCCGACTGCTTCGCGCAGCTCGTCTCGACCCCGCATATCGTGGTCAGAATAAACGATGCCCTTTACGAGGCGGCGCATGCCCGCATCGAGACTTTGGCGAAGCAATGCGGCTTTGCCGGCCGTCTGGTGATCCTGGCCGAACCGGAGATCCAGACCGGCGATTGCCGGATTGAGTGGGCCGATGGCGGCGTCGTTCTCGAACGGGCGGCGATCGAGG
This sequence comes from Bradyrhizobium sp., assembly GCF_035701725.1. Classification (GTDB taxonomy): domain Bacteria; phylum Pseudomonadota; class Alphaproteobacteria; order Rhizobiales; family Xanthobacteraceae; genus Bradyrhizobium. The sequence goes on from NZ_DASSRP010000305.1 coordinate 13,867, forward strand.
CCAAGATCAATGAACTCGTCGGGCGCTACATCGCGTCCCGCAATCAGACCTGAATCAGGAGGAATGAACCATGAGTGACAACGACACACAGGTTCCGCTCCCGGATTTGAATGGAGCCGGCGCGCCGGCCGTGGGCGATGACGTGGCCTACAATGAGGATGAGAACGCTGCCCGCATCGCAGCCGATCTTGAAGCCGTGTTCGACGTGCCGGTACAGGTCTCGGCCGTGCTTGGCCGCTCCAAGATGGACGTCGGCGACCTGCTCAAGCTCGGGCCCGGCACGGTGCTCGAACTCGATCGCCGCGTCGGTGAAGCCATCGATATTTACGTCAACAACCGGCTGGTCGCGCGCGGCGAGGTCGTGCTGGTCGAAGACAAGCTTGGCGTCACCATGACCGAAATCATCAAAGCGGATCGCAACTAAGATTTTGAATAATGCGCGCCTGAACGGCGCGAACAGTCGAACAGGAGATGACCATGCGGCTTCTTATCGTGGGCACGTTGAAAGGGCAGCTTACAACGGCAACCAAGATCGCGATGGATAACGGCGCTTCCGTCACCCACGCGGAGGACAACGAGCAGGCAATGCGGGTGCTGCGCGGCGGCAAGGGCGCCGACCTACTGCTGGTCGATGTCTCCCTCGACATCCGCGACCTCGTGATGCGCCTCGAGTCCGAACACATTCATGTGCCGATCGTCGCATGCGGCATCTCCAATGATGCCCGCGCTGCAGTCGCCGCAATCCATGCCGGCGCCAAGGAATATATTCCGCTGCCGCCCGATCCCGAACTGATCGCTGCGGTCCTCGCCGCCGTCGCCAATGATTCCCGCGATCTCGTCTATCGCGACGACGCGATGGCCAAAGTCATCAAGCTGGCGCAACAGATTGCGGGATCAGATGCTTCCGTCATGATCACCGGCGAATCCGGCACCGGCAAGGAAGTGCTGGCGCGCTACGTTCACACCCGCTCCAACCGCGCCAAGAAACCCTTCATCTCGATCAACTGCGCGGCGATCCCCGAGCATCTGCTCGAATCCGAGCTGTTTGGCCACGAAAAGGGCGCCTTCACCGGCGCGGTGGCGCGGCGGATCGGCAAATTCGAGGAAGCGACCGGCGGCACGCTGCTGCTCGACGAAATCTCCGAAATGGACGTGCGGCTGCAATCAAAATTGCTGCGCGCCATTCAGGAGCGCGTGATCGACCGCGTCGGCGGCACACGGCCGGTTCCAGTCGACATCCGCATCATCGCAACCTCGAACCGCAACCTTGCGGACGCGGTGCGCGAAGGCACCTTCCGCGAAGACCTGCTGTTCCGCCTCAACGTCGTCAACTTGAAGATTCCGCCGCTTCGCGAGCGACCGGCCGACATCCTCGAGCTGGCCCAGCACTTCGTCAAGAAATACTCCGATGCCAACGGCGTGCCGCTGCGACCGCTTTCGGCCGAGGCGCGCCGGGTTCTGACCACCAACCGCTGGCAAGGCAACGTTCGCGAACTGGAAAATACCATTCACCGCTCGGTGCTGATGGCACAAGGCGACGAGATCGGCGTCGAAGCGATCATCACGCCGGACGGCGACCGCCTCGACGGCCCCAAGACGGCGCCAGTGGTCGCGCATGCCACCTTCGCCGCCGAGCAGGTCACGCGCGCCCTGGTCGGTCGCACCGTGGCCGATGTCGAATGCGACCTGATCCTGGAAACGCTGAAGCATTGCCTTGGCAACCGAACCCACGCCGCCAACATTCTCGGCATTTCGATCCGCACGCTTCGCAACAAGCTCAACGAATATGCCGACGGCGGCCTGCCGATCACGCCGGCCGGCGCCGGCGAACCACATCGCGCCACCATGGCTGGCTGAGATCATTTCCAGCGAAACGGCGCGAGGCAATCTCGCGCCGTTTTTGCAGTCTAACCCAATTCCGGCGCGCCGGGTTTGCGGAAGATGTGAATGGGATCGCCGGGTTCGAGGGAACGCCCGGTAAACGTCACATAGGCATAAAGCGCGAGGTAGGCGAGCGCGAGCGCGCCAATCGCATAGAACAGCCAGATGGCGGCGCGTTTCATCGCCTAGCGCCGGCGCTTTACCACGACGGCAACACCGCGCCCTTGAATTTGGTCAGCACGAATTCGCGAACTTCCGGCGTGTGATAGCTCTCGATCAGCGTCTTGACCCACGGCTTGTCCTTGTCGGCGCTGCGCACCGCAATGAGGTTCACATAAGGACCCTTGGGATCCTCGCGCAGGATCGCGTCCTTGACCGGGTCGAGACCGGCCTGTGTGGCGTAGTTGGTGTTGATGCCGGCGACGTCGACATCGTCGAGCGTTCGCGCCGTCTGGGCGGCGTCGACTTCCACAATCTTGAACTTCTTTGGATTGTCGGTAACGTCTGCAATCGTCGGCTTGAAGCCGACATTGGTTTTTAGCTTGAGCACGCCCTTATCCTGCAACAGCAGCAGCACGCGGCCGCCATTGGTCGGATCGTTCGGGATTGACAAGGTCGCGCCCTGTGGCACCGCGTCCCAGCTCTTGTACTTCTTGGAATAGATTCCCATCGGGAAATTCACGGTGAGCGCCACGGTTTCGATCTTGTAACCGCGGTCGGCCTTCTGGTTGTCGAGATAAGGCTGGTTCTGGAATGAGTTCGCCTGCAGGTCGCCGGCGTCGAGCGCGGCGTTCGGAACCACATAGTCCGTGAACTCGACGATCTGGATGTCGAGACCGTTCTTGGCCGCGATCGGCTTCACGGCTTCGAGGATCTGCGCGTGCGGTCCCGGCGTCACGCCGACCTTGATGGTCTCGGCACGGACCGGAATAGCGAAGGCCGCCGCGAGAACCGGGGCCAGGAGAAAACGGAGAGACATGATAAAGAGATCCTTCCTCGAAAACAGCACTCAAGATTTCCGGCTGCGCTTGTCGAGCCGGCGCGCAATCATCTCACCCAGCGTCTGCACGCCCTGCACCAGCACGATCAGCACGATCACGACCGCCGCCATCACCTCCGGCATGAAACGCTGGTAACCGTAGCGAATGCCGAGATCGCCAAGCCCGCCGCCGCCGACCGCGCCCACCATCGCCGAATAGCCGAGCAGGCTGACAAGCGTCAATGTCAGCGCCAGCGTCAGTGCCGGCAAGGCCTCCGGCAGCAGCACCTTGCGCACGATCTGGAGCGGACTGGCGCCGAAGGCTCGCGCGGCTTCCACCAGCCCCTGATCGACCTCGCGGATCGCGGCCTCGACAACGCGCGCAATGAACGGAATCGCCGCAATCGTGAGCGGCACCACCGCGGCGCGCGTTCCGATCGAGGTTCCGACAATCAGCCGTGTCAGCGGCACGATGGCGACAACGAGAATAATGAACGGTGTCGAGCGCGTCGCGTTGACGACCAGGCCGAGAATGCGGTTGGCCGCCGGTGCAGCGAACAGTTCGCCAGCACGGCTCGTCGCCAGAAAGATGCCGAGCGGAAGTCCGAACAGCGTTCCAAGCATGCCGGAAAGACCGACCATGATGAGCGTGTCGAGCGTCGAGTTCGCGATAAGCTGGAGCATTTCAGGCGACATAACCGAGATGCTCCACCGTATTCTGCCCCGCCACGAGTTGCTCCGTGATCCGCCGCAAATCGGCATCGGCGGAAACCGAAATGAACAGCGATCCGAACGGACGGCCCGCAATCGTCTCCACCTGCCCATGCAGGATATTGACGTCGAGGCCGAAACTGCGTGACAGGCGCGAGAGCACCGGCTGGTCGGCCTCGGCGCCGACAAAGCCGACGCGCAGCACCGCGCTGTCGCCGGGCTGACGCGCCGGCCTTAACTTCGCAACCAGCCATTCCGGCACCTGGGCACCAGTGATGGCGCCGATGAAGCGCTGCGTCGTTTCATGACGCGGATGCGCAAAGATTTCGAATGTTGTGCCCTGTTCGACGATACGCCCGCCCTCGAGCACGGCGACGCGGTCGGCGAGTTTTTTCACCACCATCATCTCATGGGTGATGAACAGGATGGTGAGCTTGAGTTCTGCATTGATGGTCTTGAGCAGCGCCAAAATCTGGTCGGTGGTTTCCGGATCGAGCGCGGACGTCGCCTCGTCCGACAACAACACCTTGGGCCGCGTCGCCAGCGCCCGCGCAATGCCGACGCGCTGTTTCTGTCCGCCGGAAAGTTCGGCCGGATAGCGGTCGCGCTTATCCGATAGCCCAACCATCTCCAGAAGCGGTTCGACTCGCCTCGTCACCTCGGCCGCGCCGAGGCCCGCGATCTCGAGCGGCAAGGCAATATTCTCGAACGCGGTGCGCGAGGACAGCAGGTTGAAATGCTGGAAGATCATGCCGATCGAACGGCGCGCCTCGCGCAGGCCGCGCTCGTCGAG
>NZ_DASSRP010000306.1:0-3866 GCF_035701725.1 Bradyrhizobium sp.
GGCGAAAAAGAACGCGCTGTCGACCACGAGAAAACAGCCGGCGACAGCTCCCGCCGCAAGCACGCTCCAGCCCCAGATCTCGCGCATCGCGATGAAGAGCAGCGCCGAGGTCATCAGCATGGTGGCGGAAACGGCGATGCCATAGGCGGCGGCGAGATTGTCGGACTTGCCGAACACAATGGTCAGGCCCACCGTGACGATCATCAAGAGCCAATTGACCACCCCGACATAGATCTGGCCGTAGCCTTCGGACGAGGTTTGCTTGATATACAGCCGCGGCAGCCAGCCGAGCTGGATCGCCTGCCGCGTCATCGAGAACGCGCCGGTAATGATCGACTGGCTCGCAATGATGGTCGCAATCGTTGCCAGCACGATCAGCGGCACCAGCAGCGGCGCCGGACAAAGACGGAAGAAGATATTGCCGTCGGTCGGCGCGCCCTCGAGCACGAGCGCCGCCTGCCCGGCATAGTTGAGGATCAGGCTTGGAAACACGACACCGAACCAGGCGAGTTTGATCGGCCAGCTGCCGAAATGGCCCATGTCGGCGTACAGCGCCTCGGCGCCGGTAACGCAGAGAAATACGGCGCCCAGCACCAGAAAGCCGGTCATGCCGTGCGAGAAGAGATAAGACAGCCCATAGGACGGACTGAGCGCGGCAAAGACGAACGGATGCCGCGCGATGCCCCACACCCCCATCACCGCGATGGCGACAAACCAGACCAGCATGATCGGGCCGAAGAAATGCCCGATCGCGGCGGTGCCACGGGACTGGATCGCAAACAGTGCCAGCAGGATAACGACCGCGGACGGCACGACGTAAGGCTGCAGCGCCGGCGTCGCCATGTTGAGGCCTTCGAGCGCCGACAGCACCGAGATCGCAGGCGTGATCGCACCGTCGCCATAGATCAGGGCCGCGCCGAACAAGCCGACCGCAACGATGGTCGGACGATTATGTTTCTTGACGCCCAACAGCGCCATCAGCGCCAGAATGCCGCCCTCCCCGTCATTGTCGACGCGCATGGCGAAGGAGACGTATTTCACGGTGGTAATGATGAACAGCGTCCACAACACCAGCGATAGCGCGCCGAGCACCGTGGCGGGATCGGACGGCATGTCGGTCGAACCGAGCACGGTTTTGAACGTGTAAAGCGGGCTGGTACCGATATCGCCGAACACGATGCCGAGGGCAGATAAAGCCAGCGACGACATGTTGCCCTGCGGCGCCTGGCGTGTGTCGGAGGAAACGATTGCTTGTTCGGTCACGGTCGGCGGCTCTGGAGGACAAAGGCTATCGCCTTTTCCTACAAACTATCGCCTGATATTGCGACAGCCAAGCGACTCCCGGGCGGGGCCTCCGCGAGGGATGAGCCATGCATCGGGCAGATCGACCCGTACGGGACGTGCGAAGCGTCGTTCTTACGAAGTTCCCGCGGCGCTAGACCAGTCCGAGCTCGCTCGGATGCACGCCGGCAAAGATCCGTTGAACGTTCGCCGGTTGCAGCCCGTAGAGATGCTGGAACAAGCCGGCAAACATCGCGCGGTAGTCCGTCAGCACCGGATAATCGCGATTCTGAAACAGCGTCGCCTGCTCAACCTTGACCTGCTCGCCGGCGATGCGCCCGCCATTGATGCCGCCACCCATCACCCAATAGACGCTGCCGTGGCCGTGATCGGTGCCACGGTCGCCATTTTCGCGGAAGGTGCGGCCGAATTCGGAAATCACGACGACGATGGTATCGCGCCAGGCGGCAGGTCCGATCTCCTCGGAAAATCCGGCCAGTCCCCGCCCGAGTTCGCCGATGCGGTCGGCGAGATAACCGGTCGCCGCGCCTTGATTGACGTGGGTGTCCCAGCCACCGACGTCGACAAAACCAAGATTGAACTGCTCGCGCATCAGGCGGCCGATGCGGCGCGCCGACAATTCAAAGCCACGCGGCGATACGGCTCCACGATTGGCCGCGATCATTTCTTCTGAAATCGACCGATAGACATCATCGCGAATCCGAAATCCTTCGGAAACGGACGCCGACAGATCGCTTTGCGCATACATGTCCTTGATCAGGCGCGCCTGACGATCGTCGACGCCGGGCTTGCCGACGCTGTTGATGCCGATGTTCGGCGTTTGCGTCTTGCCGCGGAAGACCAGCGGCAATTGGTCGGTGAAGGCGATCGGCTTGGCGCGAGTCAGCTCAGCCGCCAGGCGGCTCATGAAACCGGAGCGATAATCGCGCGAGCCGCCGGCGGATTGTCCGAGCTCGATCGTATCCTGCGTCTCGAAATGGCTGCGGGTGAGATCGTCCGACGTTCCGGCGAACGGCACGAACGCGATCTCGCGTTTGGCCCACAATGGATAGATGCTGTCGCGCAACGCTGGATGCAGACCCAAATCGGCATTGAGCGACAGCGCGGCGTTCGGATTTCCCGTATCAGGTTTGGCAAGGCCAAGCGTCGGACGCGCGGTGCGATAAAAATCACTGCCGATCGGAACGACGATGTTGGCGGCATCATAGGCGCCGCGCAGAAACACGACGAGCAGCCGCGCATCAGTGGCAGGCGCCGCCCAGACACGGCCGGCCACCGTCAGCGGCACGGCACTCGCAAAAGCCTTGATCAGTTCGCGGCGGTTCATCTCGATCCTCCTGCGTATACTTTCACCTGTGCTCAGCGCATGAATTCAGGCGATGACAGAAACAGCGTGTTCCAGTCCTGCGGCGACACGGCTTGCTCGAGCGCGGCGAGCGTCGCGGGCCCGAGTGTCTGCCGCAGACCGTTGAAATAAAGCGCGTTCTGGATCAGCGGGAACGCCGGCTTCTCGACCGCATTCGGCACATCCGGCTTGAACAGTCCGGCGGAGCCCGAGCCGATCTGGCGCGCGATCTCGAAGCGGAGCGTCATCTGGCCAGGGCCATTCCACGATGCCGAGACCATCGAATAGCCATCCGGCGTTTCGTGATTGAACAGGCCTTCGCCAAGCCGATTGAGCCAGTTCTGGATCGGCTGGGTATTCAGAATCACCTTGTCGTCGTAGGCAAGGCGGATGGCCGAGAACACGTAGTGCACGGGATCCTTGAATTTCACGCCCGGCTTCAAGGACGCCGCGAATTCCGGCGCGTGCACCATGGTCGCGAGCACCTGGGCGATATCGCCATCCGATGCCTTGAAGGTCTGCGCCATCTTCTGGACCAGCGATTCCGGCGGATTATCCGAAACGAAGTAAGTCGCAATCTGCTTCGACAGATGGGTTGCTGTCGCCGGATGATGCACCAGAATATCGATCGCCTCGTCGACCTCTGCAAAGCCGCGGCCCTTGATCTGATGACCAAGGAAGGTCTTGTCGGCATAGTCGTGCCGCGCCGGATTGAATTCGAAGGCGCCCTCACGAACGAGCTGCGGGCGCTGATCCGGATTGAGCTTCGGCTCTTCCGGCTTGATGTCGATACCGACGCCGGTGAGAATGCGCGCCAGCGCCTCGACATCGGCCTGCGTATAGCCGGAGCCGACGCCCATGGTGTGCAGTTCCATGATCTCGCGGGCGTAGTTCTCGTTGAGATGGCCGTTCGCGTTGTCGGTATTGTCGAGATAGCGCAGCATCGCCGGGTGGCGCAGCGTCGCCACCAGGAGATCCCGGAATTTTCCGAGTGCATGCGCGCGGATCGCGCGGTCCTCATAGTCCCCGACGATCACGCGCAAGTTCGACTTGTATTGATGCACGTTGAAATGATTGAACCAGAACCAGGTCATGCGCTGGCGCAGCTGGTCCGGCGCATAGAGCGCATGCAGGATCGAGCGCGCCTGCGCCTGCTTCATCCGCTCGTTCATCGCCTGCTGATAGACCTGCTGCGCAGCCTTCTTCTGTTCGGGGTCGG
>NZ_DASSRP010000307.1:0-17355 GCF_035701725.1 Bradyrhizobium sp.
GCCGCCTCGCGCACCACCTTGGTATTCACGGCGTTGATCTCGCGGTCGAGATTGGCGAGTTCCGGATTGCCGCAGATCGCCTTTTCGACCGGACGCCTGGCGTTGGCGCAATTGAAGCTCGGCTTGTTGTTGACCGCCATCATCGCGCCGATACGCTCGATCTCGAGCGACAGCGCCTTGTAGTTGGCCCGCGCCAGCGCATTGCCCGGATCGATCTTGACCGCCGTGCCGAAATCGGAGAGCGCGTGGACGCGGTCGCCCTTTTTTCGAAACAACTCGCCACGGGCGTTGAACACCTCGGCCTGCGTCGGATCGAGCCGCAGCGCGATATCGTCATCGCCGATCGCGCGGTCGATCTCGCCCCTGCGGTCATAGGCGGCCGCACGCGCCACCGCCGCCTTGATACGTTCCGCCTTCGGTGCCTTGTCGTTACCGATCACCGCACCGCAGGAGGCAATGATCCTGTCGTCGTCGGCCGCGGTGAGCGCCGCCATGCACGGCGCCGAATCGATCTGCTCGCCTGTCGGCTCGACGGGCGCGGCACGCACGCTGCCGCACAACGTCATGCCGGCAATGGCGAGTGCCAGCAGAACGATAATTACATAATGTCGCATCAACTATCCGCTCTCGTGTCTCGGACGCGGCGCAGCGTTCTTCACGCTGCTCCGCAGAGCCGGGACCTACACCCTCGAACCGTAGACCCCGGATCAGCAGCGCATCATATGATTGGGTCGCACGCGGCGACCCAATCATGCTGCGCAGCATCCGGGGAACGCAAGACAATCGTTACGTCACCTTCAGCGTGATTCCGCCGTCGACGACGAGTTCGATGCCAGTGACATATCTCGATTCGTCGGAGGCAAGAAACAACGCTGCGTTGGCGACGTCCCAGGCATCGCCCATGTGACCCATCGGCACCTGCGCGTCGCGGGCACGCCACATCGCTTCCACGTCGCCTTTGGCGTAGCTGGCGGCAAGGCCCGCCGAATGCTCCACCATCGGCGTCTTCATCAGGCCGGGCAGAATCGCATTGACGCGAACCCCCTGGGCGGCGAATTCGACCGCCGTCGTGCGCGTCATCTGATTCATCGCAGCCTTGGTCGTTGCATAGGTGACGTAGGAAATGCCGAGGTGACGTATCGAGGCAATTGAAGAGATATTGATGATCGAGCCGCCGCCCTGCGACACCATGACCGGGATGACGTGCTTCATGGCGAGATAGGCGCTCTTGAGGTTGACGGCGAAGACCCGGTCCCAGTCCGCCTCGGCGACGTCCACGACGCTGCCGGTCTCGGCGATGCCGACATTGTTGTCGAGCACGTCGATGCGGCCATAGGTCTTGCGGCAGGCGGCCACCATCGCGGCGATCTCCTCACCGCGCGAGGCGTCGGCGGCAAACGCGGTGGCGTGGCCGCCTTCTTTCTCGATGATCCCGGCGGTCTCGGCGGCCGCCGCGGCATTGCGGTCGACGCAAAACACCCGCGCTCCCTCGCGCGCAAAAGTGACCGCGGTCGCCTTGCCATTGCCCCAGCCGGGCCCGATCGATCCCGCGCCGACCACGATCGCTGTCTTGCCGTCCAGACGCCCCACGCCGCACCTCCCTCAAACATTTGCCGGAAATTGGCCGGGCCAAAGCCTGTGGTCAACCTTTCAATTGCGATGACAGGGAACCACGGGCTGATCTCGCTTGTTGAGAGCCGATCACGGGAGCAAAGCTTGCGGCAGGCTGACAGAGGCGTGGAGCGCAAGCTGGATGCGCTGAACTTCTTTCTTGCCGATGTGCGCGACGGCCTTGGCCCCTATCTTGCGATCTATCTCCTGACCGAACGGAAGTGGGACGAGGCCAGCATCGGCGCGGTGATGTCGCTGGCAGCGCTCGCCGGTATCCTGGCGCAGACGCCGGCCGGCGCCCTGATCGACCGCAGCCGCGCCAAACGCGCCCTCATGGTTGCAGCAGCGATCGGCGTCACCGCGGCGAGCCTTGCGCTACCCTTCATCGATCAATTCGCCGCCGTCGCAGCGACGCAAGTGCTGGCGCATGCCGCCGGCAGCATCTTTGCGCCGGGCATTGCCGCGCTGTCGCTCGGCATCGTCGGGCTCTCTGCTTTTGCCGCGCGCACCGGCCGCAACGAAGCGTTCAATCACGCCGGCAATGCCACGGCCGCCGCCATCGCCGGACTTTCGGCCTATTTCTACGGACCCGTGACGGTGTTCTGGCTGATCGCCGCAATGGCGCTGGCAAGCGTGGCGGCGACACTGTCGATTCCACGCCAGGCGATCGACGACCAGATCGCGCGCGGCTTTGACCATGCAGCGGCCGACGATGCCGCCTTGCGCGACCAGCCTTCTGGCTATCGCGTGCTGCTGAGCTGCCAACCGCTGCTGATCTTCGCGGCTGCGACCGTGCTGTTTCATTTTGCCAATGCGGCGATGTTGCCGCTGGTCGGCCAGAAACTCGTGCTCGTCAACCGCAACCTCGGCACCACGCTGATGTCGGTGTGCATCATTGCAGCCCAGATCGTGATGGTCCCGTTCGCGATTCTCGTCGGCCGCAAGGCGGATGCGTGGGGACGCAAGCCGATCTTTGCCGCGGCGCTCGCGGTGCTGGCGCTGCGCGGCGCGCTCTATCCGGTTTCCGACAATCCCTATTGGCTGTTGTCGGTCCAGCTGCTCGACGGCGTCGGCGCCGGGATTTTCGGTGCGCTGTTTCCGCTTGTTGTCGCCGACCTCACCCACGGCACCGGCCATTTCAATGTCAGCCAGGGCGCGATCGCGACCGCAACGGGGATTGGCGCGGCGCTGAGCACCGGTGTTGCCGGCTTCATCGTGGTTCATGCCGGCTACGACGCTGCCTTCCTGTTTCTCGCGGCCGTGGCCGCCATCGGCCTCGGTTTGTTCACCATGCTGATGCCCGAGACCGCGCCATACCAAGGTCGAAGCCGCGAGACTAGCAAGGACAGGGTTCCCCGCGTAATGTCCCCCCGCGAACCGGCCCGGTGAGAGGCCGGCCTTGATCCAGTTCTGGGGAGAACACCTGATGTCTGTCTTTCGTCACGTTGGATTTGCGCTCGCGACCACGATGCTGTGCGGCGCGGCGATCACTTGCGCCCAGGCCAAGCCGTTCATGATCGTCGGCCTCGACGAGAAGGTGCTGTGGGACAATGACGGCAAGACGGTCCTGTCCGCGCCGGGCAAGGATTCCGTTCTGATCGTCGATCTCGCCAATCCTGAAGAGCCGAAGATCGTGGCCACGCTGCCGCTGGAGAATTCCGTGGTCGGCCCGCCCGTCAACCTCGACATCGATCCGAGCGGCTCGGTGGCGCTGGTCGCCAATTCGGTCGACGTCGTGAAGGACGGCGACGCGCTGAAGCAGGTGCCGAACAACCAGATTTTCGTCATCGACATGAAGGCGAACCCGCCGAAGCTTGCAGCCACCATCACCGGCGGCAAGCAGCCATCGGGACTGAGCTTCAGCCCATCGGGCAAGATGGCGCTGGTCGCCAACCGCGCCGACAATTCGGTCAGCGTGTTGTCGGTCAACGGCACCGATGTGAAGATCACCGATACCATCACCTTCCCCGACAGCGTTGCCCACGCGATCTTCACGCCTGACGGCAAGCATGCGCTGGCGGTGCGCTTCCCCGCGCACAAGGTCTCCGTGCTCGACGTCAGCGGCGACAAGGTGACCTACAACAAGGTCGACCTGCCGACCGGCCAGTGGCCCTACAACGTCGTGGTGACCCCGAACAGCAAGATCGCGCTGACCTCGGACAACGGCAATTCCGGCGCCTCCGACGGCAGCGTCGACACCACGAGCGTGATCGATCTTGAAGCCAATCCGCCGCGGATCATCGACCGCGTCGTGGTCGGCGACGGACCGGAAGGACTTGCGGTGTCGCCCAAGGGCGATGTGGCGGTCGCCGCGATCCTGCGCGGGTCGAACCAGAAGAACGCCTACTTCCACCAGAAGAACGGCAGCCTCTCGATCCTGAAGATCGACGGCAAGAAGGTCACCAAGACCCAGGACATCGAGGTCGGCGGCTTGCCCGAGGCGGTCGCGTTCACGCCCGATGGCAAATACCTGCTCGCTGGAAATTATCTGGATCAGGATTTCTCGATCCTGAAAGTCAACGGCACCAAGGTCACCGACACCGGCAAGCGCTTCAAGGTGCCGGGCCATCCGGCCTCGGCGCGGATGGGGCATTGAGCGCCTGCGATTTGAACTGACGAAAACAGTGGCACCTTCACCTCCCCTGAAAGAGGGAGGTCGACGCGCTCACGGCGCGGCGGGAGGGGTCACTTTTCGTCGTTGCCTTGTTTGGTGTAGGGCCCCCAGCCCTCCCCCTTTCAGGGGGAGGGAGTACGAATTCAACTCGCAGCCCGCTGAATTACATTCAGTCGCCCCGCTCGAATGCCTGCATGGCCTGGTGACGGGCGAGCAGGCGTTTGGCGGTCATATAAGCCGGCATTTCGACCAGCGCCCCGTCAAGCTCGACCCGTCCCTGCCCCGCCGCCCGCGCGGAGTCGAACGCCACGACGAGACGTTCGGCGCGCCGGACTTCGTCTGCGCTCGGCGACAGGATGCCGTTGACGATTGGCGCATGCGCGGGATCGACCAAGCTCTTGGCGACATAGCCAAGCCGCCGCGCCCAGCGCGTGTCCCGCACAACGCCGTCGGCATCGCTGAACGTATAGGGACAATCGACCGCGACCACACCGGCGGCGACGCATTCGACCAGAAAGCGCTGGCGGCAATAAGCGAGTTCGGCGCCGTCCGGCCCGCGCTCGGCGCCGAGATCGGCGGCCATGTCTTCGGAAGCCATCAGGCAGGCCGCGGTGCGCCGGCTCGCTTTGGCGATCACGCCGGTTTGCACCAGACCGCGGGCAAACTCGATGTTCGGTAACAGCGCGGTCGAGCCCTCGGGAATGCCATAGTCGCGCTCGAACCGTGTTACCGCTTCATCGAGCCGCGTGACATGAAACGGCTCGGCCACTTTCGGCAAGCCGACGATGTCGGGGGCGCCCCGCATCACGGCGGCGAGATCGTCCATGCCGTCCTGATCGAGCGGATTGACGCGAACGCCAACCATCCGGCCCGCGGCGCGCCAGGCGGCATAGAGATCGGGCGCCAGAGCGCGCGCCGCGGGGCGCAGTTCCGGCGGCGTGAAGTCTTCCAGCTCCTGGATCAGGACGTCGGCGCCGCTTTTCGGCGCAGCGGAAAGCACGGCCTCGTTGGCGCCTTCCAGCAGGAGCCAGGACCGGCAGAGTCGCGCGGGCCGAAGACGTGGCATGTGCCGGTCAGACCGCGCTCACTGGAACGTCATGTCGAGACATTTCGAAATGTCCGAACCCAGCCCCGAAGAGATGGTGATGCAGCCGCGGACCTTCTGCTTGGTATTGTCGCTGACCCAGATCGAATAGCCGCCCGGCCCGAAGAACGAGTTGGTGTTCGGCGGCTCGGTCTCGGTGGCGTCGAAAGAATAGGTCGAGTCGGTATCGAAAACCCGCGGCTTCTTGGTGCAACCGCCATCGGTCTGCACGTTGATGACTTCCTTGTTGTCGCGCGTCAGCGCCAGCGACACCTGACAGCGGAAATATTCCGATGTCTTGGTGTTGAAGACATAAGCGTAGGACTTGCAGGTCGCGGTGTTCAATTTGCCGGCCATCAGGCCGCGGCTGCAGGAAATGCGCTGGTTGTTCGAGAGCTTGTAGTCGTCGGCGCGCGCTGCGTCCGCGAATGGTAGAAAGAGCGCCACGCCAACAGCGATTTTCAATAAATGCTTCATCCCGTCAGTCCCCAAAACGTTTCCTGCAATCCGCCCGCTACGAAAGATAGTCGTGAAGTGCAAGGCAGGAAATGACAAAGTCATTGGCGTTCGCAGGTCTCATATCGCATCGTGTTGACGACCTAACATCGTTCGTGATTTGTTCAAAACGCATGCGCTGCGTGAGACGGCGGGACATCCTGGGGAGGATATGAAGACATGACACGATTTCTGATCAAGCCGCTGATCGCGGCAGGCATGCTCGCCGCATTGTCGTCGCCAGCCTTCGCCGAGGAACCGGCGGTGTGGGATTTGAAGCCGGACATGGGCTATGCCTACGACAAGGACGGCAAGACCCACGTCTACAAGATGGGAACCAGCAATGCCGGCGTGCTGCTGAAGGGCGCCAAGAAAGTGCCGAAGGGCACGCTGTTCTTCATCGGGCACAACGGGCAGCTCTATATGCGCACCGGCCCGTATCTCGACGACGGCAAATTCATGTTCGGCGCGAATTGACCATTCTACCTTCTCCCTTGCGGGAGAAGGTGCCCTCGCGAAGCGAGGGCGGATGAGGGGCCTCTTGCGGCGGAGGCGAACCCCTCACCCGGCGAAATCTCGCTTTGCTCTATTTCGCCACCCTCTCCCGCAAGGGGAGAGGGAAAGAAGACCGGATCTCACATCAAAACGCCGCCGCCAACTCCCTGGCGCCCGGCAGGCCGCTGTTGGCATCCATGCGGCTGTCGGTGATCGCGAGCAGCTTGGCGACGGTATTGTGGCGGATCGCGACCGGGTTGCGCTCGTAACCGCTGCGCTGAAAGAAATTCGAGGTCGGCACCTGCTCGCGCATCGCCTGCGGCATCGTCACCATGTCGAGCCCGGTGCCGTCCCCGGTGAGATTCATCATCTCAAGTTCAGCGGCGGTCAGTGGGCGGGTGTAACCCTTGGCGCGCGCGAAAATGACCGAGGTCAGGAGCTTGTGGGTTTGCAGCATCGGACCGACGTCGATATCGAGCACCATGGCATGCAGCGCCCAGCCCTGCGGCGTATCGGCGAGTTTCTGATGAGCCGACCAATCGTCCGGTACCGAACGCGCATAAGCGACCATCTTTTTCAGCACCGCGACCTTGCGATCCATCGCCTCGCGGCGCGGACCTGACGAGGCGGCCGCTTGCTGCGAGAGTTCGCGGACCAGCTCAGGTCCCTTTTCGGCAAGCAGCTCGATGCTATTGGTCGTCAGCAGCTGATTGTAACCGATCGCGGTCGAGATCGCGCGCCGGCCGCCGTGCTCGATACCCGCCTGCACATCGTAATTGCCGGTGCCGCCGGTCTCGAACGAATAGACACGCACCGCCTGCTCGCGCGTAAGACCTGCGGCCAACGCGTAGCGTGCATAGGCGCGCTTGAACTCGAGCTCGCTCGCCGGCTTTTGCGGCGACCACTGGTAGTGCTCGTTGGCGGCTTGCAGGAGATCGCCGACAACCGGGATGGCCTTGCGTGGCGGCCTTGCTTCCGGCTCCTCGGGTTCTGGATTCACCGGCCGCTTGGGTCCCGTATAGATCGGCGGCTGCGTCAGCACATAATCGTCGAGCGTGAGCGGAATATGCTCGCGCCGCTTGGCGTTGCGTCCGCGCCGCTTCTCGGCGATCGCATTCCAATAGGCGCTCGCTTGTTCCTCGAATGCGGCACGGGCTTGCTGATATTCGGCGAGCAGACGGCGATATTCCCCGACCGTCAGCGGCGAGGCCTGAGCCATGGCGTCGGCCGGAGATGGCGCGCGATCGATGGCCCGCGCCGGCGACACCGCAAATGTCAGGGCAAGCGTCAACCAGGCGGCGCGACAACGAATCATTTTTTCAAGGAACATGGGTTGATTTTAGAGCATCGAGGCGCGGGCCGGGAACGGCTTTTTTCGTGAAAGGCCACCCTCACTCCGGTTCGACGCCGCTCGCTTTCACCAGCTCCGACCATTTCCTTTCATCCCGGTCGATAAAATCGGCATATTGTTCCGGCGTGCTCGGCGTGATCTCGGTTCCGTCAAGCGCGAGCTGCTTTTTTACCTCATCGGAAGCGAGCGCGGCTTGCAGCGCCGCACTGAGCTTGTCGATGATCGGGCGCGGCGTCCCCGCCGGCGCCACCAGACCATAGGCCAGCACGGCATCGAATCCGGTTACGCCGGCTTCGACCATTGTCGGCACGTCGGGCAATAATTGGTTGCGGCGGATCGACGTCACGGCGAGACCGCGCAGCAGACCCGCCTTGACGTTTCCGGCAGTTGCGGCGACCGGCGAGAAGCTCACCGGAATATGTCCGCCCAACAGATCGCTGACGGCGGGTCCCGTCCCCTTGTAGGGAATGTGAACGATCGAAATACCGGTCGCCCGCGCAAAATATTCCCCGGTGATATGGCCAACGGTGCCAATGCCGGCGGAGCCGAAATTGACCTTGCCCGGGTTGGCCTTGGCGTAGGCCACCAGTTCGGCGACGGTCTTCGCGGGGAACGACGGATGCACCACCAGCGAAGAGGGCGCGCTGCCGATCATGCCGATCGGCACAAAATCTATCCGTGGATCATAGCCGGCGTTTCGGTAGAGCGAGGGCGCGATCGCGAGCGTGCCGGTATAGCCGACCATCAGCGTGTAACCGTCCGGTTCGCTTTTTGCGACCGTCTTGGCGCCGACCGTGCCGCCCGCCCCGCCTCTGTTGTCGACGACGATGCTCTGGCCGAGCAACTGGCTCATCTTGTCGGCGATGACGCGGCCGACCAGCGAGGTCGAACCTCCCGGCGGAAACGGCACCACCATCGTGATGGTGCGGCTGGGATAGGTTTGCGCGCCGGCAACGCCGGCGATGCCAAGCGCGACCAGCAATTGAGCAAGCAACGCGCTCACACCGCGCATGGCAGACCTCCCGATTATTCCCTTTTTTGCCATCGTGGTCGAAAGAAGAGCCCTTCGCAAGGCGACGCTTGACTAGGAACCACGATCGATTGAAGAAAGTCCGCGCAATCGCACCAAAAGCTTCCCTCCAAAGAAAGCGTCCGATGACGACAGAACCGGCCTACGAAAAGCTCAGAGCGGCGGGCTGGAGCGCGGTCGAAACCAGTGGATTTCTGAACCTCGTCGGTCCCTTGTGGGAGCGCTTCGTGGACGGCAATCACGAATACGCGATCCTCGCCGAGCACAAGCATCATAACCGCCGCAACCGCGTTCAGGGCGGTGTGTTGATGACGCTGGCCGACCGTGCCTCAGGCATGGTCGCGCGCAAGGTTTCGGGGCGACCGACTCTCGCCACGGTTCAAATGGACGTGCACTTCGTCGACGCCGGCCAGATCGGGGAGCTTCTGATCGCGAAGGCGCGCGTGGTGCGCGTAACCCACACGCTGATTTTCACCACCGCCGAGGTGGTGGCGGAAGGGCGGATCGTCGCCACAGCGAGCGGCGTGTTCAAGATCCTGAAAGATAATTCCTGATCTCATCGAAAGGAGCGCCACGTGGAGTATCGTCAGCTCGGCCGCAGCGGCCTCAAGGTTTCACCGATCTGCCTCGGCACCATGATGTTCGGCGGCCCGACCGATGAAGCGACATCGACTCGGATCATCGCGAAAGCGCGCGAGGCCGGCGTGAACTTCATCGACACAGCTGACGCCTATTCGAGCGGCGGCTCGGAGACGGTGGTCGGCCGCGCGATTTCCAACAATCGCCCGGGCTGGGTGCTGGCGACAAAGCTCGCCAACCAGATGGGGGATGATCCCAACCGGGGCGGCCTGTCGCGGCGCTGGGTGATGCAAGCGGCCGACGAAAGCCTGCGGCGGCTCGGTACCGACTACATCGACATCTACTACCTGCACAAGGAAGACCATGCGACGCCGCTTGCCGAGACCGTGCGGGCGATGGGCGAACTGATCAGGCAGGGCAAGGTGCGCTATTTCGGCGTCTCGAACTATCGCTCCTGGCGCGTCGCCGAAATCTGCAACATCTGCGACGATCTTGGCATCGACCGGCCGATCGTGAGCCAGCCCTACTACAACGCGATGAACCGCATGCCGGAAGTCGAACACATTCCCGCCTGCCATTATTATGGGCTCGGTATCGTCGCCTACAGCCCGCTCGCGCGCGGCGTGCTTACCGGCAAGTACAAGGTGGATGCCGCGCCCGACGCCGGCACCCGCGCAGGACGCAGCGATACCCGCATGATGCAGACGGAGTGGCGGCCGGAATCCCTGCAACTGGCGCAGGAAGTGCGCAAACATGCGGAGGCGCGCGGCATCACCGCCGGTCAGTTCGCGGTCGGCTGGGTGCTCAACTCTGCCTTCGTCACCGGCGTGGTGGCAGGTCCCCGCACCGAGGAGCAGTGGGACGATTACGTCCGGGCGCTCGACTATCGCTTCACCGCGGAGGACGAAGCCTTGATCGACCGCCTTGTCGCCACCGGCCATCCCTCGACGCCGGGCTACAACGATCCGCAATATCCGATCGAAGGCCGCAAGGTGCGCAGCTAGAACCTACATTCCGGTCTTCGCGCGTGCCCGACAGGCAAAGCTTGCCGGGCACTTAACGGCGCCCGCACTATTGGGCGTTGATTTACAAGGCTAATTTATCTGGCCTGAGGCTTGCTTGGCTGATCTTGGGGGGTGTGTCGGTTGCGTGGGTTTGCTCACGAAGGCCATGAGACATGTCAAAACATCACACACTGCCACCGATCATTTATACGCCGCCGCTGAAGCCCAGGAAGGCCGAGAAGAAGCGTCGCCTCGGCGTCGGCCTGCTCGGCGAACTCGACGAGACCACCGAGGCACGCGAAACCGGCACATCCGCACAAGCGATGCAGGTCCGGCTTCCGCCGCAGAACTTTCCCGAGATCGAGACAGCCAACCGCAGGCCGCGCGATCCATCCGGGCGGCTCAGCCAGGGCACGTTATCGGTGCTGTTGCAGGCGCAGGAACTGAAATAGACGAGCCGCCCACAGCTGGCGTTCCTCCTCATCCTGAGGAGCCGCGTTCGCGGCGTCTCGAAGGATAAGAAATCGGGGCTTCATGGTTTTCCCGGCGATGCAAAAATCGTCCGAAGCGCGCGAAGACGCGCCTCCTCGCGATGAGATTTTAGCGCGGCCTGGCCAGTTTCCGCAGCATCGCATCATAAGCGCGCTTGATGCGCTCCACCGCCGGCGTCTTGTACAAAAAGCCTTCGTTGCGGGCGTGGACCAGCATCGAGGCGTTGACCTCGAACACCACGACGTTGCCGTCGCGATCAAGGCCGCAATCGATGCCGCAATAATCAAGTCCCATGCGGGCGCGAATGTCCTGCAGCGCCTGCATCTGCGCTGGCCCGAACACCGCCGCGGATTGATTCAGGAACGCCGCTTCTTCCTGCTGCATCCACGCGTGATGGGCCATGTCGGTATTGATATGATGCAGCTTCCAGTCGCGACCGATGCACAGGTGATAGGGCAGGATTTGATCGTCGACGAAGATGAATCGGTATTTCCGGAAATAACCGTCGGCGGAAAGATAGTCAATGTATTCGATCAGATAGTGGTCGTGGTCCGGCCGCTGCGACAGGAACGCCGACAGGCCCGCAAGGTCTTCGACCTTTTCGAAGTCGTCGCCGCCATGGGTGCCCACGGGTCGCGCCAGACAGCTCGACGTGAACGGCAAAAGCGCCTTGAGCGCCGCTTCGGAACAATCGGCCCCGGCCGGCAGCCGCAACGCCTGCGGAACGCGGCAGTGCGGGATTCCGCCAAGCAATGCGGCAACCGCATCGCGCGTCGTTTGCGCGATCCGGCGCGGATGGTTCAGGGTCGGCAGACCGAGCCGATCGACCAGGTCGGCCGCGAGCGGCAACAGGGCCCCGGTCTGATCGGCGTCGGACACCAGATTGATCACAAGGTGGATATTCTCACCGAGCGCGGCCGTGTCGTATTCGCGCTCGGGAAACAGCGCGAGCGTGTCGGTATCGAAGAACGCGTCCTGAAACAGATACTCGGTCGGCGTATTGCCCCCGAACGGCGCATAGAGCGCCAGCACACGAAATTCCGCCGGTTGCTGCACAGCGGGGCGCCGGATCAACGGTTCGATCCGCGCCGCCTCCGCATAGGCGGTTTGTGCCGCCCTTTCGTCACCGGCCGCCTGCTTCAGCGCTCCGATCCAGTTGAGGCTTTCGGCGTCCTGCGGATTGAGGACGACCGCCTCCTGAAAACTTGCGATCGCCGGCTCGATCTCGTTCAGTTCGAACAGCGCCTTGCCAAGCAGATGGTGAATACGCGCATCCTGCGGGCGTTCGCCCTTCAGCTCGATCAGGATCGCCTTGGCAACGAGGTGTTGCTTGCCCGCCATCAGCGCCTGGACCAGGTTGGCGCGCGCCGCCCAATGCCGCGGATTGAGCCGCAGCGCCTGAAGATAGAGCTCGATCGCGCTTTGGTGCTGCCCGCATCTCAGATGAAGGTCGGCAAAGCTGCACCAGCAATTGGTCAGGTGCGGCGCGATCGTCAATGCCGCCTGATAATTCTCGCTGGCGAGCTGAACGTCGCCGCACGCGGCTGCGACATTGCCGAGCCGGGCGTGCAATTCGGATACCGTCTCGGTCGATTCCATCCCGCTCTTTTCGGCATCGAGCAGCCCCTGCTGAAACGCGGCGATGGCGTCCGTAGCCTTTCCTTCCCTGTACAGAGCAAGGCCCAGACGCAGTTGCTGCTGGGCGATCGAGCCGGGGGTGTCGTTAGCTGCTGAAGCGCTCGCGGGCGGTGAGATCTGATTCGGGGGCGTCATCGTCGGAGGCAGCAGGTCGGCTGAAATTTTGTGAAGTAGCTGCGTCGAGCTTTGCCAATTCTTGGTTAACAGATTGTTACCGGATCCGACGGCGCGGCCTATCGCCTGCGTCCGACCATTTCGAACACGGCGCCCGGATTATTGTCATTAAAGCGCAGATCGAATTCATGCAGGTTGGCGATCGCGGCGGCGATGCTCAGGCCAAGGCCGCTGCCGGGAACGCGATGACCGCTCGAGGTGCGATAGAAGCGTTTGAATATCTGGTCACGCTCCGCCGGCTCGACGCCGATACCATTGTCGCGAACCCTCACCACCGGCAGCCCGTCTTCCCTCGTCACCGAGATGCTGACGCAGCCATTGTCGGGCGTGAACTTGATGGCATTGCCGATCAGGTTCGATACCGCCTCGCGCATCAGGTCACCGTCGCCTTGGATCTGAACCGGCGACTGGGTCTGCAGCGTCATCTTGATCGATTTCGACTCGGCGAGCGGCTCGTAGAACTCGAACAGGTCGGCGCAGATCGCCGACAGATCGATCGACTGGAAGTTGCGCGATTTCGGATGGTATTCGACGTCGGCAAGGCGCAACAGCGCCGCCACCGTCAACATGGCCTTGTCGATGTGGGCGAGCGCCTGCTTCGCCGCCATGCGCAATTGTTCGTCGCTTGAACTCTCGAGCCCACGTTCGAGCTGGGCGTGAACGACGGCAAGCGGGCTGCGCAGGTCGTGCGCGATGTTGTCGCCGACACCCTTGAGCTGCACCAACAGGCGGCCGATCTCGTCCAGCATCAGGTTGACGTCCCGCGATATCTGCGCAATCGGATCGCGCCCCGAACCGACCGGCAGCCGCAAATCCGTGTCGCCTTTCATGATCCGCGCGATGGCGTCGTGGATGGTCGTGAGGCGGCGCGACGAGCGGCGGGCGAAGTAGGCGCCGATCGCAAGCGCCAGCAACAGCATCGGCGCCAAGCCTGACACCAGCGCGCTTTGCACGATGCGGCGGAAAGCCAAGGTCTCCAGCAGACTGCGGCCGAGCAACATGATGTTGCCGTCGGGACGCTGCAGCGCGACGAAAATGACCGGCTCCAGCCGGTTATCGCTACCCGGCGCGCGGGTCGCCGGAACGAAGTGCGCCTTGCCATCCACCGGAATTGCCGGCAGGGCATCGATATTGCCGAACATCGGCTTGCGGTTCGAATCGAACAGGGCGGCATAATCGATGCGCCGCAAATCATTGGTCAGCCTGACCTCGAAGGCGTTTCTCAGCTCCTCGACCGACCGGTTGGCGCTCTTGGCCGCTTCGGTTTCCAGGATGAGCCGGTTTCTGGCTTCGTTGGCTTCGCCGATCCGCAAGTACACCAGGCCGAACACCACCGTGGTTGCCAAGGTCGTGACGAACACGAAGGCAAGCGCGACGCGCACTGCCGACGAGCGGAAAAATTCAAGCATTCGCATGCAGCATGAAGCCTGCTCCGCGGATATTCACGATCAGCGAGGGCATGCCCTTGGTATCGATCTTCTTCCGCAGGTTGCTGATATGGACGTCGACGACGTTGGTCTCGAGCGAAAAATGATACTGCCAGACCTCCTGCAGCAGCATGGCTCGGGTGATGACCCGTCCAGGGTGGCGTAGAAAATATTCCAAAAGGCGAAACTCGCGCGGCAACAGCTCTATCTTGTTGCCGCCGCGATACACGGTCTTCTCGATCAGGTCCATTTCGAGATCGCCGACCCGCAATTTGGTGATGCGCACGTCATCGAGCCGGCGCAGCATCGCTTCGACCCGCGCCGAGAGTTCGACCATCGCAAACGGCTTGGTCAGGTAGTCGTCGCCACCGGCCTTCAGCCCCTTCACTTTCTCGTCGACGGAAGACAAGGCTGAGATGACCAGGACCGGCACCTTGACGCCTTCCTTGCGCAGGGCCTCAAGCGTCACGAGGCTGTCCTCGCCGAACACGATCCGATCCATGATCATCATGGCGATGTCCCCGACCCGCGCCGCGTCCGCAGCCTCCGCAATCGAGGCTTGGCGGACGACGTAGCCCTTGCCTTCGAGTTCGCCCTTGATCTCGTCCGCCATCTCCTTCTCGTCCTCGACGAGGAGAATGGACTTGGGATGAGCCTCAGGCTTCGTCGTCAAAGGCCTGCTCCTTGCTTCGTCAGGGGGTCATCCCCGGAGGCGGCAATGGCGGCCTCGCATGCGGCGGGTCCTGTGCCAGACGCTTGACGGCTGCAACCACCGCCGGATCGGGGTGCCTGACCGGCGGAATGATCTCGTCCGGCGGCCAGCCGCCGCCCAGCGCTTTATAGAGCGCCACGAAACTGTCGCCTGCAAGCCGTACCACCTCGGCGCGCTGCTGTTCCAGCGCGAACTGCTGCCGTTCAGCGTCGAGCACGTTGAGAAAGTCGGTCAGGCCGCGGTCGTAACGCTCGGTAGCCACCTTGGTAGCCTGACGCGCCGCGTCGATCGCGGTGTCGAGGCTGCGCACGCTTTGCCGGTAACCCTGATACGAGGCGTTGGCTTCGTCGACTTGCTGCACTGCGACCAGAATCGTCTGCTTGTAGACAGAGGCAAGCTCATGCGCCCGATAGTCGGCGATCTCGATCTTGGCATCGAGCGCGCCAAAGTCGAGAATTGGTGCGCTCAACGTCGGTCCCACCGAGCCGATCCAGGTGATCGGAATCGTCGAACCGGATCGGGGACCGGTCTGGGCACCTCCGCCGGCGGTAATGGCCACGCTCGGGAACAGGTCGGCAGTCCGCGCGCCGATCTCGGCGACGGCGGCAGCCAGGAAGCGCTCGGCCTCGCGGATATCCGGACGACGGCGCAACAGATCGACTGGCGTGCCGACTGGCGCCCGGGGCGGCAGGCGCGGCACCGCGCCAGGACGGCGCAGGTCGCGAGCAATCGCTTCCGGATATTCGCCGAGCAGAACTGCGATCGCGTAGCCGTTGGCTTCGATCAGCGCCTTGAGCGGCTCGACATCGGCCTGCAGGGTCTCGACCTGACGCTTGGCCAGCAGCACATCCAGCTCGTTGGTCAGGCCGCGATCGAGACGGGTCTGCGCCAGATCGAGCACCTTACGCGACGCTTCGATGTCACGATAAAGAATCTGCAGCCGTTCCTGCCGCGCGCGCAAATCGAAATACAAGCGGGCGACGTCGGCGGCGATCACGACATAAACCCAGTCGCGCGCCTCTTTCAAAGCCTCCGCGGTATAGACCTGCGATTCGAGGCGGCGCGCAACCTTGCCGAAGAAATCGATCTCCCATTCCGCGTCGAGACCGCCGATCGCGCTGACCTTCTTCAGACCCGTGCTGTTGTCGCCGTCGCGCAGGGCTTGCGCAGCCCTGCCCTTGGTCTCATCGGTTCCGGTGCCGACGCCGCCGCCGGCGCTGCCATTGAGCTGCGGCACCGCTTGCGCGCCGATCACGACCAGTTGCAATCGCGCCTGTTGCAAGCGATCCAACGCGATCTTGAGGTCGAGATTGTTCTGGATCGCAAGGTCGATGAGGCGGTTGAGATGCGGATCGCGCAGCGTCCGCCACCATTGCCAGTGATCGCCGTTGCCGCCCGATTGCCCCCCGCTGCCGGCCGGCGGGACGGTGAAGCTCGCAGGAATGGCGGCATCTGGCGTGAAATAGTCCGGGCCGAGCGCGCAGCCACCAAGGGCCCCCGCACATGCGACCAAGCATGCGAAACGACGTATTCTCATGCACCTAATCCAGACACCGCAAACTGCTCCCCGCGGGCGCAAGATAGCGCACGCCATTGATTTGGATGCGTCGACCGCGCGCCGTCAATCCGTGCGGTGGCTTTTGAGGTCGGTTCCCTGTTGAAATGCCCCCCGGCCTCGCTCATTTCACCGCCGCCTCATGCGCGGGAGCCGGGGGGGTGTCCTTCGCCACCCTGACCTGTTCGCCCTCCGACAATGAATCCGGCGGACTGTTGACGACCGTATCGTTCAGCGACAGCCCACTCAACACCTCGAACTCCGTTCCGAGGTTGCGACCAAGCTTCACCGACTTCATTTCGATCTTGTCGCCGGGACCGACAATGGCAAGTTGCGCTCCATGTTCACGGAAGATCAGCGCACTGGTCGGGATGCGTATCGTCCCCGGGCTGTCGGCCAGATTGAAACGCACTTGAGCAAACGTGCCCGGCTGCAGCAGGTTGTCGGTATTGGCGGAATGCAACTCGACGAGCAGGGTCCGCGAGGACTTGTTGATGGCCTGCGACGTCGTCGACACGACCGCCTTGAAGGTCCTGTCCGGATATTGCGGCAGGGTCATTTCGGCGGTCAGCCCGGCCCGCATATTCGCCGACATTTCCTGCGGCACCTGAACGAACACCCGCATCTCATGCACGTCGGCAACCTTGAAAAGCTGCGGTCCGGTGCCGCCACCGACACCGCTGCCGGCGTTGATCAACGCGCCGACGTCGGTGTTGCGCTGGGTCACGATGCCGTCGAAAGGCGCCCTGATGCGCTTGAAGTGCTCAAGAGCTGTAAGGCGGTCAACCTCGCTCTGGTTGACATTGGCCTCGGCCACGGCGGCCTTGTAGCGAGCATCGGCGCTGCCGAACTCCGCTTTCTTAGACTCAGTCTCCTGTTCGGACACCACGCCTTTCGGCGATTCACGCCAGCGCGCGTAGGTCGTCTCGGCGAACGCGCGCTCGGCCTCCCGCACCTTGACCAGCGCCTCGGCGGAGTTGAATTTCGCCTTGGCTGCCGCAAGCTGGGCGTCGAGATCGGGAGCATCGATTTCCGCCAGCAACTGATCCTTGGTGACATGTGCGCCGAAATCGAAATACCAGGCTTTGAGATAG
>NZ_DASSRP010000308.1:0-13755 GCF_035701725.1 Bradyrhizobium sp.
GCACGCTGCCTTTGACCGGCGAGCGCGTCGTCGACATGGTGGTGACGGATCTGGCGGTCTTCACCATCGACAAGCACGGCAAGGACGGCATGGCGCTGATCGAGCTCGCCGACGGCGTCACGCTCGACGAGGTGAAGGCAAAGACCGAAGCCGAGTTTCGGGTGGCGCTGAAGAACGCGTAAAGGCGCCATCACATTCGTGATGGCCGGCTGGTCCGGCCATCCAATGGCTTTCGAATCGTCCGAGACCTGGATGCCCGGCAGAACACCGAGCATGACAGGCTATGCTGCATGCTTGGCATGCGGTTGCGTTCGGCCGCCCCGCGATGGCAAGATTGCCTCAATTCAGGGAAAATCAGACACGACGCCATGCCGCTCATTAAGATTTGGGTCTACGACGATATTCTCGCCTCCAGCGTCGCTGGTTGCCTCGACGTCTTCACGGCCGCCAACTACTTCTGGTCCAAGAAACAGGGTGGCAATGCGCAGAGCTTGAAATGGCGGCTGGAATCGCTCGACGCCAAACCGATCCGGACCGCGTCCGGGCAGGTGATCAACGTTGACGGTCCGATCGGGCCGCGGAGTGCGGCCGATGCGGTGATCGTCCCCGGTCCGTTCGTGACCGACGTCGAGCGCTTCTTTGCGAGAGCCGACCTCATGAAGCCGCTGTGTTCGGCACTTCGCGCCCAACATCAGCGCGGCGCGCTTCTGGCGTCCTATTGCACCGGCAGTTTCATTCTCGCGGAAGCTGGGCTCCTCGAAGGAGGACTTGCGACCACGCATTGGGCAAAGGCCAAGATCTTTGCGCAGCGCTATCCTGCAGTCGAATTAAGCGTATCCGAGATACTGACCGAGCAGAACAACATCATTTGCAGCGGCGCGGTGACGACCGCGCTCAATATGGCGCTGCGGATCGTCGAGAAGTTGCTGGACGCGCGCGTTGCCGGCGAGGTCGGCCGCATCATGCTGATCGACCGCAATCGTGCCTCGCAGGCGTCCTACGCAGCGATGGAAGAGGAGGCGGAGCATTCGGATGCGCTGGTCGCGCGCGCCCAGCGGGCGATGCAGAAGTCGCTGCAGGCCGGCTTCAATCTCGGCGAACTCGCAGGTGCCCTCTCGGTCAGCGAACGCACGCTCAACCGGCGGTTCAAGCGCGCGACCGGTGAAGCGCCGCTGCAGTATCTTCAGTCACTGCGCGTCGATGTGGCTAAGCGTTTGTTGCAGGCAAAGCGTCTGACCGTCGATGCGGTCGGCGAGCGCGTCGGGTACCGCGATCTCTCGACCTTCCGCCGCCTGTTCAAGCGCGAAACCGGATTATCGCCACGAGATTATCAGCGTCGCTTCTCCTCCGCCAATTGAGACCCCTTCCGGCGCTTGTCCGATTTTGCACGAAAGATGGCGATATCGCCACTACGATCGCAGTCGCCTCGCTTCTAGATCTCGGTCGTCCAAGCAAACAAGCGAGGTTCGACATGCCGATGATCGACGTTACGATTCCCGAAGGTGCCTTGAAGCCGGAAGCCGAAGCGCGCCTGATGAAGGAACTCACCGATATCCTGATCACCCATGAGGGCTTTGGCGCCGACAACCAGGTGGCGCAGAGCGTCACGTGGGTGTTCGTGCATCGGCCTGCGGCGGTGTTCGTCGCTGGCGAGCGCGCGACAATGCCGCGTTACCGCATCGTCTCCACAGTGCCCGAAGGCCAATATACCGACGCGATCCGCAAGGTGCTGGTGAAGGATGTCACCGATGCCGTGGTGCGCGCCGACGGCGGCAAATACGAAGATGTGGCGAAGCGTGTCTGGGTTTTCCCGACCGAAACTCCGGACGGCGAATGGGGCAGCCGCGGCGCGATTCAGCCGCTGCCGAATATCCAGGCGCTGATCGCCGGCGAGCACCAGCGCGAGGTCGGTGTCGCGCGATTGGCACGGCGGCGCCGCGTCAAGGCACTGGCGTTGCTCGAAGGCGCGCTCGATGCCGCGCGCAAGGG
The DNA here is from genome assembly GCF_035701725.1 of Bradyrhizobium sp. Classification (GTDB taxonomy): domain Bacteria; phylum Pseudomonadota; class Alphaproteobacteria; order Rhizobiales; family Xanthobacteraceae; genus Bradyrhizobium. The sequence goes on from NZ_DASSRP010000308.1 coordinate 1,990, forward strand.
CGCAGACTAGCGCTGGTAGTGTCATGTCAGAGAGTGATCGCTTTATGCTCGCGGCCATTCAGGCCGCAGCAGTGCCGTTCAATCGCGATGCGTCAGTCGAAAAGGCCTGCCGCCTAATCGCCGAAGCCGGCGCAATGGGTGCGACTATCGCGGCCTTCGGCGAAACCTGGCTGCCCGGCTATCCATTCTTCTGCAACGCGCCGCTGTCGCCGCTGACGTGGCAGGCGATGGCGGACTATCTCGACAATGCCGTCGACATTCCCGGTCCGGCGACCGATGCGCTATGCGAGGCGGCGAGGTGCGCGGGCCTTGACGTCGTGATCGGCGTGGCGGAGCGCGACGATATCACCAGGGCCAGCGTGTATTGTACACTGCTGTTCATCGGTCGGGAGGGCATCATTCTCGGTCGTCATCGCAAGATCAAGCCGACGTTCAACGAGCGCTCGGTATGGGGTGATGGCGACGCGACGGGCCTCCGCGTCCACGAACGGCCTTATGGACGGATCAGCGGGCTCAATTGCTGGGAGCACAACGCGATGCTGCCCGGTTATGCGCTTGCAGCTCAGGGCACGCAGATCCATGTCGCGGCATGGCCGGGACGCGAAGCTGCAAGCGCGCCGCCGTCGCCGAGCCCGCTCTGGCCGCCAATTATTGTTGTCGCGTGCCTTCGCTTCGCAGGCTGCGTGTTACGTCATCGCGGTTGGCGGCATGCGTTCCCACGCCGATACGCCGGAGCGGTACCGCGCACTCTCGACGATCGAGTACACCGGCGACAGCTGCATCATCGATCCCCGCGGCGAGATCATTGCCGGTCCCGGCGAGGGAGAAACGATTCTGATCGCCGAAGGATCGCGCGAAGCCGTCCTTGCGGCAAAGTCACTGTCCGACATCGGCGGCCACTATTCCAGGCCGGATCTGCTGCGGCTGGTCGTGGACCGCAGGCCTGTGCAGCGAATGATGGAGGCAAAGACCGAAGCCGAGTTTCGGGTGGCGCTGAAGAACGCTTGACCTGTCATTCCGGACGGTCCGCACACGTGCGGACCGATCCGGAATCTCGAAGTTGCGGCGCGAGATTCCGGGTTCGCGCTTTGCGCGACCCGGAATGACGACTCTAAATTTTCACGTTTTCGCCTTTGCGACGTCCTCCAGCCCGCGGTTACGCGGCTCGACGCCCCAGGCCCACACCACCAGAATCTGCACCACCACGAGAGCAATCATCAGCCAGACCACGCCGGGCAATTTGTAGTTGGTCACCAGTGCCAGGACGATGAAGGGTGACACCACGGTGGCGCCGCGTCCGAAGAAGTTGCAGATGCCGTTCGCCGTGAGCCTGATCTCGGTCGGGAACAACTCCGTCGTATAGACGCCATAGAGGATCGCGGTCTGCACGTAGATCGCGACCACGAGGATGAATCCGACGCTGAGCACGATCGCGGGATCGGAGGCGGCATCGAAACGGGCATAGAGATAGCCGCTGACGATGGTGACGACGGAAGCGCCAATGATGCTCCAGCGCCGGCCGATGGCGTCCGAGGCGTAGGCGCCGCACGCGCATCCGACCAGCGACGCCGCCGACAGCACCAGCGTATAAGCGAGCGAATTGGTGATCGTCAGTCCCTGGCGCAGAAAGAACTGCGGCAGAAAGATCACAAAGCCGAAGATCAGCGTGTTGATCGTGATCAGCACCCAGGCGCCGACGATCATGCGCTGGAGCAGTGGCGGCTTGATCAGATCGCTGGCGGCGAACGGGACGACGGGCGGTGCGCACACCGCTGGCGGCAACGGTTGGTCGCCGGCTGCTTCTTTTTCGATCGCCTGCATCAGGGCGGCGGCTTCCTCGTTGCGTCCCTCCGATTCCAGCCATCGCGGCGATTCCGGCAGGTTCTTTCGCAGATACCAGACGAACAAGGAGCCGATGCCGGCGATCACGAACATCGGCCGCCAGCCGAAATTGGGAATGATGAGATAGCCGAGCAGCGAGGTGACCGGAAATCCCGCGACCACTATGAAGGCCATCATCGAGAGCCAGCGCCCGCGCGTCTTCGGCGGAACGAATTCGGTCAGCGTCGAATAGCCGACCACGATTTCGGCCCCGAGCCCCAGCCCCTGCACGAAGCGGCAGATGATGAGCTGGGTCATGTCCTGCGCGAAGGCGGCGGCGAGCGAGGCAAAGCCGAAGATCAGGAGGTTGATCTGGTAGGTGAAGCGGCGGCCGTATTTGTCGCCGACAAAGCCCGTGACCAGGGCGCCGATCGTCATGCCGACGAAGGTCAGCGACAGGAACTGCGAATTCTGCGCCGCGGTCGAGAAACCGGATTTGACCGTTGCGGCGAGCACGCCGCCGGCAACATAGAGGTCATATCCGTCGAAAAACATGCCGGCGCCGACCAAAGCGAAGATGCGGTAGTGAAACGACGAGATCGGCAGCCGGTCGAGCCGCGCGCCGGCGTTGACTGCAGCAGTCATGAAAGTCCCCCCTTATTGTCTCGCGCCCCGGCTTCTCGGCCGGCGTCACGTCTTACGCTTAATTCAACCGCCGCTGGCCGGCCGTGTCACGGTACCAGTCGAACGGCGCGTCATTGGTTGCGACCATGACGCTCTTGACGTTGAAATGATCGTCGAAGCTTTCAGTGCCGCATTCGCGTCCCACCCCGGAATCGCCGACGCCGCCCCAGGGCGAGGCCGGATCGAGCCGGTGATGATCGTTGATCCAGACGATGCCGCATTTCACGCCCGCCGCGACGCGATGGGCGCGGGCGACGTCGCGGGTGCGGATCGCGGCCGCCAGCCCAAACGGTGAATCGTTGGCAAGGCGCAAGGCATCCGCCTCGTCCTTGAACGGCGTGACCGATGTGAACGGGCCGAACACTTCCTCCTGGAAGATGCGCATGTCGGCTTTCACGTCGGCGAACACCGTCGGCTCGACGAAGTAGCCGTTCTCGAAACCTGCGATTTTCGGTGCCACGCCGCCGGCGACGAGCCGCGCGCCGTCCTCGTGGCCGAACTTGCAATAGGACAACACGCGGTCGCGCTGCCGCGCCGAGATCACCGGGCCGAGCTGCGTGGCGGGATCGGAGGGATCGCCGATGCGGATGGTCTCGGCCTTGGCTTTCAGCTTGGCGACGAATTCGTCGTAGATCGAGGCCTGCACCAGGTGGCGCGAAGCGCAGATGCAGGTCTGGCCGGCGCCAATGAAGGCGCCGAACGCCGCATAGTTCACCGCGCGGTCGATGTCGTAGTCGTCGAACACCATCACCGGCGTCTTGCCGCCGAGCTCCATGGTCTGGTGCGCGAACACTTTCGCGGCAGCACTTCCGGCGATGCGACCGGCCTCGGTGCCGCCGGTCAGGACCAATTTATCGATATCGCCATGTTCGGCGAGCATCTTGCCCGCGCTTTGACCGAGGCCGAGCACGACGTTGAACACACCCGGCGGCAGGCCTGCGTCAGTGAAGATCTTCGCAAGCTTGAGCGTCGTCAGCGGCGTGTATTCGGACGGCTTCACCACGGTAACACAGCCCGATGCCAGCACCGCGGCCAGCGATTTGCACAGGATCATCAGGGGATGGTTGAACGGCGTGCAGTTGGCGACGATGCCGATCGGGGTGCGCAGCGTGTAGTTCAGGTACGGCCCTTCGACGGGGATCACCGAGTCGCGGCGGGCGAGCGCAAGGCCGGCGAAATAGCGGAAGAAATCCGGCAGGCGGGAGAGCTGCGCGCGGGTTTCGTTGACCGGGCGGCCATTGTTGAGCGTCTCGAGCTTATAGAGCTGATCGAGATTCGCCTCGAACGCGTCGGCGAGCTTGTTGACGAGCCGGGCGCGGGCGCGCACGTCCATGCCGCCCCAGGCCTTGCCCTCGAAGGCCGCGCGCGCACTTTTCATGGCGCGGTCGATATCTTCGGCGGTCGAATTCGGGATCTGCGCGATCACTTCGCCGGTCGCCGGATTGCGCACGTCGAGCATCGGACCCTGGCCGGCTTCGATTTCGCGGCCGTCGACGAAGTTGCCGTGGATCTCGATCGATGAGGTGCCGGGCTTGGCGGGAATATTCATGTTGTTTTCTCCTCCACGATCACGGCGTTCCGCTTGAGTGCCGGCAGCACGCGCTTTTCGGTCTGTTGAATATGGGCCTTGATGAGGCCCTGCGCGCGCCGGCGGTCGCGGCGCTGCATCGCCTCGATCAGCTCGCCATGTTCCTTCACGAGCTGGGTCGGGTCGTGATCCCTGACATTGGCGAGGCTGACACGGACGAGACGGTCCGCCTGTCCGATCAGATCGCACAACGCGCCGGCCATGCGGCGATTGCCGGAAGCCTGCGCCAGCGCCGAATGAAACGCGCGGTTATAGCTGATGAAGTCTTCGCGGTTGCCGGCAAACTTTCGGAAGCTATCGAGCGCCTTGAGCGTCTTGTCCGCTGCATGTTCGATCGCTTCCGCCACGCAGGCCGGCTCCAGCGCCAGACGAAATCGCAACAGGTCGCGCGCGTCCGACAGCGAACTCGGATTGACGCGATAGCCCTGGCGCGGCTGCACCGTGACGAGGTGCTCGCGCTCGAGCCGCAAGAGCGCCTCGCGGACCGGCTGGCGGCTGACGGCATAGCGGGTGGCCAAGTCCTGCTCGCGCACGTCGTCGCCCGGCGCGAGACGGCAGTTCAGAATATCAGAGCGCAGGCTCTCATAGACATTGTCACGCAAAAGCATGATGTTTTCCGCTGAATTTCGTACGCTATGTTGCATTCGTGAAATATCACGTCAAGCGCCGAGGGCTTGAAATGTCCGTGGTTTGATCTATCAATCGGTTCCGTCTCACGCTTCCTCATCCGTCCCGCTCCAAGACAAAAGAAGGACCCCGCATGGATCGATTGTTCGCCCACGGCAGCGTCAATGCGGCGGTGTCCGGTGAGGGGCCGGCCCTGTTCCTGTTTCACTCGCTATTGTCGGACCGGGCGAGTTTTGCCTCGATCGAGCCGGAACTGGCGCGATCGCACCGCGTCGTGGTGCCGGAACTGCCGGGCTTTGGCGGTTCGCAGGCGGCGGGCGGCTCGCTTGCCGAGGTAGCCGACCGGATGGCCGAGGTGGTGAGGGATGCCGCGGGCGGGACAGACGTCACCGTGCTCGGCAACGGCTATGGCGGCTTCGTCGCCTTGCAGATGGCGATCCGCCACCCTGACATCGCGAGCCAACTCATCCTCGCCGATTGCGGCGCGGCGTTCTCCGAAGAGGGCCGTCAGGCCTTCCGCAACATGGCGGCGGCAGCCAAGGCCAAGGGCCTGGCCGCGATCACCGATGTCGCGATGCGGCGGCTGTTCGCGCCCGATTTTCAGGCCGGTCATCCCGATCTGATGCGCGACCGCCGCGAGGCCTTTCTGAAGACCGATCCCGAGGTGTTGCAGGCGGCCTGCGCGCAGCTCGCCGAACTCGACCTGCGCCCTGAACTGCCAAAGGTCAAAATCCCGGTGCTGGTTCTGGTCGGCGAACATGACGAGGCGACGCCGCCGCCGATGTCGCACGAGCTCGCGGCGCTGCTGCCGGATGCGCGGCTGAAGATCCTGACCGGCTGCGCCCACGTCCCGCAATTGCAGGCGCCAAAAATGTTTCTCGATGCCATCGCGGACTTTCTCTAGGCGTCTGCGCTTCCTTTAGGTGCATCCGCCGGGCGTGCCTCAATCGTTCGGCGGCTATGACAATTGTCAAAACATTCGGCGGCGGTCCTTGTAGTCTGGGCGTGGCCCAACCGGAGGAGCGCCGTCGATGCCGATGATTGATATCTACGCCACCGCAGGCACTTTTGGCGATCCCCATGCATTGGCCAAAGAGGCCGCCGCGATCGTCAAATCGATCGAGCAGGTGCCGGACATTCCGATGTTTCGCAAGAATACCGCAACCTTCGTGCATGAGCTCGCGCCCGGCGCGATCTCGAACGCGGACGGCGATTCCAACTATGTGCGCGTTCAGGTTCTCACCAATGCCGGCGCGCTCGACCGCGCCAAGCAGATCGCCGTGGTGCGCCAGCTCACCGACCTCGTGGCCAGGGCTGCCGGCGACGACGGTCTGAAAGACCGGACCTGGGTGGTTCTGACCGAGGCGGTACCGGGCGGCTGGGGCCTTTGGGGCCATGCCCATACCAATGAGGAAATCGTCAGCGCCGCGACGAAGGAGCGCGCGCGACACGCACGCGATCGCGAAGCCTAGGGCTGGTGAGCTGAACCTCCCCCTTACAGGGGGGAGAAGAAGAGAAGCGCCGCGGCGCGCGGATTTAAGTCTTGGCCACCGCCCGCGAAAACACCACCTCGACCAGCGTGCCCGAGCGCGCGCCGGTCTTGATGTTGAATTGTCCGCGATTGGCTTCGACGAGCGCCTTGGTCAGCGACAGGCTGACCGCGGCCTCGGGCGACTGATCGAGCGGCGCCGGCTGACGGAACGGCTCCATCGCCGCCGCGACCTCGTTGTCGTTGAGGCCAGGGCCGCTGTCGCGGATGCGCAGCGCCACGTCGCCGAAATCGGTCAGCGCGGTCGACACGATAACCTGGCCGCCGGCGTTGGTGAGATGGATCGAATTGCCGATCAGGTTCATGGTGATCTGGCGCAGCGCCGGACCGTCGGCCACCACCGGTGGCAGCATCGAGGCCAGCGAGGTGCGGATGATGATGCGTTCGCGGCTCGCCTGCGGCTGCATCATCGCAACGCAGCTTTCGACGAGATCGTTGAGGTTCTGGCTGGTGAAGGCGAGGTCGAGCTTGCCGGTCTCGATGCGGCTGAGATCGGTCATGTCGTCGAGCACCGCGACCACACGCTGGCCGGAGGTGCGGACGTCCTTCATGTATTCGATATAGCGCTCGTTGCCGAGCGCGCCGAAACGTTCGCTGATCATCACTTCGGCAAAGCCGATGATCGCATTCAGCGGCGTGCGGATTTCGTGGCTGATCCGCGCCAAGAGATCGGCCTTGGCGTTCGCGGTGCGATCGGCCAGGCGCTGCGCCTCGCGCAGCTCGCTCTCGCCTTTCTTGATCGGCGTCAGATCACGGAACACCGCGAAGAAATTCGGACCATTGGATCGCGTCCGACCGATCGTCATCGACAGCGGGATGAGGTCGCCGCTGCGCTTGCGGCCGAGGATCTCGTTGCCGTGTTCGAGAAGGCTCGCGACACCGGTGCCGCTGATGCTCTCGAGATACTGCTTGACGATGCCTTCGCTCTCGGGCGCGAACAGGCTGGCGAGATTGCGCTGGGTCAGTTCGTCGCCGTCATAGCCGAACAGGTTTTCCGCGCTGCGGTTGCAGGAATGCACATTGCCCAGCGCATCGAACATCAGGATGCCGTCGGCGCTGGTATCGAGGATGGCGGCAAGTTCTTCCGCATTGGCCTGGCCGACGGCGGACGGCTCGGCTTCGGCGACGGGCGGCATCGGCGGTTCGACCGAGGGCGCGGCGATGATGCCTTGCTCGAACGCGCCGGCAAAGATCAGCGCATGCGCGCTGTCGTTGTCCCAATCGATGGTGTGGAGGCGTGCGTCGATGGCGCCGGCGGACGGCGCCTCGGGCGATGAAATCCTCACCGGCGTGCCGGTGTCGGACGTGCTGCTCGCGCTCGAGACGCCGGGCTCGACATAAAGTGCATCGACGCCGCCGGCCTGTTCCAGCGCGTGCAGGCTCGGATAGCCCATGCGCTCGAGGAAGGCGCTGTTGGCGTAGAGCAGGCGGTCGAGCCGGTAGATCATCACGCCGGTCGGCAGAAGGTCGAGCAGTGTCTTGTCGCGCCTGCTTTCGCCGCGCGCCGGCGCTTCGGGCTCGGCGAGCCAGGTCGGAGGCGCGACATGGGTTGCCGTTGTCTCGCTCGTCAGCGATGCCGACGTGACGGCGTGAGGCGGTTCGGACGGCTCGCTCGCTTGAAACAGTCCGCCTTCACTTTCCAGCCTTGCCGAAAGCTGACGGGCCAGTTCATCGAAGGCGCTGTTCTCGACCGGCGTCAGCACCGGTGGGCGCGCGTCGTTGAGCGGGCGGAACGGGACGACGTTTGGCGAGGCCGGCACTTCCGTGAGGATTTCGTTGGGCGTTTCCACCGGCCTATCCTGTTCGGTTGGGTGTGCTGCTGTGTCGGGTGAGGGCGCAGAAGAAATCGGCGCTGTCGAATTAACGGTTGTCGAATTAACGCTTGTGTCGGCAATGTGAGAGGCAGGCGCAGGCGAGATCCATGGTTCCGTAACGGCTGGGCCAATTTCAGGCGACATCATGTCGGCTGATGGCGGATCGTTGAAGAATTCCTGACTGCGCAGGACGTCGAGCCGCGCAAGGCTTGCGACGTCACGGCAAACGCCGAAGCCGCGATAGCCGACAAAGTTTCGCATCGCATCGTGGATCGGCAGTCCCGACATCTCGACGGCCAGACGGCTGCCGTCGTCGGCCGGCCAGTTCACGGTGATGCCGCTCCAGCTTTCGCGCGTGGCGATCGCCTTGACGACGAGGCCTTCCGGATCGAGGCCGAAGACGTCGGCGATCTCGGTCCACGGCCGGCCGAAGCCGGCGGCGGTGTGAACGCCGATCAGACGCGTGAAGGCGTCGGAGCCGAGCGAGAACCTGCCATCGGCATCCATCTGCCACATGAAGCGCATCGGATGCCGGCGCGATGTCGGTGTAAGCGGCTCGGCGGGTTGGAGATCAGTGGCGCGCGGTGCAGACGTCTCAGCTTCCGTCGCTTCAGCTCGTGAAACGGCGTCCGCGTTGGACGTTGTGTTCGCTGCCCCGGCTGTCGCGTCCTCGGCCACCGCATCGGAAAATACCGACACGGGCTGGTCATCCTGCGCGATTGGAATTTCCGCCGGCGTGAGGACCGCAAACAGCCCCCTATCGGCGCGGTTGCCGAGGCGCACGAGCGTGATGTGACCCGAGCCGAAAGGCGCTTCGCTGCGGCCTTGTTTCAAGGCGGTCTGGCGCGCTTCCTCGAGGCCTGCATCGGCGAGGTGATGAAGGGCGGAGGTGTCGAGCTTGCCGCCGGCGGCAACCAGCGTGCCGTCGCTTTGGAAGCTCGCCACCGGCGCGTCGATGTCTTCGACCAGCTTTTCGAGTTGCTCGATCAAGGGCAGCGTGCGCCCGACCGGTTCGGCGGCCGCGATCAGAATGCCGTCGTTGCCATCGGCAAATTCAAGCCGCGCGCAGGCGCAGGTGATAAGGCCGTTGAGAACGGAGCCGAAGCCGCGCAACCGCTCCAGGCGAACGGCGCCGTTCGGCAGCAGGCGGCGGGCGAGCTGGGCTATCTGGCGGCGGTGCGGGTCGGCCGGGCCGAAGACCCTGCCGAAGAGGCGGACGCTGTTCGCCGCGCCGAACGCCAGCGCGCCGGCAGGATTGGCCCACAGCACGCGCGTTCCGTCGACCGACCATAACCAGGCGGGAAGGGGGCTTGTTGCATGCACGGCCAGCCGCGGATCGTCGGCGCCTCGCCTCTTGAATTCCGTACTTTGCATCGTCTTTCGGCGTCGGATGGTCGGGCTTGGCGAACCTGACAGCGTTAACAGATCGTTAGTATCGCCTTCCGCGCTTTGCAGGTCCACGGCCGGGGGCCGGGATCGGGTTCGAAAGGCGGGATAACCTTAACTCGTATGAGCCCATGGACCTTGTCGCGCTTTCGGGCGTTGCCACCGACTCAAAACAGGAGGCGCATCATGGACGAACAGGGACAGCGGCATTTCGAGATCCCGAAGGAGATGCGGTCGATGGCCGACGCCGGGCTGGAACAGGCGCGCAGAACCTTCGAGAAATTCATCGAGGGCGCGCAAATCGCCGCCGATTCGCTTTCGGCGCGAACCGCGAGCGTCGGTGCCGGTGCCAAAGACGCCAGTGCGACGGCGTTCTCCTACGCCGAGCGGAACGTCCAGGCTTCGCTCGACTACGCGCAGGCGCTCGTCCATGCCAAAGACCTCAGCGAGGTCATGCGGTTGCACCGCGAATATGCGCAGAGCCAGATCCGCGCGCTGGCCGAGCAGGCCAGCGAAATGGGCCAGATCATGAGCCGCACCGCAATGGATGCCGCCAAGCCGAAACATTAGGCTTTGGAACCAACCAGGACGGAACACCTTGGGCCGAAGCGGCGCCTTGCCGATTATTTTGCGGCATCGCAGAGGTATTTCGTTGCGTTGCACAAAAATGCCATGATAATGTGCTCATATCTTGAGCGCCCCAATCGGGTATCTCCGCCTAAAGTGATCCCTGCCGACGTTTCCGGAAATCCCCGGGCGAGCAAAGGGTCACATCGTATCCACCCTTCCCCCAGAGGATGCATGCCATGGCCAACACTACCGATCCGTTCTCCGCCTCCATCATTCCGTTCGAAGTCCCCGAGCAGGTTCGTGCTTTCGCCGAAAAGGGCGTTTCGCAGGCCCGCGACAATTACGCCCGCTTCAAGGACGTTGCCGAAAGCAACAATTCGACGATTGAAGCGGTGTTTTCCAACGCCAGCCGAGGCTACAGCGAGTACTCCGCCAAGCTGATGGAAATCGTCAAGGCCAACACCTCCGCCTCGCTCGACTTCGCGCAGGAACTGGTCGCCGTGAAGACGCCTTCGGAGGCGATGGAGCTTTGGACCAGCCACGCCAAGAAGCAGTACGAGGCCTTCTCGGCCTGGAGCAAGGAGCTCACCGAGCTGTCGCAGCGGGTTGCGAGCGAGACCGTCGAGCCGATCAAGGCCAATGCCAACAAGCTGTTCAAGCCCGCAGCCTGAGCCTAGCGATAAGGCCATCGGCCGAAAAAGCCCGGGCGGTCGCGCCCGGGTTTTTTGTTTGAAAGCGGCAGCAGCGGCCGAAAAGCCGCGTCGATAATGCCTTGTTTTGGCGGGCGGTTGGCCTTGCCAAAGCGCAAGCTTGCACCTAAAGCGCGTAGTCTTGCGGAAACCAGCCCGCGTTTTAGATGGTTGTTTGAGCATGATCCCCCGGGTCAAGCCCGAGGGCAGGCTTTTCGGAAAACCGGCTTCCACTTTTGTGGATCATGCTCTAGTTTCCGCCCGATCTCAGGCCTCCTTGGGAGGCCGATCGAGGGATGCAGTTGTAGCTCAGTTGGTTAGAGCGCCTGTCTGTGGAACAGGAGGTCGGTGGTTCGAGCCCACCCAACTGTACCAAACAAATCAGGTGGTTAGCAGTAATCCCGGGATTGGGGCACCCAGCCTAGCTACCACGTAGCTACCATCACGCCGCGCTTTAATTGTAGATTGAGAAAACACTCGATTGTGATGGCTGCTCATCGCGAGCGCCGGGTTCACGGCGCATCGTGAGCCGCGTTGGCTGCGACAAGCCTCTTCAGGTTTCATCGAACTCCCGTTTCGGACGCCATCTGATGGGATCCGCGATCCAACGATTGATATCGGATTCGTGCCAGCCGCTCCCGTTGGCGCTGATCTTAATCTGCGAAGGGAAAGTGCCTTCGGCGATCTTGCGGTAGATGGTGGACCGGGACAGCCCTGTCCTGGCGAGGACTGTTTTCAAACGGATGATACGGTCCGGTTCGCGCATGGCCGCGCTGCCTCTTGCTGGCTGTCTCTGACTGCTCCTGATCCAGACAGGATGAGCCGTGGCGGCCGCGCAAGAGAGTTTTCGCGTCGGCGTACTGTGACGTAGAGCCGGCGGGAAATCGGACGGGTCAAATTCCGAGACCCCGGCCTCTGCCGATGTCGAGGCCGTGGGTGAAGGCAAGTTCGAGGCTGAGCCTGCGGCCTGTTTCGAAGGAGATGCCGAGCTCGCGTTTGCGGTTTTCGAGCAGGGACTCCAATTGAGTATCGCGTTCG
>NZ_DASSRP010000309.1:0-18724 GCF_035701725.1 Bradyrhizobium sp.
TGAGTTGCAGGCGGACTGTCTCTCCGGCGTCTGGGTCAACCGCGAAGAAAAGAAGCGTCCGGGCTTCATCGAGGCGGGCGACATCGACGGCGCGCTCAGGACCGCTTCCGCCATTGGCGACGACACCTTGCAGCGGCAGGCCACGGGCCGCGTGGTGCCGGATTCCTTCACGCACGGCTCGGCGGAACAGCGCAAGCGCTGGTTCATGACCGGCTATCAGCAGGGAACCCTGAAGGCGTGCGACACGTTCAGTGCGGCGTCGCTGTAATTGACATCCGAATTCACATGACCTCGATCGACGAAACCAAACAGTTCGTGCCGCTCAACATCGCGGTCCTGACGATCTCGGACACGCGCTCGCTCGCCGACGATAAATCCGGCGCAACGCTGGCGGAGCGGATTGTGGCGGCAGGCCATCATCTGGCCGCGCGCGAGATCATCGTCGACGACGTCGATGCGATCCGCGTCATCGTCAAGCGATGGATCGCCGATGAAGGCGTCGACGCCATCATCACCACCGGCGGCACCGGTTTCACCGGCCGCGACGTCACGCCGGAGGCGGTCGAGCCGTTGTTCGAGAAGCGGATGGACGGATTTTCGATCGCCTTTCACATGCTGAGCTACGCCAAGATCGGGACCTCGACGATCCAGAGCCGCGCCACCGCCGGCGTTGCGGGGGCGACCTACATCTTCTGCCTGCCGGGTTCGCCCGGCGCCTGCCGCGACGGCTGGGACGGCATCCTCGCCGCCCAGCTCGACTACCGGACGCGGCCGTGCAATTTCGTCGAGATCATGCCGCGGCTCGACGAACATCTGCGGCGGGCGAAGGCGAAGGGCGCCTCCGTCTGATCCGTTAACGCCGACGGTTAACAGCTAAATTCCAAAACAATGTCCTAACGAAACCTTACGAGGTGGCCGTCAGAATCGGGCAGTGCCTCGGCGAAGCTGCGGCGATCTGGCGTGCAACTGCCGGTGATTTCGATGAGCGTTGTCGACCCGAGGAATCTGGTAAAGCGCGAGCCGCGACGGCAACTGCACCGGCGGCTGGCCTGGATTTCGGCAGATAATGGTCTGACGGAATATGAGTGCCATGTTCTCGACCTTTCGTCGGGCGGTGCGCGGATCGCGACCGATGACGTCATGGACGTGCGGGATCGCTTCGAGCTGACGCTCGTCAAGGGCCATCACAAGCGCGAATTGTGCGAAGTGGTCTGGCGCCGCGGCAAGACATACGGCGTCAAGTTCGTCACGCTGCCGGTGGTCGCCGAGCAGGTCAGCGATCCGACGGCGGTTTCAGTCCAGCCTTCGTGACCGCCAGCGCGGCTTCGCGGGACGACAGAAAACCCAGCAACGCGCGCGCGGCGTCCGCCTCATGCGCCGTCTTGGTGAGGACGCCGGCAAAGGAGAAGTTCGGCTGCACGTCAGCGGGCAGCGCGCCGACGAGCGTGACGCCCGGAACATGAATGAGCTCGGCGACCTGCTGGAATCCGATCTCGGCTTCGCCGCGCGCGACCACGGCCGCCACCGGCTCGCCGGAGGGCGGGCCGCGTACCTTGCGGCTCTTGGGCGCGATCTGGTCGGCGACGCCGAGCTTCGCGAACAGCACGGTCGAGAGATACGTGCCGCTGCCGCTATCCGAATAGGCGATGGACTTGGCCGCAAGCAGCGTATTCTTCAGCGCATCGACGCTTGCGATGTCGGGTTTTGCCGCGCCCTCGCGCACCACCATGCCGATCAGCGATCTTGCCAGTTCGACCTTGCTGTCGCCTTGCACCAGGCCGCGCTTGACGAGTTCGTCGGCCGCGCCGCCATCGAGGATCACGACGTCAGCTTCCTCGCCGCGCACAAGCCGCGCCGGGATGGCTTCGGGAGAATCGCCCATCGAAGGTCCGCGTATCGTGATCAGATGATTTCCGGTGGCGCGCTCGAAAGCTGGCGCAAGTTCGGAATAGGCGCCGTGAAAGCCGGAGGAGATCATCACCCGCACATCGGCGGCATTTGCGGCCGGCGCGGTCAGCAGGGCGACGAGCGCGATTGCCGTTCGAACGCCAATGCGCATCAGAGCTTCATCTCCCAGGTTTCGCCGATCAGGCTTTGCCCGAAACTGCGATGCGGCTCGGTTGCCACCAGTATAAAGCCTGCGTCGTGATAGATCTTGCGGGCGGAGGTCAGAATGCTTTGGGTCCAGAGCGTGATCTTGCGATAGCCGCAGGCGCGCGCAAAGGCAATGCATTCCGCAACCAGCCGCTTGCCGACACCTTGTCCCCGTCCGGCCGGCTCGACCAGCAGCAAGCGCAGTTTTGCCACCTCGTCATCGTGCCGGACGAGGAATACCGAACCGACCGGCGCGCCGTCGATTTCGGCAATCCAGCATCGCTCACGCGAGGCATCAAAGGATCTGAGAAACTGTGCGGTGATTTCAGCGACCAGCGCTTCGAAGGAAGCGTCGAAGCCATATTCGCTGGCGTATTGCGCGCCGTGACTCTGCACCACCCAGCCCATGTCGCCGGGCCGTGGCTCGCGTATCGTCGCGGGTTTCGATGCCTGCGCCGTGCCGAGCAGGTCTTCGATGGTTGCCATCGCTGCGGTCAAACGCCGGCGGTCACGGTCCGACAGCGACCGCAACATCTTGGCGACCTCTTCGTGCGAACTGCGATCCAGTTTCGCGAAGGCCTGCCGACCCTTGGCCGTCAGGCTCAGTTGATACTGCCGCCGGTCCGCCGCCAGCGGCTTGCGGTTGATCAGGCCGTCATCGTCGAATTTCTGAACGATGCGGCTGAGATAGCCTGCGTCCAGATCGAGTTCGGCGCCGATTTCCTTGGCCGCAGCGCTGTCGCGATGCGCCAGTTCGTACAGCACCCGCGCTTCGCTCAGAGAGAACGGACTTTCGAGAAGCCTTTGCCCGAGCACGCCCAGTTGGCGGGTGTAAAAGCGGTTGAAGGCGCGAACTGCCGATATTCGCGCATCCTCGTTTGCAATCATGGGACCACCTCAACTACTTGCCATTGTCAAACAATCATTTGACTTTGGCAAGTATATCGGGATTAGACCATGACGATCCGGCTGTGCAACAGAGTGAGCGAGGAGCGGCCGAGCTGGCGCAATAGCCGGGCCTCAGCGCGAGAGGTATTCGCCGTGTAGCCGCCGAGGCGCTCATAGTGATCGCGTGCAATCAACAGGCCCTGATCGGCGAACGGCCCCGCAACCACCCGCGCGACCGACCGCAGCCGATCGCGCAGTGTGAAATCGGAATAGGGTGAGCGTGCATAGCGAAACACGCCGGCGCGCGGGCGGCCGCTATCGGCGACGCGCTGAATGAACTGCACGGTCTCGTCAATCCAGCCGTGGTCAAGCACGGCGCCGGCGTGCAGAAACATCAGCCAGGGCGAGCGCGCCTGGCGCGCGCCCTCGGCCAGGGCCGCAGCGCGCGATCCCTCAAAGGCCAGGAAGCGGCAGCCCGCGACGTCGGCGACGCGTTCAATCACGCCATTTTCGCCGCGATCGATCAGCAGCACTTCACGAATGACGCCGGTGGCGGCGCCCGGCACCAGCGCGGCGAGCGTGGCGACGGCCGGATGTTCGGCGCCCTCGGTCGGAATAATGATGCTCAGCATGATCTCAACGGTCCAAACAGCAGGGAACCGTTATCACCTTGTCATATTTTCTCACATCCAAAATCGGTGCCAGCCTTGCAGCCTTGAGCCGGGTCATTTTGTTGGGGGACACGTCGATTTTGTTCTTTATTTGTTCTCGCTTGGTGCTATGTTCACACCATGAGCAGAGCATCCTCACATGCGCTCAAGCACCCGCCGGTAAAGGCGCCCTCCAAACCGGCGGGTGCGCCTTCCGAATTCCCGGAGCTTGCTGTCGCCATCGATCGCGAAAGGCGGCGCGGCCGCGGAGCGCAATCCAATGCCAGCGGTCGCTACGAGGCGGAAGCCAAGGTTGCGTTTGACGACGGCTGGCAGAGCCTTGAGGACTTGCCGCCGTTCAGGACTACGGTGACGCTCGACACCTCGCGCAAGATCATCACCCGCAACGATTCTCCCGATATCGGATTTGACCGCTCAATAAATCCCTACCGGGGTTGTGAGCACGGATGCGTCTACTGCTTCGCGCGGCCGACGCATGCCTATCTCGGCATGTCGCCGGGGCTCGATTTCGAATCCAAGCTGTTTGCCAAGCCGGACGCGCCGCAGCTTCTGGAAAAGGAACTGGCGGCGGAGAATTACGAGCCGCGGATGATCGCGATCGGCACCAATACCGATCCCTATCAGCCGATTGAGCGCGACCACAAGATCATGCGCGGCATTCTCGAAGTGCTGGAGCGTGCCTCGCATCCGGTCGGCATCGTGACCAAATCGGCGCTCGTGATGCGCGATATCGATATCCTGTCGCGGCTGGCGAAGCGCAATCTTGCCAAGGTCGCGATTTCAGTGACAACCCTCGATCCCAGGCTTGCGCGCACGATGGAGCCGCGCGCCTCGACGCCGCCGAAGCGGCTCGAGGCGCTGCGGCGACTGTCGGATGCGGGAATTCCGACGACGGTGATGGTTGCACCCGTCATTCCGGCGCTCAATGACAGCGAGATCGAGCGCATCCTGGATGCGGCGGTTCATGCGGGCGCCAAGGAAGCGAGCTATGTCTTGCTTCGCCTGCCGCTGGAAGTGCGGGACCTCTTCCGCGAATGGCTGATGGCGAACTATCCCGATCGTTATCGTCACGTGTTCACCCTGATCCGCGACATGCGGGATGGCCGCGATTACGACTCGCAATGGGGAACGCGGATGAAGGGCACCGGGCCGATGGCGTGGATGATCGGACGGCGGTTCGAGATCGCCTGCGAGAAGCTCGGGCTCAACAAGCGCCGTTCCAAATTGACGACGGATCATTTCGCGAAGCCAAGGCGCAACGGAGAGCAACTGAGCCTGTTCTGAAGTGTTTGTACCAGGAGCATCAATTGTCAGAAGCGTCGATGTCGAAGCCGCCGATCCCAAGACTGACCGTCATTACCCTCGGCGTCGCCGACATGCGGCGGAGCATCGCCTTCTACGAGGCGCTGGGTTTTGCCCGGAAGATGTGTGCGACGGGCGAGGCGGTGGCGTTCTTCGACACCGGCGCGACCGTGATCGGCCTGTTTCCGTGGGATGAACTGGCGCATGACGCAACTTTGCCGGCTGAGCCGAGACCTGGCGCCTTTCGCGGCATGACGCTGGCCTGGAACTGCCGTTCCGCCGAAGAGGTCGATCAGGTTATCGCGTTTGCGGTCTCGAAAGGCGCGCGGTGCCTGAAGTCTGCGAACGTGACCGACTATGGCGGCTACTCCGGATATTTTACCGACCCGGACGGGCATCCCTGGGAAGCGGTGGTCGCCCCGCATATCGACGTCGGGGATGACCGCCACGTGCATCTGCCCGATTAGGGATTTGTGAGCCGCTGTTGAGAGCGGTGAAAGGCGCGCTTGGCGCCAAGTTCCCAGTTGCGTGAGCCGGCGGCCTTGCGCACGATCCCGGCATGATTCGGGATAAATCCGGAAACAAGGCCGGAAAAAAGAAACAGCTGGACCTGCCGAAGGGTGTCATCGCGGTCGCGCCGCCGAGCTTTCGCCGGGAACGCGCGCTGATCAAGCGCGGCGTGTGGCCTGTGGCGGGCTGCGACGAAGCGGGAAGGGGGCCATTGGCGGGTCCTGTCGTTGCGGCCGCAGTCGTGCTCGACCCGAAACGGATTCCAAAGGGGATCGACGATTCGAAGCGGCTGAGCGCCGAACGGCGCGAGGAACTGTTCGAGGAGATTTGCGCGACGGCGTCGTTTTCGGTCGCCTGTGCCTCGCCGGCAAGGATCGACCGCGACAATATTCTGCGCGCCTCGCTCTGGGCGCTCAAGCGGGCGGTGGAGAGCTTGCCGGAAGCGCCGCGACATGTCTTCGTTGATGGACGCGACCGGCTCGACACGGCCTGCGATTGCGACGCCGTGATCGGCGGAGACGGCATCGTCGTATCGATTGCCGCGGCCTCGATCATTGCAAAGGTCACGCGGGATCGTCTGATGTGTGCGTTGGCCGAGGAGTGCCCCGGCTACGGCTTCGAATCCCACAAGGGCTACAGCGTGCCGGAACATCTAGAGGCGCTCGATCGGCTGGGGCCGTCCATGCACCACCGCAGCTTCTTTGCGCCAGTCGTTGCAGCCCGTGAAAAGCACCAGCCGTGGACCGTTAAGCGCGAGGCCGACTTGTTCGATCCGGTGCAGGCCGTTCCGCTGATTTCTGCGGCGGAATGACAGATTCCATGCCGCACCGTCACGGTTGCTTCCGTCTCTGACGCACTTTAAGACCGTGCCTGGACCACGTCGTTTGCGCGAAACACAGATAGTCCAGCCGTCCCATGCGTTTTACCTCCCTGGTTATCGAACTGATCCGGGCCCGGCCGAAGCTGGTCGTATGGCTGGTCGTGGTCCTCCAGGCGTTGCTGTGGCTGCTGGTCTCCTTGTTGCTGTACCGCAGCCCCCCGGGAGACCTCGCAACTGTTATCGCGCTGGGGCGTGAATACCGGGTCGGCACTGATCTCGGGCCGCCGCTTGCATTCTGGCTTGCGGACATCGCGTTCCGCGCCGCCGGCAACCACATGTTTGGCGTCTATCTGCTCGCGCAAATATGTTCGATCTCGACGTTCTGGACATTGTATCTGTTGGCGCGGGCTACCGTCGGTGTTCAGCAGGCGGTCCTCGCGGTTCTCCTGACTATGACGGTGCTCGCCTTCAGCGCGCCAGGGCTCGAGTTCGGACCCCTCGTTTTGGCGCGCCCGATCTGGGCGCTGCTTCTGCTGCATTCGTGGCAGTTGATCGGCCAGAACCGGCGCAATGCCTGGTTTGCCTGGTCGATCGAAGCCGGGCTTCTGCTGCTGACGACCCCGGCCGCCGCCATCCTGCTGGCGTTCGTGGTTGCATTCGCGCTGACGACCGCGCGAGGCCGTCGCATTCTAGTGTCGCTCGACGCGCTGTTTGCGCTGCTGGTGATCGTTGTCCTGGCACTGCCTTATCTGATCTGGCTGATCCGCGCCGACGTGCCCGTCTTGCCGCATTGGCCAGCGGTCGTCGATTTGGGTGGCCGGGCTGTGCACGGCCTGGCACTGTTCGGCGGCTTGCTGTTGGCATCGATGGGCATTGCCATCGTATCAGTGTTCAACTCCGGCTGGTTCGATCGCAGGCAGGAAGAGGCGCCGGTCATTTTCCGTCCTCCCGTAGACCCGGCGGCGCGCGACTTCGTCTATTTCTTTGCGTTCGCGCCGGCGATTGTCGGCTGTCTGGTCTCGGGGCTATTCGATCTCGATCATGTCGTCGGCGGGCCGGGTATCGTCCTGCTGATGTCGGGACTGGCGGCTATTGTCGCGTGCGGCGATCTCATCTATCTGCGGCGCCAGCAGATCTTACGCACCATCTGGGCCGCGATGATCCTTGCGCCGGCGGTCGGCGTGTTCGCGGCGACGTTGTTCGTTCCGTGGACTGGTGGCGGCGAGGTGACGACGTCGCTGCCGACGGCGGCGATCGGGCATTTCTTCGACGACAGCTTCGAACGGCGGACCAACCGGCGTCTCGCGGCGGTGAGTGGCGATGCGCAATTGGCGACGCTGGTCACCTTGAGCCCGACGCGTCCGCATCTTTTCCTGGCCGCAGCGCCCGAACGTACCCCATGGCTCAACCTCGAGAAGTTCAACCAGACCGGCGGGGTCGTGGTTTGGCGCGCTTCCGACACCGATGGCACGCCGCCGCCGGATATCGCAAAACTGTTTCCGGGCCTTGCACCGGAAGTGCCGCAGACGTTCGATCGGCTGGTGGACGGGCGGCAGCCGTTGCTGCGGATCGGCTGGGGAATCGTTCGGCCGAAAGCGCAATAGCGCTATTGGGTGGTCTGAGGCAGCGCCTTGGCGATGGCGCGCAAGTCCTGCCATGCCAGCCGTTTGTAGGAAGGCGAGCGCAACAGATAGGCCGGGTGAAATGTCGCCATCGCGCGGATGATCCGCGTGCCGGTGTCGTATTCGAACCAGCGTCCGCGCGTCTTCATGATGCCCTCGCCCGTCGACAGCAGCGTTTGCGTCGAGGGATTGCCGAGCGTCACCAGGATATCCGGGTCGACCAGTTCGATCTGGCGCTGGATGAAGGGCAGGCAGATCTGCGTCTCCTGCGGCGTCGGCGTCCGATCGCCGGGTGGGCGCCAGGGAATCACGTTGGCGATATAAACCTTGGTGCGATCGAGCCCGATCGCCGCAATCATGCGGTCCAGCAATTTTCCCGAGCGGCCGACAAAGGGCAGGCCCTCGATATCTTCGTCGCGTCCCGGCGCCTCACCGACGAACATGATACGCGCCTTCGGATTGCCGTCTGCAAAAACCAGGCGCGTCGCAGTCGATTTCAGCGCGCAGCCGTCGAATTTTTCCAAGAGGTCGCGCAAGACTTCGAGCGAGGCGGCGGAGCGTGCCGCCTCCCGGGCGCTTGCAATCGCGGCGTCCGGTGCCGGCGAGGGCTCGGCGGTCGGCGCGACAAAGGCGGCTTGCGGCATTCTCACCGGGCGGGGCGGGCTCGCCTCGCCAGAAGCGACCGCCGCCTTGACGGCCGCCGGTGCCTCGGGCTCGGCCAGCCGGTCGATGGGTTCGTCCGCGAGCGCGCAATCGACCCCGGCCTCCAGGTAGAAGGCAAGTAGTTGGGAGACTGTGGGCGCGGGCTCAGGCGTCAACTTGTTGATCCGTTGCGGCTTTGGTTCTTGAATTCCGCATGCCGAAAATCACCCGGGTTCAGTGCGGAGCTTGGAATACCAGCCTAAACTGGATCGGACAGCAACGGAACGCTTGATAGGGCATTTCCATGTTGTTCTTGCCGTAAAAATCGGAAACAACGTGGCACGTCCATTTCAGGCCTGAGATCAGATCATGAGCACCGAAGAATTGCCGCCGCGCGAATCCATGGAATTCGATGTCGTGATTGTCGGCGCCGGGCCATCCGGTCTTGGTGCAGCCATCCGCCTCAAGCAACTCAACCCCGACCTTTCAGTCGTCGTAGTCGAAAAGGGATCGGAGGTCGGCGCGCATATCTTGTCAGGCGCGGTTATGGATCCGGTTGCGCTCGACAGGCTGGTGCCGGATTGGCGCGAGGATGCCGATTGTCCGCTCAAGACCGCGGTCAAGGACGACCGCTTCTTCTGGATGACGACATCCGGCGCGATCCGCTTGCCGAATTTCATGATGCCGCCGCTCATGAATAATCATCACTGCTACATCGGCTCGCTCGGGCAGCTCTGCCGCTGGCTTGCCGGCAAGGCCGAGGCGCTTGGCGTCGAAATCTATCCGGGTTTTGCCGCGGTCGAGGTGCTCTACGACGACAAGGGTGCGGTGCGCGGCATTGCGACCGGCGACATGGGCGTGGCCAAGGACGGCTCGCACAAGGCGTCCTTCACCCGCGGTATGGAACTTTGCGGCAAATACACCCTGTTCGCCGAAGGCGCGCGCGGCAGTCTCACCAAGCAGCTGATCGCCAAGTTCGCGCTCGACACCGACCGTGAGCCGCCGAAGTTCGGCATCGGCCTGAAGGAAGTCTGGCAGATCGATCCGTCAAAGCATCAGAAGGGAACGATCCAGCATTCTTTCGGCTGGCCGTTGAACACCAGGACCGGCGGCGGGTCTTTTCTCTATCACTACGACGACAATCTCGTTGCGGTCGGGTTTGTCGTGCATCTGAATTACGACGATCCATATATCTCGCCGTTTGACGAATTTCAGCGCTTCAAGACCCATCCCTCGATCGCTCCGATTTTCGAAGGCGGCAAGCGGCTCGCTTATGGCGCCAGGGCCATCACCGAAGGCGGCTATCAGTCGGTGCCGCGTCTCACATTCGCCGGCGGCGCGCTGATCGGTTGCGCAGCCGGTTTAGTCAACGTGCCGCGCATCAAGGGGGTTCATAATGCGATCGGCAGCGGCATGCTGGCCGCTGAGCATGTCAATGCGGCGCTCGGCGCCGGGCGCGCCAACGACGAAGTTGCCGAATACGAGAATGCCTGGCGTTCGTCGGCGGTGGGCAAGGACCTGCATCGGGTCCGCAACGTCAAACCGCTTTGGTCGAAATTCGGCACTGTCATTGGCGTGATGCTGGGCGGCTTCGACATGTGGTGCAACACGCTCGGCTTCTCGCTGTTTGGAACCCAATCGCATGCCAAACCCGATCGCAGTACGCTCGACCCCGCGAAGGCGCATGCGCCGATCGCCGCGCCGAAGCCGGACGGCAAGCTGACCTTCGACCGGCTCTCCTCGGTGTTCCTGTCGAACACCAATCATGAGGAGGACCAGCCGGTTCACTTGAAAGTTGCTGACATGAATCTGCAAAAGACCTCGGAGCACGACGTCTACGCCGGCCCGTCCAATCGCTATTGCCCGGCCGGCGTCTACGAATGGGTGGAGGAAGGCCCGGGTCCGCGTTTCGTGATCAACGCGCAGAACTGCGTCCATTGCAAAACCTGCGACATCAAGGACCCCAACGGCAACATCACCTGGGTTCCCCCCGAGGGCGGGGGCGGACCCAACTACGAGGCGATGTGACCACGATTGCGTGACCGGGCGGCGGGGGCGGCCACGATACCGCCACACTGAAAGCCTTTTGAGTGCTGCAGGCCGTCCTGCCGATCAATTGTCATGTGCGTATTCCTTGCGATCGGTCGCCAAAAGCGGCATTGTCACCTCTCTCGATGCGCCTGTTGGGCACGCATCCCAGATCACACCAGTGGTCTGATCCAGCATTCGCACCCCGGTCGGGTTGGCACTTTTGCGAAGGCTGGAATCAGAAGGACCACTGGCAAATGAACACTGCTGGCGGAGTTTTGGGATTTGACGTTCGCACTGCAAGCCGATCGGTAAGCGGGCGGCGAATGTCAAATCCACTTCATCAGATCCTGCGGTAAATTCCTGGAGCCAAGGCAAACCCGTGATGCTTTCTTGTCCATTCAATCGCTCGGCAATTGCCGCCCTCGCACTGCTGGCTCTGCCGGTCGCTGCCGTTGCGCAGACGCCCGAGCGGCCCTCCGACAGCTCCGCACAATTTCCGTCCTCGCACGATCTGAAGGCGCTGACGACGTCCGGCAGCTATCTTGCCGCCCGGCACGCCAGCGTCGAGCGGGATGCCGCATCGGCCGCGGCGTTCTACCGCTCCGCGCTGCGTACCGACCCGAAGAACAACGAACTGCTCGATCGCGCGTTCATTTCCTCGCTCGCCGACGGAGATATCGACGAGGCGATCAAGCTCGCCGATCGGATTCTCTCCATCGACAAGAACAACCGCGTCGCCCGGCTTGTGATCGGCGTGCGCGATCTCAAGGCGAAGAAATACGCAAGCGCCCAGACCAACATCGGCCAGTCGATCCGCGGGCCGATCACGGACCTCGTCGCGACACTGTTGTCCGGCTGGGCCGCTTACGGCGCTGGCGATACAAAGGCCGCGATTGCCTCGATCGACAAGCTGACCGGTCCCGAATGGTACCCGATCTTCAAGGATCTGCATTCGGGCATGATCCTGGAACTGTCGGGCAAGGAGAAAGACGCGGGCGTCCGGCTCGAGCGCGCCTACAAGCTCGAAGACTCCATGATCCGTGTCTCTGACGACTATGCCCGCTGGCTGTCGCGAAACAAGGACGCGGCTTCGGCCAAGGCTGTTTACGAGGCTTTCGACAAGAAATTGCCGCGGCATCCGCTGATTCAGGAGGCGGTGCACGAGCTTGATGCCGGCAAGAAGCTGCCGCCGCTGGTTGATTCGCCGCAGGCCGGCGCCGCTGAGGCGCTTTACGGCATCGGCGCGACTTTGACGCGCCGGGGCGGCGAGGATCTGGCGCTCGTTTACCTGCAGCTTGCGCTTTATCTGGTGCCGAACCATCCGCTCGCGCTGCTCTCGCTCGCCGATCTCTACGAATCGGTGAAGAAGCCGCAGATGGCGATCAAGGTCTACGAACGGATGCCGGCAAGTTCGCCGCTCAAGCGCAATGCGCAGATTCAGCTCGCTATCGATCTCGATTCTGCCGATCGTACCGACGAGGCGATCAAGATTTTGAAGGGTGTGACGGCCGACGATCCCAAGGACATCGAAGCCGTGATGGCGCTCGGCAATATCGAGCGCGGCCGCAAGAAGTTTGCCGATTGCGCGGCCACCTATACCAAGGGCATCGAGATCCTGCCGAAGGCCACCGACAAGAACACCTGGGTCTACTACTATTACCGGGGTATCTGCGAGGAGCGGTCCAAGCAGTGGAGCAGCGCGGAAGCCGACATGCGCAAGGCGCTCGAGCTACAGCCCGAGCAGCCGCACGTGCTCAACTACCTCGGTTATTCCTGGATCGATCAGGGCATCAATCTCGACGAGGGCATGAAGATGATCAAGCGCGCCGTCGAGCAGCGCCCCGACGACGGCTACATCGTCGACTCACTGGGCTGGGCCTACTACCGTATCGGCAACTACGAAGATGCGGTGAAGAATCTGGAGCGGGCCATCGATCTCAAGCCCGAAGATCCCACCATTAACGATCACCTTGGCGACGCCTATTGGCGCGTCGGCCGCACGCTGGAAGCCAAATTTCAGTGGGCGCATGCCCGCGACCTGAAGCCGGAGCCGGAAGATCTGCCGAAAATCGAAGCCAAGATCGAGCATGGTCTGAGCGATGATACGTCTTCGGCTGCTGCCGCGGAGAAGAAGAAAGAGGACGACAAGGGCGGCTAGGCCAAGACGCCGGGGTTGGTCCGGGCGCTGAGCGCGCGGGCCGTTCCGGTTGCCTCTGACATTTCGCGACGTTGTTTTCTGACCAGTTTATCCTCGACTTTATTGGATTTGTATTAGCGATGACATCGGGTGGAACGACCGGTACGGCCGTCAACTCCTCCGCAAATGAGCTTGTCGAGAACGCGCGCGCCAAGGTCAATCTGACGCTGCGCGTGGTAGGGCGCCGCGTCGACGGCTACCACGACCTCGAGAGCGTGGTCGCATTCGCCGATTGCGCCGATCAGTTGAGCCTCGTGCCGGGGACGGAGCTGCTGCTCAAGACGACCGGCCCGCTCGCGGACGCCTGCGGCGATGTCAGCGACAATCTCGTGCTCAAGGCGGCGCGGCTGATGGCCGAGCGGGTGGCCGGTCTGAAGTCCGGCACTTTCACGCTTCACAAGGCGTTGCCGGTTGCGGCCGGGATTGGCGGCGGTTCAGCCGATGCAGCGGCCGCGCTGCGGCTGCTGGCGCGCGCCAATGGTCTCGCCATCGAGGATGCGCGCATCACAGAGGTGGCGCGGCTCACCGGCGCTGACGTTCCGGTCTGCGTTCCATCCCGACCCTGCGTCATGACCGGGGTCGGCGAAAGCCTGATGCCGCTCAATCTGCCGAAGCTGCCTTGCGTGCTGGTCAATCCGCGCATTGGCGTGGCGACCAAGGATGTCTTCGGTGCGCTCGGGCTGCGCAGCGGCGAGTTGCTGGTGGGCGTTACCGACGTGATCCAGGCCATGGTCTGGCCGGAGGCGGGCGCCTCGCTCGAGGAATGGGTCGAGGCTTTCGCCGCCAGTTCGAACGATCTGGAGCGTCCCGCATTACGGATTCAGCCGGTCATCGGCGAAGTAATTGCGGCGCTGAATGCGACCGACGGCGCCTGGCTGGCGCGGATGTCTGGCTCCGGCGCGACCTGTTTTGCGATCTACGAGAACACCGCCGAAGCCGGGCGCGCGGCGGAAAAGCTTCGCCGCGATCACCCGCAATGGTGGGTGCATTCAGGCGTATTGAGCTGACAGCGCGACCGGTTTGGATCGCGCATACGACGGCCGGCGATGTCCAGACTAATGTGTTCGCGCCAGGCAGAACGCCACCACCTGCTCGAGCGCCGTCTTCATCGGCGACGGCGGAAACAGCGCCAGCGCATCGACCGCCATCGCGCCGTAATGCTGCGCGCGGTTGATCGTGTCCTCCAGCGCGCGGTGCTTGGTCATCAGACCGACGGCATGGTCGAGATCGCCATCGCCGATCTCGCCGCGCTCCAGCGCCCGCCGCCAGAATTCGCGCTCGACATCGTTGCCGCGGCGAAACGCGAGAACCACCGGCAACGTGATCTTGCCCTCGCGGAAATCGTCGCCGACGTTCTTGCCGAGCTTGGCCGATTTGCCGCCATAGTCGAGCACGTCGTCGACGAGCTGGAACGCGATGCCGAGATTCATGCCGACCGAGCGGCAGGCGGTTTGCTCGTCCTTCGGCCGGTTCGCGATCACGGGGCCGACCTCGCACGCGGCCGCAAACAGCTCCGCAGTCTTGCCGCGGATCACGGCAAGATATTCGTCCTCGGTGGTGGCGGTGTTCTTGGCGGCGGCCAGCTGCATCACCTCGCCTTCGGCGATGGTCGCGGCGGCGGACGACAGGATGTCGAGCGCCCGCAGCGAGCCGACTTCGACCATCATGCGGAAGGCCTGACCGAGCAGGAAATCGCCGACCAGAACGCTGGCCTCGTTGCCCCAAAGCATGCGTGCCGAAAGCTTGCCGCGCCGCATTTCGCTTTCATCGACCACATCATCGTGCAGGAGCGTCGCGGTATGCATGAACTCGACGGAGGCCGCGAGCTTGATATGGCCGTCGCCGGAGTAGCCGGTCAGGTTGGCCATCGCCAGCGTCAGCATCGGACGAAGCCGTTTGCCGCCCGACGAGATCAGGTGGTTGGCGACTTCGGGGATCATAGTGACTTCGGAGCCGGTTCGCGACAGGATGGTCGCGTTCACCCGCGCCATGTCGGCGGCGACCAACTCAACGAGCCCATCGATCGACGCATTGGAAGGGCTCTCGAAAGGAACAATTACCGCCACGTTGACCGTCTCCAGATTGCCTATTCGGGCCCGTCTTCGCATATAACCACGAAGAGCCGCCGATGTTAGAATCTGGCCGCTGGCCCGGCAAGGCCGGAAGGCCATAACATCTCGTCCGGGATGCGGGAATAAGGAGAAAACAAGGTGCGGGAATTGGTTCGGACCAACGACATCGTGCTGGTTTCGGCGGTAGGAGCACTGCTCGATGGCGCCCATATCCATCACCTGGTGCTGGATCAGAACATGAGCATCATCGAGGGGTCGCTCGGTGTTTTGCCGCGCCGGATTCTGGTCCGTGACGACGACAACGCCGCCGCCCGCCAGCTGCTTCGCGATGCCGGCCTCGCACACGAATTGCGGCCCGATGAGTGACTTTGCGGGTGACTTCACCGAGGACGGCTTTCTCGGTGGCAGACTGCGCCTGCGTCAGCCGAAATCCGGTCATCGCGCCGGGCATGATGCGATGCTGCTCGCGGCGGCAACACCGGCACGCGCAGGCGACCGTGTGGTCGATCTTGGCGCCGGTGTCGGTGCCGCCGGTCTTGCGGTGGCAAGGCGGGTTGCGGGGGTCAGTCTCGCTTTGGTGGAAATCGACAACGAGCTTGCGGAGCTTGCGCGGGCCAACGTGATCGCCAACGCGATCCCTGCCGATGTTCTCTTGCTCGATGCGACGTCAGGTACGGAAAGCTTCACGGCGGCCGGGCTTCTGCCTGACAGTGTTGACGTCGTGCTGATGAACCCGCCGTTCAACGATCCCTCGCGCCACCGTGTTTCGCCCGACAAGTCGCGCCAAACCGCGCATGTCGCGACAGCGGGCACGCTGGATGATTGGCTGCATGCAAGCCGGCGCGTTCTCAGATCAGGCGGCGATCTTGCGTTGATCTGGCGCGCCGACGGAATAGCGGACGTGCTGGCGGCGCTCAGTCGCGGTTTTGGCAGCTTGATGATCCTGCCCGTTCACGGCGAGGCGGCAGCGCCTGCGATCCGCATCCTGGTGCGCGCCACCAAGGGCGGACGGGCACCGACCCGTCTGCTCGCCGGGCTTGTCTTGAACACAAGCGCCGGCAGCCCCACGCCGGAGGCGCAGGCTATCCTGGCCGGCGATGCGCAATTGCCGCTGGCAGTACCTTGATGCGATCGGCGAACTCAGCTGTGAGTTTACTGCGAAACCGGCTTGGAGCCCTGTTTCGGCGACGAGGTGAGATGGATCGCCGTGAAGAGGATACCGAACAGCGTCATCAGCAAATAGATTTTCATAGCGCACTCCGCTGCTCGGGACGAGCCTTGCGGCCCCTCTCGGCGATACGATCCAACTACGAAGGTGTTTCTTCGGTTCAATGACACTGGCGTGATAAGAAACGGTTAATTTTGAGGTAACGGTATGGCGGAAAACTCCGATACGGCGCGGCAATGGCCAGCTTGGATCGAGAACTTGATGAGCTGGATTCCAGCGCGCCTGAGACGGGGCAGGGCGGTGGTCCCGGTGGTGCGCCTGTCCGGCGTGATCGGGGCGGTGACACCGCTGCGGCCGGGGATGTCGCTGGCGGGTCTCGCGCGGATGCTGGAGCGCGCCTTTTCGGTCAGGCATGCAAAGGCGGTGGCGCTGGTGATCAATTCGCCCGGCGGCTCGCCGGTGCAATCACGGCAGATTTATCTGCGTATCCGCCAACTCGCCGACGAAAAGAAACTTCCGGTGCTGGTCTTCGTCGAGGACGTCGCTGCCTCCGGCGGCTACATGATCGCCTGTGCGGGCGATGAGATCTTCTGCGATCCTTCTTCGATCCTCGGCTCCATCGGCGTTGTCGGCGGCTCGTTCGGCTTTCAGGAGCTGATCAGGAAAATCGGCGTCGAGCGCCGGCTCTATACGGCCGGTGCCCACAAGGCGATGCTCGACCCGTTCCTGCCCGAAAATCCGGATGACGTGATGCGGCTCAAGGCGCTCCAGCGCGAAATCCACGACATCTTCATTTCCCTGGTCAAACAGAGCCGAGGCGCCCGGCTGAAGGGCGCGGATGACGTGCTGTTCACCGGCGAATACTGGGCAGGCGAGACCTCGGTGGCATTGGGGCTCGCGGACGCCGTCGGCGATTTGCGCTCGACGCTGCGCGCCCGCTATGGCGAGAAGGTGCAGACCCCACTGATTGCGCCGGCCGGCGGCATGCTGGCAGGTCTGCTCGGACGGCGGTCGCCGGGGGCGATCGGCGCCTTCGATGGCGCCGCCGGCCTCCCGGACGAACTGATTTCAGCGCTGGAGGTCCGGGCAATTTGGGCAAAATTCGGGTTTTGAACAGGGTATCACCGTCCAATCGGCCCGCGCCATTTGGCCCCATTTTGGTACGTTGCGGGCCGCCCGGCGTTAGGAGAGAATGGGCTTTAGGGGCGTGACCAATGGACGAGGATCGACCGATGCCGCCACTTGTCGCATTCGCTGGCACTCTCGGAGGGCTGGCCGTGGTACGCTGGGCTTACAGAACCGCCATGCGCGTCAGCCAGGAGCTCGAGGAAGCTCGCCTGGCGCGGGTCGCTGAAGCCGCCCGATCGCACGAAATCCCGACGCTGCGGCGGGACCCGAACACCGGGGCCTACCGGCCCGGTTGATTCTCGACCTCATCCTGAGGAGCGGGCGTGAGCCCGCGTCTCGAAGGATGGCCAGCTATGCCCGGCCTCATGGTTCGAGACGCGCAAGTGTGCTCCTCACCCTGAGGAATGAGGTTATTGGGAACACCCATTGCCTTGATTCCGGAAGGCCTCGCCGATACGGTCCCGCGCGATTTGATTTGCCGCGGAAAGATCTGACCCGACGATGGATGCCTTGCCTGCGCATATGCGCCCGGAACGCTCGTTCCAGGGACTGATCCTGACGCTGCAGCGTTATTGGGCCGATTACGGCTGCGTGATCCTGCAGCCCTACGACATGGAAGTCGGCGCTGGCACCTTCCACCCCGCGACCACGCTGCGCGCGCTCGGCCCCAAACCGTGGAACGCTGCCTATGTGCAGCCGTCGCGACGGCCGAAGGACGGCCGTTATGGCGAGAACCCGAACCGCCTGCAGCACTACTACCAGTTTCAGGTCATCCTCAAACCGTCGCCACCGGACATTCAGGACCTCTATTTGAAGTCGCTTGCGGCGATCGGCGTCGACCAGCATTTGCACGACATCCGCTTCGTCGAGGACGACTGGGAGAGCCCGACGCTCGGCGCCTGGGGTTTGGGGTGGGAGTGCTGGTGCGACGGCATGGAAGTCAGCCAGTTCACTTATTTTCAGCAGGTCGCGGGCGTCGAATGCGCGCCGGTGGCCGGCGAACTCACCTATGGGCTTGAGCGCCTTGCGATGTACGTGCAAGGCGTCGACCGCGTCTACGATCTCAACTTCAACGGCCGCGACGGCGCCGACAAGGTCACCTATGGCGACGTGTTCCTGCAGGCCGAGCAGGAATATTCGCGGCACAATTTCGAACACTCCGATGTCGAGATGCTGTTCGAACAGTTCAAGATGGCGGAAGCCGCGTGCCGGAAATATCTCGCCGCCGGCTGGAAGGATGCCGGCAATGGCAAAGAGCATTTGATGGCGCTGCCGGCCTATGACCAGTGCATCAAGGCGAGCCACGCCTTCAACCTGCTCGATGCGCGCGGCGTGATTTCGGTCACCGAACGGCAGAGCTACATCCTGCGGGTGCGCGAACTGGCAAAAGCCTGCGGCGAGGCGTGGGTCCATACGGATGCGGGAAGGGCCGCCTGATGCCCGATCTCCTGCTCGAACTGTTCTCCGAAGAAATCCCCGCGCGCATGCAGGCGAAGGCGGCGGAAGATTTGCGCCGCATGGTCACCGACAAGCTCGTGGCCGAAGGCCTGGTTTATGAGGGTGCAAAGGCCTTTGCGAC
>NZ_DASSRP010000310.1:0-6060 GCF_035701725.1 Bradyrhizobium sp.
AACTGCGGGTGCGCATCGAGCACCCGGCATTCCCTGCTCCCTCGTCTGTTTCGAGGGGCGATAATCCGGCAAACCCCGGGCGATTGCGCCGCGGGAATGCTTTCGCTCGTCATTCCGGGGCGCCCGAAGGGCGAACCCGGAATCCATAGTGCCGCGTTCGAGAAGAGATGGATTCCGGGCTCAATGCAATCCGCGCAAACAAAATAGCTTCGCTATTTTGTCGCGTGCATCGCCCCGGAATGACGAAGGGTGATGAATGCTACCCCGCGCCCACCTTCTTCTTGCGCCAGGCCAGATGCACCGCGCAGTTGCAGCCGGGCGGGTGCGACGACAGGCCTTCCGCCTCGTCGTTGGCCGGCGTCGTTGCGAACGGCGCCTTGGCGCTGCGGTTCGAGACGTCCTGGCCCGGAATGTAGTTCAGGATCGGCGCCAGCCAGCGCTCGGTCTCTTCGACGGTAAATCCCTTGCGGGCGGCATAGTCCTCGACCTGGTCGCGCTCGATCTTGCCGACGCCGAAATAGAAACTTTCGGGATGGCTGAAGTAGAGCCCGGACACCGAGGAGCCCGGCCACATCGCAAAGCTCTCGGTGAGCTTCACGCCGCAGCTTGCCTCGGCGTCGAGCAGCTTGAACAGCGTGGCCTTTTCGGTGTGATCGGGCTGCGCGGGATAGCCCGGTGCGGGGCGGATGCCGTCGTATTTTTCCAGAATGAGATCTTCCGCCGAAATGTTTTCGTCCGGTGCGTAACCCCAGAATTCGCGGCGGACGCGGGCGTGCATGCGCTCGGCGAAAGCTTCCGCGAGACGGTCGGCCAGCGCCTTGCACAGGATCGAGGAGTAATCGTCGTTGGCGTTCTTGAAGCGGTCGGCGACCGCATCTTCGCCGATGCCGGCTGTGACCACGAAGCCGCCGATATAGTCCTTCACGCCGGACGTCACCGGCGCGATGAAGTCGGAGAGCGCGGCGTTGTAGCGGCCTTCGCGTTTCTCGAGTTGCTGGCGCAGCGTATGCAGCGTCGCGATCGGCGTCTTGCGCGTCTCGTCAGCATAAACCAGGATGTCGTCGCCTTGTGCGTTGGCCGGCCAGAAGCCGATCGTGGCCTGCGCCGTGAACCACTTCTCCTTGATGATGCGCTCCAGCATCTTGCGCGCGTCGTCATAGAGCGAACGGGCGACGTCGCCGACCTTGGGATCGTCCAGAATGGCGGGAAAACGTCCGGTCAGTTCCCAGGTCTGGAAGAACGGCGTCCAGTCGATGTATTCGGCAAGCTCCGCCAGATCGTAGCTGCGGAAGGTTTTGGTGCCGAAGAAGGTCGGCTTTCGCGGCGGTGTCCTGGCGAAATCGACCGGCACCGCGTTGGCGCGCGCATCGGCAAGCTTCAACCGCTTCTTGTCGGCCTGGGCGCGGAAATGCGCCGCGGAAATTTTCGCGTATTCCTCACGGATATCGGCGGCATAGGCCGCGCGCTTGTCCGCCGACAACAACGAGGAGGCGACGCCGACGGCGCGGCTCGCATCATTGACATGCACCACCGGACCGCTTCGATAATTGGGGTCGATCTTCACGGCGGTGTGGACGCGGCTCGTGGTGGCGCCGCCGATCAGAAGCGGGATGTTCAGCCCCTCGCGTTCCATTTCCCCGGCGAGAAAGCTCATCTCATCGAGCGAGGGCGTGATCAGGCCGGACAGGCCGATGATATCGGCGTCCTCGCGCTTGGCGGTCTCGATGATCTTAGCCGCCGGCACCATCACGCCGAGGTCGATTACCTCGAAGTTGTTACATTGCAGCACGATGCCGACGATGTTCTTGCCGATGTCGTGGACGTCGCCCTTGACGGTCGCAAGCACGATCTTGCCGGCGGCGTTGCGGCCGCTGTCCGCGGTGCCGCTCGCCTGGTTGCGCGCCTTCTCTTCCTCCATGAAGGGCATCAGATAGGCGACCGCCTGCTTCATCACGCGGGCGGATTTCACGACCTGCGGCAGGAACATCTTGCCGTCGCCGAAGAGATCGCCGACGACGTTCATGCCGGCCATCAGCGGTCCTTCGATCACATCCAGCGGGCGCGTGGCGGATTTGCGCGCTTCCTCGGTGTCGGCGTCGATATATTCGGTGATGCCGTGCACGAGAGCATGCGAGAGCCGCTTTTCGACCGGCCATTCGCGCCAGGCGAGCTCCTGCGCTTCGCTCTTCTTCTCCTTGCCGCGGAATTTTTCGGCGAGCGCAAGCAGCCGCTCGGCCGCGCCCGGGTCGCGGTTGAGGATGACGTCCTCGCAAGTCTGCCGCAGCTCGGGATCGATGTCGTCATAGACGATCATCTGCCCGGCGTTGACAATGCCCATGTCCATGCCGGCCTTGATGGCGTGATACAGGAACACCGAGTGCATGGCCTCGCGCACCGGCTCGTTGCCGCGGAACGAGAACGACAAATTGGAAACGCCGCCGGAGATATGGGCGTGCGGCAGGTTTTGCCGGATCCAGCGCGTCGCCTCGATGAAATCGACGCCGTAATTGTTGTGCTCCTCGATCCCGGTCGCGATCGCGAAAATATTGGGATCGAAGATGATGTCTTCCGGCGGGAAGCCGACCCGGTTGACCAGGATGTCGTAGGCGCGGGCGCAGATCTCGGTCTTGCGCGCGAACGTATCCGCCTGTCCCTTTTCGTCGAACGCCATGACCACCACCGCCGCGCCGTGGCGGCGGGCGATGTTGGCCTCGTGGATGAACTTCTCCTCACCCTCCTTCATCGAGATCGAGTTCACCACCGGCTTGCCCTGCACGCATTTCAGGCCGGCCTCGATCACGTGAAATTTCGAGGAGTCGATCATCACCGGCACGCGCGCGATGTCGGGTTCGGCGGCCACGAGGTTGAGGAAGGTGACCATCGCCGCTTCGGAATCCAAAAGCCCTTCGTCCATGTTGACGTCGATGATCTGCGCGCCGTTCTCGACCTGGTCGCGCGCGACTTGCAAGGCCGCGGTGTAGTCGCCGGCGGTGATCAGCTTGCGAAAGCGTGCCGATCCCGTCACATTGGTGCGTTCGCCGACGTTGACGAAGGGGATCGCCGCCGTCAGCGCAAAGGGCTCAAGACCGGAGAGCCGCAACCGCGGCTCGATCTCGGGCACGAGGCGGGGCTTATGCGGGGCGACCGCGGCGGCAATCGCCGCAATATGATCGGGCGTGGTGCCGCAGCAGCCACCGACGACATTGACGAGACCGGCAGAGGCGAACTCGCCGATCAGCCGCGCCATGTATTCGGGGCTTTCGTCATACTGGCCGAACTCGTTCGGCAGGCCGGCATTGGGATAGGCGCAGACCAGCGCATCGGCGACGCGGCCGATGTCGGCGATATGGGCGCGCAGATCCTCGGCGCCGAGCGCGCAGTTGAAGCCGATCGTGATCGGCTTGGCATGCCGCACCGAGTTCCAGAACGCTTCCGGCAACTGGCCCGACAGCAGTCGGCCGGATTTGTCGGTGATGGTGCCGGACACCATCACAGGCACGTCGATGCCGCGCTCTTCGCTGATCTCGGCGATCGCATAAAGCGCGGCCTTGGCGTTCAAGGTGTCGAAGATGGTTTCGACCAGCAGCAGATCGGCGCCGCCGTCGAGCAGGCCCTTGATCTGTTCGCCATAGGCGCTGCGCAGATCGTCGAAGGTGACCGCGCGATAGCCGGGATTGGAGACATCAGGCGAGATCGAGGCGGTGCGGTTGGTCGGGCCGATCGCGCCCGCCACAAAGCGCGGCTTGCCGTCCTCGGCGCTGACACGCGCCGCGGCGGCGCATGCGAGCTTAGCGCCCTCGAGATTGAGCTCATAGGCAAGGTCCGACATCTCGTAGTCGGCCTGTGCGATCGACGTCGAGGAGAAGGTGTTGGTGGCGACGATGTCGGCGCCGGCGCGCAAATAGGCGGCGTGAATATCCTCGATCGCCTTAGGCTGGCTCAGGATCAGAAGGTCGTTGTTGCCCCTGACGTCGCGATGAAAGTCCTTGAACCGCGCGCTGCGAAACGCTGCCTCGTCGAATTGCAGCGCCTGAATCATGGTGCCCATGGCGCCGTCGAGCACCAGGATGCGCTCTTTGGCGGCAGCCAGAAATGCCGTGCGCTTCTTGGAAACGGGGAAGCTCATTGTATCAGGCCGCCTTCTGCGCAGCCGCGGGGCGAATGCCCAAGAGATGGCAGATCGCAAACACCAGATCGGCGCGGTTCATGGTGTAGAAATGAAAGGTATCGACGCCGTGCTTGTTGAGCTTCTGCACTTGGCCGGCCGCCACGGTGGCGACCACCAGCTTGCGGGTCTCGGCATCGTCATCGAGACCGTCGAACTTTGCCGCGAGCCAGTCCGGCACCGTGGTGCCGGCGCGGGTGACGAAGCCCCGCGCCTGCTTGAAATTGTGCATCGGCATGATCCCGGGCACGATCGGGATATCGATGCCGCGAGCGCGGACGCGATCGAGGTAGCGGAAGTAGAGGTCGTTGTCGAAAAAGACCTGGGTGATGGCACGGGTCGCGCCGGCATCGACCTTGGCCTTGAGGCCGTCGATGTCGGCATCAAAGCTAGGGCTTTCCGGGTGCTTCTCCGGATAGGCCGAAACCGAAACCTCGATATCGGGAAAACGCTTCTTGATGCCGGCGACGAGCTCGGAAGAGGTCTGATAGCCGTCGGGATGGGTGAAAAAGGGCGTGCCAATGCCGCCCGGCGGATCGCCGCGGAGCGCCACGATGTGTCGCACGCCGATGGCGTGATACCGCGCGACGATATCGTCGATCTCGCCGCGGGCGGCGCCGACGCAGGTCAGGTGGGCGGCCGGCAGCAAGTCGGTCTCACTCAGGAGCCGGGCGAT
Source organism: Bradyrhizobium sp. (assembly GCF_035701725.1). Lineage (GTDB taxonomy): Bacteria > Pseudomonadota > Alphaproteobacteria > Rhizobiales > Xanthobacteraceae > Bradyrhizobium. Next base: position 4,842 of record NZ_DASSRP010000310.1, read on the forward strand.
GGTGGCGTGGGTGCGCTCGCGGGTCGATCCTCCCGCGCCATAGGTCACGGAGACGAAGTTCGGCGTAAGCGGTGCCAGGCGGTTGATGGTCTCCCACAGGCTCTTTTCCATTTCCGCGGTTTTGGGCGGGAAGAACTCAAAGGAGATCGCCGGATGGCTCTGGGCCCGCGATGCGGGAGCATGGGTGGTCTCGCTCATGACTTTCGAAAATCTCCGCAACGGGCCTGGGAAACCGAGCCGGCAGGCCGAAAACATATCCAGGCAAGATAAGTGAAAAGACGTGCCTCAAATAGCCCACCGATAATGGGAAATTGCCCAATGTATCATGATAGCATCAGATTTAATCAGTTGATTTATCACGATGGGCAATGGCGATAACTGACTAAGTAATTGATAAAAAACATTATTATTGAAATTATGTTGGAAGTAGCAGATGGGCAGAGCGTCTGAGTTAAGAAATATCGAATGAATAGCCCACTTATAGGTCGATCGGGGCGGCGCAACGACCCTCAGAGGTCTGCCCTGCGCGCCGGGGCGTTGTGCCGCGTGTTCCGGGCACTAGGTTTACGGCCATGATCCCGCTTTCCGTTCTCGATCTCTCGGTCGTCACGTCCGCCACCAAGCCGGCCGCGGCGCTTCGCAACAGCATCGACCTGGCGCGCCATGCCGATGCCCTCGGCTTCACCCGCTACTGGCTCGCCGAACACCATAACCTCGCATCGGTCGCGAGCCCGGCGCCTGATCTCATGATCGGGCAGATTGCGGCGATGACGAGCAAGATCCGCGTCGGCTCCGGCGGCGTGATGCTGCCCAACCATGCGCCGCTGGTGATCGTCGAGCGTTTCAAGATGCTGGAGGCGCTGTTTCCCGGCCGGATCGATCTCGGGCTTGGCCGCGCGCCGGGCACCGACGGCGCCACGGCTTACGCGCTACGCTCGCGGCTCGACAAGCGCGAGGGCGACGATTTCCTGGAGCGGCTGCATGAGCTGACGCTGTGGGAGACGCGCAATTTCCCGCCCAATCATCCCTTCAACCAGGTGGTGGCGATGCCGAATGATACGCCGCTGCCGCCGATCTGGCTGCTCGGCTCATCCGACTACTCTTCGGAGCTGGCGGCGCAGGTCGGCATGGGTTACGCCTTCGCGCATCATTTTGCGTCCTATGATGCGACGGCGGCGATGACGAACTATCGCGCGCATTTCAGGCAAACCGGCTGGCG
>NZ_DASSRP010000311.1:0-11070 GCF_035701725.1 Bradyrhizobium sp.
CGAGCGACGGGTTGCTGACGCCGAACCATTCCTTTTCGCTGATGAAATGATGGCGCAGATGATACTGCTTCACCCAACGTCCGATGCGGGTGCGCGGCTGGTAGGGGATGTGCGCGACGTAATGCACCCATTCATAGTGCAGGATCGCGAGCATGACCCCGAGCATCGCCGAAGGAACCGCGCGAGTCCCCAGCGCCGCTGCGACAAAAAGGGCCGTCAGCAGCAGCATCGGCGCCAGGAACCAGAGCGGCAGGAACAACAGATCGAGACGGCTCGGCTCGACATGGTGATCGTAATGCAGACGATGCTGCATCTTGCGGAGCCACGGCCATGACAGCGGCGGCGCATGAAAGGCGAAACGGTGCATGCCGTATTCGCTCAGGTAGAACATCAGCGCGCCGAGCAGAACCAGTGTCGGCATCAATGTGATCCTGCCGAGCAGAACGGCCACCACCTCCACGGCGACGGCGATGAGCAGCGCGGCGATGCTGCCGTGACGAAGAAAGACGAGAAACATCTGGCTGACCTCCGCGTCGGGCGAAACGGCCGCGTGGCGATACCTTAGCTTATCATGTATTCATCGCGGCAGGCGACGGCGCCGCCATTTTTCCGCGGATCATGATCAGGATGGCGGCGATCAATTCCAGCGCGACACAGCCGTAGAAAGGCACGGTGTAGGTCCCCGAGAGATCGTGCAGCGCACCGATCACGCCCGGTCCGAAGGCATAGGTCACCTGCGTGATCGCGGTCAGCAAGCTGATCAAGACGCCGAACGAGCGGGCATCGAACTCGCGCTGCACGATCAGCGACGGCAGCGTGATCAGATTGCCGACCGAGAAGCCGAAGACCGCGCAAGCTGCGATCAGCAGCATCTCGTCGCGGAAATTGATGATAGCCAGAAGCGCCAGCGCCTGGCTGACAAAGGAAAGGGCCGACGCCAGCCGCTGGTTGAGCCGGTCGATCACGGTCGAAAACAGCACGCGCCCCACGACCGCCATGGCCGTCAACACCGCAACCGCAACGGCCGCGCTGGAACGGCCGACCACGGGATCGAGAAACGCGATCAGATGAACGATGAAGCCGACTTGCGCAAACAGCACCAGCGCGAAGGCGATCGATACCGACAGGAAGCCGACATCGCGAAACGCACGGGCGCGGATGTGGGCGGAGGATGGCGCGTCGCGTCCCACCGCCGGGCCGCCGCCCTGTCGCGGCGGCCGCCGGACAAAGATCAGGACGATCGGGATGACCAGCATGAGCATGAGGCCGGCGGCCACCATCATCGCGCGGGGAAATCCAAACTGGCCGATGGCGAGCACGAGCAGGGGAACGCCGGCAATGCCGCCGAAGCTCGCGCCGTTCAATGCAAGGCTGATGGCCATGCCGCGCTTTTGATCGAACCAGAGGCCAAGCGTGGTGCTGATCATGGCGAGGCTGGTGCCTGCCCAGCCGAAGGCCAGCGCAATATCTGCAAGATAGAGCTGCCAGGGCGCCTTGACCTGCCCGATCAGGACCACCGCAACCGCCATCGCGCCCGTGCCGGCCAAAAGGCACTTACGCGGTCCGAATTTCCTGACCGCCTCGGCAACAAAGACGACGAGCAACGCCCCGAACAGGTAAAAGAACGTCGTCGCGGCCGAGATCAGCGACGCCGGCCAGCCGTGCTGGCGCTGCAGTTCGGCGAGATAGACACTCTGGCCGTAGAAGCCGAAGGCCCAGCCGAAGGTCGCAACCACAAAGCAGACGGCGACGATCCGCCATCCGTCATAACGAACGGAGCTTTCGTCATGAGCGCCCAGATGCGAGGCGTCCAGGCGATGATCTTGTTCGGTGGCGATCGGGCGATGTTCGACGTGCCGCATGTCCGCTTCCCTAACCACGATGGGCTGCGATATCTTTCAACACCAGTAAAACTATTATACTGGTGTCTTGTTTCAAGCCCGAACGGATATAAATACAGGCTGCATGTCGAAAGAATCGCGCAAGTTCCAGGTCCCGGACGCGTTAGCCAACACTTACGATTTCGCCAACAGCCTGGATCTGCGTCGTTTTATCCATCATGGCGTTCAGCACGCACAGGGCGACGAATTTCAGAGCGCGGCGGCACTGGGCGACTGGATGGCGCGTCGCGGCCTCGGCCAGGCGGGCAAGGTTCCGTCCGCGGCCACCTTCGCCGCGGCGCTGGCGCTGCGCGGCGCGCTTCGCGATTACCTCGAACGCGATCCCGCCGAGCGCCGGCGCGACATTGCGGCGAGGCAAGCGCTCGACAAAGCGATCGCGCGGTTTCCGCTGCGGGTCACGGCCGGAAAGGATGGACTGAAACTGGTCCCCGCCGGCACTGAAGTGGCTTCGGGGCTTTCGGCCATCGTCGCCGAGCTCTACCGCGGTTCCGCCGACGGCGTGCTCGATCGGCTCAAGATGTGCGCATCCGACGAATGCAAGCGGGTGTTTTTCGATCGCTCCAAGCCGGGGACACGGCGCTGGTGCCAGTCGACCTTATGCGGCAACCGGCAGAAGACCCGCGCCTACCGCGAACGGATCAAGAATGATGCCTGACGGTCCGCTCGAAGCGAGCCGATGGGATCCAAGATGCGCCTCATTTCTGCTCCGCGTGCAACTTGGCCTTTTGCGATTCCAGTTCCGCGACCAGAGCGGCGAGTCTCTCGATGGTCAGTTGATCCGTCATCGCTGACATTACTTTTTTATAGTGCTCGATCTTTTCGCCGAGCCGGTCGCACGCCTCGCACATCTCTAGGTTCCATTCCGGCCGCTGCCAATCAACGACGGCTGCTCAATATGACGAGCGAGACGAGAATTGGTTCACGGCTCTCCAAACGAAGCGACGGCGTACACATCATCGTCAACGCAGGTCGTCTGGCTGAAGCGGCAGCCACCCTGTAGGTTCGTCGTCAGATATCGGCGGCAAAGGTACCCGACATGACGTTTCAGGCAGCAATCGTGCAAAGGTCCTGTAGCGATCGGCGGCGCGGTTTCAGCCGGCTTGCTTCGTCCGCAGGTCTTGCCGCGACACTGTTCGCCGTGAGCGTTACCGTTACCGCCTCGGCCGAAACCAGGCGGTTGACCGGGAGCGCGGCATTCGGCGACTGGCGCGCCGACAGACCGGGAGTTGTCCGCCTGATCCGTCCCGACGATCTGCCGAAGCCGGGCGCGACGGCCTCCTCCGCCAACGTCTCGCGCGTAGTGGCGCGTCCCGCCGCGGCGGCGCCGCTGGTGCCCTCCGGATTCAAAGCGGAATTGCTGGCCGACGGCTTGAGCGGACCGCGTGAAATGAGGACCGCGCCGAACGGCGATATCTTCGTGTCGGAAACCCGCGCAGGGCGCGTTCGTGTGCTGCGGCTTTCCGACGACGGCTCAAAGATCGCCAGGAACGAGATCTTTGCCAGCGGCCTCAGCCAGCCCTTCGGCATCGCGTTCTTCCCGAGCGACAAGCCGCAATGGGTCTATGTCGCCAATACCGGCAGCGTGGTTCGCTTTCCCTATCGGGACGGCGACCTGAAAGCCGAAGGCAAGCCGGAAACCGTCGTCAGCGAGCTGCCGCGCGGCGGCCATTCGACCCGCGACATCGTCTTTACCGCAGACGGCAAGCGGATGCTGGTCTCGGTCGGATCCGGCAGCAACGATGCGGAAGGAATCAAGAGCGCGCCATCGGAGAATTCAGAAACCGCGCTCGGCGCGAGCTCCGGTTACGAGACCCGCCGCGCCGACGTGCTGTCATTCAATCCGGAAGGAAAGGACGCAAGGATCTTTGCCACCGGTATCCGCAACTGCGTCGGCCTTGCCGTCCACCCGACGACCGGCGATGCCTATTGCTCGACCAATGAGCGCGACGGTTTTGGCGACAATCTCGTTCCCGATTACGTCACCCGCATCCGCGAGGGCGCGTTCTATGGCTGGCCATGGTTCTACATCGGCAATCACGAAGATCCACATCACGCTGGCGAGCGGCCGGACCTGAAGGACAAGGTCACCGTTCCCGACGTTCTGATCCAACCGCACTCGGCGTCGCTCGGTCTTGCATTTTATGATGGCCAGGCCTTTCCGGCCGAATATCGTGGCGACGGATTTGCCGCCGAGCACGGCTCCTGGAACAGAGCCAAGCGCACCGGCTACAAGGTGATCCGCATCCGCATGAAGGACGGCGTGCCGACAGGCGAATATGAAGACTTCATGACCGGCTTCGTCATCAACGATTCCGAAGTGTGGGGCCGGCCGGTCGGCGTCGCTGTCACGCGCGACGGCGCGTTGCTTGTCTCCGAAGACGGCAACGGCACGATCTGGCGTATCAGCCACTAGATCAGATCGCGGCACGAGCGGGGCTATCGCCGCGCTGCAATCGCCAAGATCCACTCTCGCGTGCGTAACTCGCCGTTTCGGGGTCGACAACCTCGCCAATAATGGCGACAATCTGTCATGGGTCTTCCCTGTGCAGCGCGGAACGTCGCTTGACAGCATCACGCAACCAGATCGTCCTGATCGCCGCAATGCTCGGCTATGCCGTGGTCTCGTCATCGCCGGCGGCTGCGCAATGGTGGTCGCGCGGGCCGGCCGATTTCGAGGAATGCGCCGACGCGGCCGAGAAAAATCCGATCAAGGAGGCCAGGACCGCCGCGCTGACCGAATGCAACGCCAAGTTCGCCGGCCGCCGCAAGCCGGGCGGCGGCTATACTTATTTCGATTTCATGCAAAATCGGAATTTCGACATCGCCGGCCCCAATCCGACCGCCGACGAGCAGCGGCATATCGACGAGCAGTACGCAATCTATCTGGAAGACCAGCGCCGTAGCAGCATCGCGGCGGCGTTTGCCGCAAAGCAACAGCAGCTGCAGCAGGCTTCGCTGAAGAACGAGACGGAAAAGGCGCCGCCGGCGACCGGCAGTATTGCCAAACAGCCGGTGTCGCCGCGGACGGCCGGCGAGGTCAGGCGCATCAAGCCGACAGGTTGCGCGAAGGACTCCTTTTCGTGCGACTGGCCGCGGCTTTCCGAGGGGATCAGCGATCTCAAGAAGGCGCTGTTCGGCACGCCCGGCAAGATCAGGCCGAAGCAGGGGCTTTCCGGCTGAACTGTTCCGAGCGGCTTAGGTCTGGCGGATCTGCTCCACTGTCAACCGCGGCGACCCCTCGCTCTTCGCTTCCGCGTCCCTGATCAGCGTCACGATGCGGCTGGATAGCGGCGCCTTCAATCCCCGCCGATCCGCAATTTCGGTGATCACGCCCTGGAGATAGTCGATCTCGGTGCGTCGGCGGCGCTCGAGGTCTTCCCACATCGAAGAGCGCGCCTCGGGGTCGATCTTCATCGCAGGCGCCAACGCGATCCTGAACAACGCATCGGGCAGCCGCAGCAGATGCGGCGTCCAGCCTGGCGGCACCGGCGTCGCCGAGCGCGGCTTGATCCCGTCCGCCCGCAGCGCCGCCAGGCCTTCGGCGAACTGGTCGGCAAACAGACGCCGCCAGTCGCGCCGCGCGAGCTGTTCGCGCAAGGTGAGGCCGGACAGCGCATTGATCGCGTTGTTGAGGTTGACGAGCAGCTTGCCCCATTGCACGCCGGCAATGTCGTCGCTGGCGCGCATCGCAAGCCCCGGCACCGAAAGCTGCGCCGCAGTCTCCGCAACATCGCGTTCGATCACGATATCGCCCGAGGTGGCGCGATGAAACCGCCCCTCGCCTTTGCCGATCACATTGAACGGCACCATGGCGGCGAGCACGGTCATGTCGGGCAGCTTGCCGCGCAACATCGCGGCATTGCCGATGCCGTTCTGCAGACTAACGATGATCGCATCCTTCGGGGCGTAACGCGCGATGGCATCCGCTATTGCCGCCGTATCGGCGCTCTTGACGGTCACCAGCACGAACCTCGCATCGGCGAAAAGCTTCGGATCGTCGGACAGTTTTATCTGCCGAGATGCCACATGGTGCAATGAGCCCTCCAGGCTGGTCAGGGTCAGCCCTAAGCGCTCGATCTCGTCGATCACGCGTGGACGCGCCAGCAGCGATATGCTGTGCCCCGCAGCCGCCATGAGGCCGCCGACAAAGCAGCCGATGCTGCCCGCGCCCGCCACAACGATCGGCCGATCCTGCATCGCGCTCGCTCCCGTAATGCTTCAATCAAATACCGGCTTGCAGTCGCTCCGACCGCCGGCATCAAAGCGCTTGTCGCCTTGTAACCGTCATATCACACCGATAAAGTTCCGGGTCGCGGGGCGCATGATCGGCAGGAGATGACGATGGGCTTACTCGACGTATTGAACGGAATGCAGAACGGTCCGCGCGGCCCCTCCACGCCCAGCACGCAATCCGGCGGCGGCATGTCGCCGATGACCATGGCAATCCTGGCGTTGCTCGCCTACAAGGCCGTCAAGCACATGACCGGCTCGTCTACCTCGGCGCCCGCGCCGACCCCGGCACCAGCTCCAGCGCCCGGCGGCGGACTTGGTGGTGGACTTGGCGGAAGCCTGGGCGGCGGAGGCCTGGGAGGCCTGCTCGGCGGCTTGCTGGCCGGCGGCGCCGCAGGCAGCGTGCTGAGCGGAGGGCTGAATGACCTGCTCAAGCAGTTCCAGCAGAGCGGCCATGGCGAGACGGTCAATTCATGGGTGACTGACGGACCGAACAAGCAGATTTCGCCCGGCGATCTCGCCAACGCGCTCGGCGCTGACCAGATCGAGCATCTGACGTCGCAGACCGGACTGTCGCGCCAGGAATTGCTTGAAGGCCTGAGCAGGCAACTGCCCGAGGTGATCAACCATCTGACGCCGGACGGCCGGCTGCCGACCGAAAACGAATTATCCGGCCGGCTCTAACGAGCCGCTACTTTTTAGTCGAGCTTTTCGAGCAGGAGGATCGTCATGAGCGGCATCATCTGGATCATCGTTGTCGGCTTTGTCGCGGGCATCATCGCGCGGATGCTCTCGCCGGGCCCCAACAACCCGAGCGGCTTCATCCTCACCACGGTGCTCGGCATCGCCGGCGCATTTCTTGCCACCTTCATCGGTCAGGCGATCGGGCATTACAGTCCCGATCAGGGGGCGGGCTTTATCACCGCGACCATCGGCGCGCTGGTGGTGCTGTTCATCTGGAACCGGCTGGTGGCGAGCGGCGTGCTGCGCGACTTCAACAGGTGACGCATGTCATCCCGGGGCGATGCGAAGCATCGAACCCGGGATCTCGAGATTCCCCGATGCGCAATTGCGCATCTGAGGTCTGGTGCTCAGCGCAAAATTGGCGGTCAATTTTGTCGCCTCGTACCAACCCGGAATGACTTTCGAATCAGGTGATCAAATGCGCGCCGGCGTCGATCCGCACCGTTTCGCCGGTCATGCTGCCGGATTGAGGCGTCGCCAGGAAGCACACCGCATTCGCGACGTCTTCCGCTGATGAGGCGATTTTCAGCGGCACCTTGGCAACCACGGCATCGCGCACCTTTGCCGCGCCTTCAGCGCCGCGGCCCTTGGTGAACCAGGGCGTATCCATGTAGCCCGGACAGATGGCGTTGACGCGAATGAGCGGCGCCAGCGCGCGGGCCAGCGACAAGGTCATCACGTTCAGCGCGCCCTTGCTCGCCGCATAGGCAACCGATGAGCCGATGCCGCTGATGCCGGCAACCGAAGAAACATTCACGACCGCCGAGGCGCGGCCGGACGCGTTGGCGCCGGCCTCCAGCAGCGGCCGCGCGGCCCGCACCATCTGGAACGGTCCGATCGTATTGACGCCGAACAGGCGCTGAAAGTCCTCGGCCGACAGCCCGTCGAGATTGCCGTGCGGCACATGCTTGGTGATGCCGGCATTGTTGATCAACGCATCGAGCCTGCCCCACGGCGCCGCCGCCGCGACGATCTTCCGGCAATCCTCATCGCGCGAGACGTCGCCCTGAACCACGACCACCTCGGCTCCGGCCTTGCGGCAGAGGTCGGCGGTCTGTTCCGCCTCCTTCTGGCTCGAGGAATAATTAATGACGATGCGCGCGCCGCCTTTGGCGAGATTGAGCGCGGTTGCGGCGCCAAGGCCCGAGGCCGAACCGGTGATGATTACGCTCAGACCATCCTTCGACATTGGCATTTCCCTTCGAATGTTGGTTGCCGTCTAGCACAGGGCTGCCGTGCAAAGAAACTCCATTGCGCGGAATAAGCGGCCACCGGGTGGATACGAAATGTTAGAATCGGACCGCTAGCTCATTCCGCGCCCGCAAGGGCCCCTGCACGCATATACGCTTGTCAGGACTTGGGCTTTTCCCCATCATGGTCATCAACCAAAAGCCCCCAGAGGAACGCCGTGGCAGACGCCGAGAACATCGTTGCCGAAACTGCCGAGCGGATATTTGCCGACCTCGCCGATGCGCAGACCGTCAACAGCGACAGGAAAGGCGGCTGGAAAGCGCCGCTGTGGCGGGCATTGAGCGAGGCCGGCCTGCCGCTCGCATGGGTCGCGGAGGAATATGGCGGTTCGGGCGCGACCTTGGCCGAGGGCTTTGGCGTCTTGAGCGCCGCGGGCCGGTTCGCGATCGGCGTGCCCTTGGCAGAAACCATGCTCGCGGGCTGGCTGTTGTCGCAAGCCGGGATCAGTTCTCCTGACGGCGAAATGACGCTGGCGCCAGCCGGCCCCAGGGACCGCATCGCGCTCAATTCCGACGGCACGCTCTCCGGGCTCGCCCGCGGCGTTCCTTTTGCGAAAGATGCAAAACACGTCGCGCTGCTGGCGCAGGATAGCAAAGGCACGCCGTCGATCGCCCTCGTCAGCGCGGACAAGTGCCGGATCGAGTCCAGCCTCAACCTCGGTGGCGACCACAACGATGCCGTCACCTTCGATCGCGTCACGCCGGTCGCGATCAAGCCTGCGCCCGCAGGCTTCGATCTCACTTCACTGCTGTTGATCGGCGCGGTGGCGCGCAGCCTTCAGATCGCGGGCAGCCTGGAATCGATGCTCGACATCTCCGTGAAGTATTCCAACGAGCGCGTCGCGTTCGAAAAGAAGATTTCCAAATTTCAGGCGGTGCAGCACAATCTGGCGAAGCTTGCCGGTGAATCGGCGGCGGCGCTGGCCGCGGCGACCTCGGCGGCAGACGCCTTTTCCGATCCCGCCACGCCCAAGGATGCCGCGTTTCTTGAAGCCGCTTCCGCGAAAATCCGCTGCTCGGAAGCCGCCGAGAAGGCGGCAGCGATCGCCCACCAGGTTCACGGTGCGATCGGCTTCACCATCGAGCATATCTTGCATCGCTTTACGCTGCGGGCGCTGGCCTGGCGCGACGATTTCGGCTCGGAAAGCTACTGGGCGGTCGAGCTCGGCAAGCGCGTGGCGCAAAACGGCGCCGACGAGCTGTGGCCGCTGGTGGCCTCGCGGTAATTTCGACAGACGACGGAATCAAAGAGATGACCGCAGCCCTTCGTTTCGATCCGATCCGCCTGCCGAGCGAGTGCATCAAGCTGCGCCAGGAAGTGCGCGCGTTTCTCGCCGAGGAAATCGCTGCCGGCACCTTCGATCCGCACAAGCCCAACCGCGAAGACTCTGACGCGCCGGAATTTTCCCGCCGCGTCGGCGCACGCGGCTGGCTCGGCATGACCTGGCCGAAGAAATATGGCGGCCATGAGCGCACGTTCCTGGAGCGCTATGTCGTCACCGAAGAGATGCGCGTCGCCAACGCGCCGACGCGACGCTTCTTCGTCGCCGACCGCCAGAGCGGCCCGGTGCTTTTGAAATACGCCAACGAGCGCATCAAGATGGACATCCTGCCGCGGATATGCCGCGGCGAGGTCTGCTTTGCAATCGGCATGAGCGAGCCCAATTCCGGCTCGGACCTGTTTGCGGCCAAGACCAAGGCGACGAAAGCCGACGGCGGCTTTCTGATCAACGGCACCAAGATCTGGACCTCGTCGGCGCATATCGCCGACTACATGATCGCGATCTTCCGCACCTCGCCGCCGACTAAGGAAAACCGCCGGCACGGCCTGACGCAGTTTCTGGTCGACATGAAGACGCCGGGCATCAAGGTCAATCCGATCGGCCAGATCACCGGGCAGTTCGAGTTCAACGAAGTCGTGTTCACCGATGCTTTCATTCCCGAGGATCACGTGCTCGGCGAGATCGACGGCGCCTGGAAGCAGGCGACATCCGAACTCGCCTATGAGCGCTCGGGTCCCGAGCGGTTTCTTGAAACCTATTACGTGCTGACCGAACTGGTGCGCGCCGTCGGCCCCTCGCCCGACACCCGCGCCGCCGAGGGCATCGGCCGCCTCGTCGCGCAGCTCCACACCATGCGGCGGATGTCGGTGTCGGTCGCCGGCATGCTGCAGGCCGGCAAGGAGCCGGTGGTCGAGGCCGCGATCGTCAAGGACATCGGCACGATCTGGGAGCAGCAATTGCCGCACCGGGTGCGCGACCTCGCCGCCTTCATCGATGCCGACGTCACCAATCACGAGACGCTGGAGAACCAGCTCGCCTTCGCGATGAAGACCGCGCCAAAACTCACCATTCAGGGCGGCACCACCGAGGTGCTGCGCGGCATCATCGCGCGCGGGCTGGGCTTGCGCTAGCTGAGCTGTTTTTTCTGACCTCTCCCTGAGAGGGCGCGCACCGCCGATATATAAACGGAGAGCCTAAATGACCACCTACAAGGATATCGGCGTCGAGAAGCAAGGCCATGTCGGACTGATCGAAATCCGACGGCCGCCGCTGAATTTCTTCGACATCTCGCTGATCAACCAGATCGCGGATGCGCTGGAAGAATTCGACCGCGATATTGAAATCCGCGCCTCGGTGCTGGCCGCGCAAGGCAAGGCGTTCTGCGCCGGCGCCAATTTCAACGATCCGGCGCGGCAGGAGCAGGAAGCGCGCGCCAAGACCGATCCGGCCTCAGGCCTCGGGCCGATCGCGCATCTCTACATTCAGGCGGTGCGTATCTTCCGGTCGCAAAAGCCGATCGTCGCCGCGGTGCATGGCGCAGCGATCGGCGGCGGGCTGGGCCTTGCGGTGTCGGCCGACTTCCGCGTCACCTGTCCCGAGGCGCGCTTTGCCGCCAACTTCACGCGACTGGGCTTTCATCCCGGCTTTGGGCTGACCGTGACG
>NZ_DASSRP010000312.1:0-2383 GCF_035701725.1 Bradyrhizobium sp.
CTCCTCGCGCGTCGCCATCAGGCCGGGCATCTCGGTTTCGGCGATGCTGATCTCGTTGCGGCCCCAGGCGGCGAGCGAGATGTCCTTGACGACGTAGTCGGTGAAAGCGGACTTCTTGGCGACGGCGGTCATGTGTCTTCCCTGGTCGGATGAATCTGGCGTGTCAGTACAAAATCAAGCTGGACGCTTTGTGGCACGGTCTGCTCCCTCTCCCCGTTCTTACGGGGAGAGGGCTGGGGTGAGGGGCTCTATCCGCGCACCGAGCTTGTGGAGAGTCCCCCTCACCCGCTCGCCTTCGGCGCGCGGCCTCTCCCCGCAGGCGGGGAGAGGCGAAAGAAGAAAATCAGAACGCGCGCTTGAGCGCGTCGGCGAGATCGGTCCTCTCCCAGGAGAAGCCGCCTTCATTATCCGGTGTGCGGCCGAAATGGCCGTAAGCCGAAGTACGCGCGTAGATCGGACGGTTGAGGTCGAGATGGGTGCGGATGCCACGCGGGGTGAGATCCATCACCTCGGCCGCCGCCTTCTCGAGCTTGTCCTCCGACACCTTTCCGGTGCCGTGGGTGTCGATATAGATCGATAGCGGCCGCGCCACGCCGATGGCGTAAGCGAGCTGCAACGTGCAGCGGTCGGCAAGACCGGCGGCGACGATGTTCTTCGCCATGTAGCGCGCGGCGTAAGCGGCCGAGCGATCGACCTTGGTCGGGTCCTTGCCGGAGAACGCGCCACCGCCATGCGGAGCCGCGCCGCCATAGGTATCGACGATAATCTTGCGGCCGGTCAGGCCGGTGTCGCCATCGGGACCGCCGATATAGAACTTGCCGGTGGGATTGATGTGCCAGATCGTCTTGCCGTTGATCCACTCCTTCGGCAGCGCCTGGCGCACATACGGTTCGACGATCTCGCGCACCTGCGCCGAGCTCAGGTCCTCGATCAGATGCTGGTGCGAGACCACGATCTCGCGAACGCCGACCGGCTTGCCATTCTCATATTGCACGGTGACCTGGCTCTTGGAGTCCGGTCCCAGCACCTTCTCGCGGCCGGAGTGACGCGCTTCCGAAATCAGGCGCAGGATCTTGTGGGCGTAGAAGATCGGCGCCGGCATGAGGTCGGGTGTCTCATTACAGGCATAACCGAACATGATGCCCTGGTCGCCGGCACCCTCTTCCTTGGCTACGCCCGGCTGCAGCGCGTCGACGCCTTGCGCGATATCGGCCGATTGCGGATGCAGCAGGATTTCGATGTCACAGGTCTTCCAGTGGAAGCCGTCCTGCTCGTAGCCGATATCCTTGATCGCGTCGCGAACGACGGTCTCGATCTGGTCATTGGTCACGGACTTGGGGCCGCGGGTTTCGCCGGCGATCACCACCTTGTTGGTGGTGGCGAGCGTTTCGCAGGCCGCGCGGATCGCCCAGGGATCAATGCCCGCCTTCGGGCCCTCGCGGTAGAACAGGTCGACGATCTCATCGGAAATCCGGTCGCAGACCTTGTCGGGATGGCCTTCGGAAACCGACTCTGAGGTGAACAGGTAAGACGCGCGCATCTAGGTAGCCCCTTTTTCCGCCGGTGTCCGGCGGTGTGTTTTCAATGTCCTGATAGGTCAGTCCCGACGGCGCGAGATGACGTAGGATTCGTCGTAAAACCAGAGCCCGTTATGCTTGCGCAGAACCTCTCTGACGGCGTCGAGATAACGGCCACTCTGGGTCATTTCCGTCAACCGGTCGTCTTCAATCTGTGCGACATACACCGCCGCATTCCATGCTGCAAAGGCCGTCGAGGTTCCTATCGAGCCGGTAACCTCGTTGGGCAGCGCTTCCATATCATACCGGAAGATCGAACGGTTATCGGCATAGGCGTTAAAATTGAGGTCGCGCCCGGCCGATCCGAGCTCGTATTTCACCGCGCGCAATAGCTCATGACGGCTTACGGCGAAAGGATTTTCTCCCGGCCAGACCGCCTGGATAATCTCCAAGCCGGGATCCTGGCCATGGGAGTGAATCCCGATCAAACGGCCTCCCGCCCGCAAGGCCCGCCCCAGGGGCGCAATAATGCGTTTTGCACGGAAATTGACGCTGGATTTGGCCCGGTATGGCTGGGATGCGATAATCAGGTCGAAATTGGCCTCGACCTTGCCGGCCCGCGGAATGATCGAATCGAGCAGGAATCGGTGGTCTTCCCGGTACAGCACCAGGGCGACCGGCCGCTCATAGATCGGCATGCCCGAACGGGGCGAGACGCTGGCCCGCCAGTTTTGCTCCAGAAATGGGCCAAGTTCCGCGATTTGGGCCTCGAAATCGCCCGAAGCGGCTCCCCTTAAGGGAACCTCGTGCCAGATCATGCCCGCGGCAGCGGTGGGCGAGGCTGGGGTCAGCCAGGGCGCCTCGGC
>NZ_DASSRP010000313.1:0-13520 GCF_035701725.1 Bradyrhizobium sp.
GATCGAGCTTGAAGCAAGATACGCGGTCGAGACCGACGACGGTGCGATCATCTATGTGGATAATCGCGGTATTCGCCGCGGACCGGTCGAACTCGTCCGGAAGCTCAATCGAGGTGAGGCGGTGGACGCCGCGCTGATCTATTTCCGCACGGTTCCGCGGTTTGAAACCGGCGCCGCAAAGTATCGCTGGCTGATGCAGAGCCTGTTCGTGGCCTCCGCCGCCCGCCATCCCGACCGCGTCGTGATCGAGGTGCACCAGGTGCTGTGAACTCCTTTTCCTCTCTTCCTTTTAGGGAGGTGCTGGCTTCCAAGCGCGGGATGATTGACTCCGTCCCAATTAGTTATAAAACATAACTATTCGGGGAGGTGACGATCAGGTATGAGCTTGAAAGCCGACCTGTCCTTGCAAGCGAGCGCTGCGCTGCCGTCATCCGGCGGCGCCCCCGCCCCATTGCGTCCGATTTCCTTCAAGGATCCGGCGATCACGGTCGACCGACGCGGCGATGGCACCATTTATCTGAGGCCGAGCGACCTTCATATCGGATATCCGGTCCGGTTGACCGATTCCCTGTATCGCTGGGCCAATACCGCGCCCGATCGCGTCTTCATGGCCGAGCGGGAGGCCGCCGGCGGCTGGCGCAAAATCACCTACGCCGAGCTGCTGAATGCAAGCCGCCACATCGCCTCGGCGCTGCTGGCGCGCAATCTCTCGGCCGAGCGGCCCGTCGTCATCCTGTCCGGCAACTCGATCGACCATGCACTGGTTGCGTTCGGCGCGATGCTGGCGGACGTGCCGTTCTGCCCGGTGTCGCCGGCCTACTCGCTGATCTCGAAGGACTACGGCAAGCTTGCCTACCTGATGAATCTGCTGACGCCGGGACTGATCTTTGTCGAGGATGCCGATCAATTCTCGGCCGCACTTCAAGCCAACGTGCCCGACGCGGTCGAAATCGCCGCTTCCCGCGGGTCGCTGCCCGGCCGCGCGCTGACGACGCTTGCGGAGCTGAAGACGGCGCCGTTGCATGCCGATCTTGAGCGCGTGCATCAGGCCATCGGTCCCGACTCCATCGCAAAATTCTTGCTCACATCAGGTTCGACCGGCAATCCCAAGGCGGTCATCAACACCCAGCGGATGCTCTGCGCCAATCAGGTGATGATTCGTGAGAGCATGACCTTCCTGAAGGAGGAGCCGCCGGTCATCGTCGATTGGCTGCCGTGGAATCACACATTCGGCGGCAACCACAACGTCGGCCTCGTGCTCTTCAACGGCGGCTCGCTCTATCTCGACGCCGGCAAGCCGACGCCCGGCGGTATCGAAGAGACGGTGCGCAATCTCAAGGAGATTTCGCCCACGGTCTACTTCAATGTGCCCAAAGGCTTTGAATCGCTGCTGCCTTATCTGCGCGAGGATGCCCAGTTGCGTCAGACTTTCTTCAGCAAGCTGCAGGCGATGTTCTTTTCCGGCGCGGCGCTGTCGCCCTTTGTCTGGACCAGCCTCGACGAGCTGTCCGTGCAGGAAACCGGTTTCCGCGTGCCGGTCCTGACCGGGCTCGGCGCGACCGAGAGTGCACCGTTCTCGATATCGGCGACGCCGCACACGAGCCGCTCCGGCCATATCGGCCTTCCTGTGCCTGGCAACGAGATCAAGCTCGCGCCCTGCAACGGCAAGCTCGAGCTGCGCGTCAGGGGGCCGAACGTCACCCCGGGCTACTGGCGCCAGCCGGATCTCACCGATGCCGCTTTCGACGAGGAAGGCTTTTACAAGTTTGGCGATGCGGCCAAGCCCGCGCGCCCCGACGATTTTTCCGCCGGCCTCGACTTCGACGGCCGCATCGCCGAGGACTTCAAGCTCGCCAGCGGCACATGGGTCAGCGTCGGTCCGCTGCGCGCCCGCTTCATCGCAGCTTGCGCGCCTTTGGTGCGGGACGTCGTGATCGCCGGCATCAACCGCGACGAAGTCACGGCGCTCGTGGTCCTCGATCTCGATGGATGCCGGTTGATCAATCCGGCGCTGCCGCCGGGCGACATCAGTGCCTGCGCAAGGGATGCCGCGGTCCGGAGCGCATTCCGTCAGCGCTTCGCCGCCTTTCAGGCGGCTGCGACCGGCTCGTCGACGCGAGTCGTTCGGGCGCTCTTGATCGATGCGCCGCTCTCGATCGATCGCGGCGAGGTCACCGACAAGGGATCGATCAACCAGCGCGCGGTGCTCGAGCACCGAAAAGCACTGGTCGAGGCACTTTATTCGCTTGACGCAAGCGCCGACGTGATAACGCTCTAGGAAACAGTATTTGGGAGGACGTGATGCAATTGAAGGATCAAGCTGCGATTGTCACCGGTGGTGCCTCGGGACTGGGTGCGGCGACCGCGCGACGGCTCGCCAAAGAGGGCGCCAAGGTCGCGATTTGCGATGTCAACGCCCAGCTCGCTGAAACGGTCGCCAAGGAGATCGGCGGCTTCGCCGTCACCTGCGACGTTTCCGACAGCGCATCGGCGGAAGCAGCGATTGCCGCGGCTGCGAAGGCCCATGGTCCGGCGCGGGTGCTGATCAATTGCGCCGGCATCGGCGTTGCCAAGCGCGTGATCGGCCGCGAAGGGCCGATGGCGCTGGCCGACTTCGACCGCGTGATCCGGATCAACCTGATCGGCTCCTTCAACATGATCCGTCTGGCCGCCGCCGACATGACCAAGCTCGAGCCGCTCGCAACCGGCGAGCGCGGCGTGATGATCTCGACCGCCTCGATCGCCGCCTATGACGGCCAGATCGGGCAGGCGGCCTATTCGGCCTCGAAGGGCGGCATCGTCGGCATGACGCTGCCGATCGCCCGCGAGTTCGCGCAGTTCGGTATCCGCGTGCTGGCGATCGCGCCCGGCCTGTTCCTGACGCCGCTGCTCGCCGCTCTGCCGCAGGAAGCGCAGGATTCGCTGGCCGCGGCCATTCCATTCCCGCGTCGCCTCGGCGATCCATCCGAATTTGCCTCGCTGGTGATGCAGATGATCGACAACGCCTATCTGAACGGCGAGGTGGTGCGGCTCGACGCCTCGCTACGCATGGCGCCGAAATAGGACGACGCCTTCATGTTCGTTCATCGCAGGGATGTGCAGATCCAGTGGGGCGATTGCGACCCTGCCAACATCGTTTATTACCCGCGCTATTTTGCGATGTTCGACGATTCCACTTCGATCATGTTCGAGGCCGCCGGCTTCTCCAAACAGGACATCGTCAAAAAATACGGCCTGGTTGGCATTCCCATGGTCGACACGCGCGCGAAATTCTACATCCCATCGACCCATGGCGACTGGATTACGATCGAAAGCCGGATCGAGAGTTTCAAACGGTCGAGCTTCGAAGTCACCCACAAGGTCTACAAGGGTGAGGCGCTGGCGATCGAGGCGTTCGAAACACGGGTGCTGGTCGGGCATGACCCCGCCGATCCGTCGCGGCTGAAATCTTCGCCGGTGCCGGAGGAGATCGTTGCGAAATTCGTGAAGGGATAGTCGCCTCCTAAGGGGCGAGCTGATAAGAGAACAATCAGGGAGGAAGTCATGAACAAGATGGTTTTGGCGGCCGCAGCCTGTGCCGCGCTTGCGCTGCCCGCGCCCGTTGCCTACGCGCAATCGACCGAGATCACCATCGGCATTTCGATTTCGACGACGGGACCCGCCGCAGCGCTCGGTGTGCCCGAACGCAACGCGCTCGAATTCGTGCCGAAGGAAATCGCCGGCGTGCCGCTGAAGGTGATCGTGCTCGATGATGGTGGCGATCCGACCAACGCCACGACCAATGCGCGGCGGTTTGTCACCGAATCCAAGGCCGATATCATCGTGGGTTCGTCAACCACGCCGCCGACGATCGCGATCTCCAATGTCGCCAACGAGGCCGGCACGCCCCACATCAGCCTCGCGCCATTTCCGGTGACGCCGGAGCGCACCAAATGGTCGGTGGTGCTGCCGCAGCCGGTGCCGATCATGGGCAAGGTGCTGTACGAGCATATGAAGGCGCATAACGTCAAAACCGTCGGCTACATCGGCTACTCCGATTCCTACGGCGATCTCTGGTTCGACGACTTCAAGCGCCAGGGCGTGCCGATGGGGCTGACGCTGGTGGACGAAGAGCGCTTTGCGCGGCCCGATACGTCGGTGGCGGGTCAGGTGCTGAAGCTCGTCGCCGCCAACCCCGATGCGATCCTGATCGGTGCATCCGGCACCGCCGCCGGCCTGCCGCAATCTGCCTTGCGCGAGCGCGGCTACAAGGGCCTGATCTATCAGACTCACGGCGCGGCCAGCATGGATTTCATCCGTATCGCGGGACCGGCCGCCGAAGGCGTGATCATGGCTTCAGGCCCCGTGATGAATCCGGAAGGCCAGCCGGATTCGGCGCTGACCAAGAAGCCCGGCCTGGCGCTGAACGCGGCCTATGAAGGCAAATATGGACCGAACACCCGCAGCCAGTTCGCCGGGCATGCCTATGACGCGTTCGAGGTCTTGAAGCGACTGGTGCCTGCGGCGCTGAAGAGCGCCAAGCCCGGCACGCCGGAATTTCACGAGGCGATCCGCCAAGCCATCATGAGCGAACACGAAATCGCCGCGACGCAAGGCGTCTACAACTGGACCGAAAAGGATCGCTCCGGCCTCGACGACCGCTCCCGCATCATCCTGACGGTGAAGGACGGCAAATACGTGCCGGCGATGTAAGCGGTAGCCTCCGTCGCAGCGGCAGCGACGGCGTGCCTTATCGGCTGCTCCGCCGTCGCCAAAAGCCTAGTTGAGGAAGCTGAGATACGACGTAAGCGCTTCGATCTCGTCCGGCCCCAAGGTGCGGGCGACGAGCGGCATCGGCGAACCCGCCGTCGAATGGTAGCCCTGGCCCCATTGCTGGAGCCGGGTCTTCAGATAGTCATGGGAAAGCCCGCCGAGCCGGGGAATATCGCGGATGCCTTCCGCGTTCGGGCCGTGGCAGGCGTAGCAAGCGGCAATGTTGGCCTCCGGGATTCCTTCCATGTAGATGGATCGCCCCTTGGCCGCGTAATTCCTGTCGCCATCGTTCGCCGGCTTCGGTGGGATTGCGGCGAAATACCTGGCGAGATCGTGCGCCACATCGGGCGGCAGCGCAGCCACGGCGTTCCACATGTACTGCTTTGAAAATGGAGTGTCTCTCACGTGGTCGCGGAAGCTTCTGATCTGGCTCTCCAGGTAAAGCGAACGCTGCCCGGCGAGACGGGGAGCGACCGTGTAGCCTTGCGCGTTTGTGCCGTGACACCAGGTACAATTGCGCACCGCGGCGCTTTCGCCAGCCATTACCGGCCCAGCGCCCGCCAGGGACGCGATCACCGTGAGCGCGAATTTTAGTCCGATGCGCCTCATGACCCCGAGCTTTCGCACTTCATGCACCCGCGGCTACGACACTCAATGCAAATCGCTGACATAGGCCGCCACTGCTTCAATTTGTGAACGCGTCAAATTATGCGCTGTCGGCGCCATGATCGCTGATGTATCGACCGCGGTGCCCTGGCCACGCTGCTTGGTCCAGCCGGTCAATTGACCGACCATGTATGGATAGAGCTGGCCTGCAAGCCGCGGAATCTCGTTCTGGCCATGACCGGTCGTACCGTGGCAGGCCGAGCAGGCCGGCACATTCGATTCGGGCAAACCTTCATCGTAGATCTTCTTGCCCAAGGACGCCGCGCCTCTCGGCGCGCCACCAAAGGGCGGCGGGTTGAGATGATGGAAATGGTTGGCCAACGCCGAAATCTGCGCCGGGCTGAGCACGTGCGCGACATTGAACATGATCGGATTGGTGCGCCTCCGCTCGATAAAGGCGCGCAACTGGGCCTCGATATATTCCGGTTGCTGGCCCGCAAGGCGCGGCATCGGAAAATATCCGAGATATCCCTGGCCGGACAGGCCGTGGCAAGTCTTGCAGTATTGAAGTTTGGCTTCCAGCCCGCCCTTTTCCTGAGCACGTGCACTGACGGAAAACACGATCGTCATCGAGGCAAGCAAGGCAAATCGGCACCCAAGCCTCGTCAGACGGCCCTTACGCCCACCGTCGGGCAACTCCGCTTCAGCTGAAGGGCTTCTGAAACTCACCAACCGGCTCCCCCGATATGAAAGTTGAAGCCGACCTTGACGACCTGAACCGTTTGCTTGACGTTCACGACCCCCGTGAGAGCGCTGACCTGATCGGTCATCAGAATGTTGCCGTTGCCGAAGCTGTAGTAGTCATACTCGACATTCATCGACCAATGGCGCGTGAAAGCCCAGTCCACGCCGCCGCCGACGATCCAGCCGTAGCGATTGTCCACCCCCTGGAAGTGGAACGGACCGCCGCCGTTGAAGGTGCCGCCGCTGACATCGTATTTGTCTCCGGCGACCGCAAAGCCGCCGCGGGCATAGAGCAGCACGGTATCGAAGGCGTATCCAATGCGCCCGGTCACGCTGGCGAGAAAGTCGTTGTTGGCCTGCACGAGCGCGACGTCGCCCGGGACGCCGGCCGGAAGACCGACCAGCGTACTGGCCTTCATCGTGGTGCCGGACGCCGTGCCCTCGATGCCGATGACGGCGTTGCCGGCGAACTGATAGTCACAGCCGATCTCGCCGCCGATCACCGCGCCGGTCGGCGTCGTCGACACGGTGGTGATGCCGGCCGTCGAGGGGGCCTGGTTGAGCGTATCCTGCACAAGTTGCACCGGATCGGTCATATCCTTGGTGCCGCGGCCGCCGCCCGCATGGCCACCGAGATAGCATCCGGTCCAGCTGAACACGGGGGTGACCGGCATTGGCGTTTTGATCGGCAAGTCGGCGGCGACTGCCGACGTCGCCAGGCCGGCTGCGAGGACCGCGACGGGAGCGAAAAGAGTCTTACTCATCGGATCATCTCCGGATGCGGCCCAGTCTGCCTACATCGCAAACCAGGCATGGAGGAACAGCGTGTTGTTGTCGTGAGCGTTGGGTGTGTTGCCAAGGTTCACGTTCAGCTTATTGTAATAGGTGTATTGCAAGGCGATCCGCGCGTTGAACCACGGCCATCCGACCATTTTGCTGGCGCCGAATGGGATGTAGGCGATCTCGGCCATCCAGCCGTTGGTGTTCGGCGTCAAGGCGGCCCCGGTGACGGGATCGGCCCCATACAATCCAAGATCCGGCGTGCCCCATTGATTGAAATATTGTCCCGTGAACACGACTCTGTTGTCAGCGCCGTAGGCGAATGAGGCTTGCAGTTTCAGGCTGTTGAGCGTGTCGTTCGCATTAGTTGGGCCATTCGGACCCAGATTGTTCGCGGACGTTGCGTCCAGCCGCTGAAATTCTCTGATGTAGCTGCCGCGCAGGGTCAGCCACCAGTTGTCGCCCTGATACTGGTATTGGGTGTCGAAGCCGATGTCGGTGAAGCGGTCGGCCTGCGGAAATACGGCGGTCGACCAAGTTTGGAAGCCGGTATCGACCCAGGGATGAACGTTGAACTGTGCGCCGAACGCGCCGACCATGAGCGTGTTGCGACCCCAATGCGGCTCGAGCGCGACGCGCCAATAAGGAGCAATGCCGCCGAGCTGTCCGGGAGCGCCGAACGGATCCGTGCCGAGGTTATTCTGGGCGCTGAACCCGAGAGTCCTGTACCCCGTCAATTCAAGGTAAAGCAGGTCGTTGATGAAGGCGTAAGCGCCAACGCCGCCGACATGTGCGGCGAAGGCGCCCTCGATCGCCGTCCCGGGGTTTTGCGGACCATAGATGTTCGATGCGGCGTAGGGGAAACCCCAGGCCGGCGTGGTATTCCAGACGTCCTGGACCGTCGGATTGTTGTTGGCCGTGATGCCATAGATCAGGTCGATCGGACCGAAATGCGCTGTGTTGGCATAGCGAACGTCGGTGTTGTCCCAGGTCCACGTATGCCGGTCGAACGGATCAGCCGAGGGGCCCGGCCCGATCGCATTGTAGGTGACCTGAGCAAAGGCGCCGACATGGTCGGTGATCGCGCCGCCCCAGAACGCGCTGAATGGCGAAAGCACGACGTTGTTGTTCTGGCTGTACGGATCGGGCGGCCCGCCGGTCAGGGTGCTCAGGTTCGCCTGGGTGTGGGTGTAGCCCACGACCGCCATCATCGAGACCGGCGGCACCCACTCCTTGTCTTCCTCGGCCTTGGCGCTTGGCGCCTGAGGCAGCGCCTTTACGTAACCCATCATCTTCTCGTATTCGGCGCGCGCATCGCGTGCGATCTGCGAGGAGAACGGCGTCGTGCGAAACTCGCCGCCACCGGTGGTGTAGCCAAGCAGTTTGAAACGCCGACCGTAAGGCGTCAGCGCCGGAAAATCCGTATGGCAGGTGCCGCACGGCTGGCCGGTCTGGCGCGCGAAGCTGGGCAGTGCCTGTGCCGAGGGCGCGAAACCGATCGCGAGTGATGCGGCAAAAACGAGGAGCTCTGCGAGCGCGACAACGCGCGCGCGCTTGAGAAAATGGTGGTTGGCCCGATATCCCCACATAACAAACCGCTGCCGTTTACGCATGACTCGATTTGTGTCCCGTGAGCAGTAGGCCAAGTATCCGGTCAAAGGCCAAGCGGGATGATTCCGTCCGCGCAACAATTGGGAGCCATCGCGGCAATGCTGCAACGATGGTTGTATGTGCAACGATCCTTCATTCAGATGTCGAAATCTATTTCTGTTTGATTTAGATCAACGGTTGGGAAAAGTTTGCTGCTGCAAAGTCTGCGTTGCTCATCGGGTCGGGGGGTCGCATGCATTCCAGATGGCTGCTGTTAAGTTCAATCGTTGTCGTTCTGGCCAACGGCTGCGCCGCCGCCGAAGAAAAAACGGCGTCGTCCGTGGCTCCGCAAGCGCTCAAAGCCAAGACGGATTACTGCAAGACCTGCCATGGCTTGGATGGACAAGGTTTTCGCGGCTCTTTTCCGATGCCGCGGTTGGCCGGACAACAGCCGGAATATCTCGCGAACCAGTTGCAGGCTTTCATCGATCGCAGGCGAACCAATCCCGTCATGTTCAACGTGGCACATGTTCTTGACCCGGCGATGGTCAAGTCGCTGGCAGCCTATTTCCAAAACCTGAATCCCAAGCCGCTCGGTGGCGCATCGAAAGCGCTCGTGCCTGAGGGAAAGAAAATTTACGAAGAAGGCTTGCCGAGTGCCAACGTTCCGCCTTGCGCGTCATGTCACGGACCTGATGCCAAGGGCGCCGATGCGTTCCCCCGGCTGGCGGGTCAGCTGCATGATTACGTCTTCCGGAAACTCTCCGATTGGGACAAAGAGAGAGGCCAGAGGAAGGATCAGCCGGACAACTCGGCGATCATGCAGCCGATTGCGCACAACTTGACGGAAGCGCAGATCAAGGCGGTTTCCGCTTACGTCAGTCAGCTCGAGTAATCGAGCTGGACTGCTGATCCATCGTTCACGAGCCCGCTTGCTGTCGTCTCTTGAAATCAACGCCCCGTGGGGGTCCTTTTCGACATGCGGGCGATGCGCTCGACGGTGGCCGATAGCGCGGAGAAACCTTCCTGACCCAGCACCGATCTCAGCTCGATTTGCGCCGCAAGCCAAGCTGACTTTGCATCGTGCAGCACTTGTTCGCCCGATTTGGTCAGGGCCAGCGGCCGGCTTCGACCGTTTGCTCCCTCACGCACCTCGTGTACCCACCCTTCAATGAGAATTGATTTCAGATCTCTCGTCAGGGTCGACTTGTCCAGTTGCTCAACTCTCGCAAGCGCGGCGCGCGTGGTTGGCTCGGTACGGTCGATCACTTCCAGGAGAGAGTATTGAACGGCGCTGACGCCGTAGGGCCGCAGCTTGCCGTTACAGATTTCCGTGGCCACTCTCGATAGCAGCCGCACTCCCATCAACACGTTGCCCGCTGCCCCGACCGAGACCCCGCTGATCAGATGACTTTCGCTGGCCACTCGCTTCCCCATGGGAGGTTTCCCTGGACTGAGTATTTATCGGCCGTTGACGTTGCGAACTGTTGAGATGGATCAATTGCATGAGCGCTTCCAGTCTAACGATTATGGCCAAAAGTCGCTTTGGCGCAACACAGCCATGCTGGAGCTAGCCCGGATCGAAGTCGGGGGCTTGCTAGAACCCGAGATAACTTTCGGCGACTCGGGCATTTCCGGCGACGTCCTTCGCTGGCCCCTCCAGCACGAATTCGCCGAGCTCCATCACATAAGCGCGGTCGGCGACCTGCAGTGCGGCTTGTGCGTTCTGCTCGACCAGCAACACCGAGACGCCGCTGGCGCGCAGTTCGCCGATGGTGCGGAAGATATCGGCGACGATGATCGGGGCGAGCCCCAGGCTTGGTTCGTCCAGCATCAACAGCTTCGGAGCGCCCATTAGGGCGCGGCCCATCGCCAGCATCTGCTGCTCGCCGCCGGATAGCGTGCCGGTGAGTTGCCGCCGTCGCTCCTTCAGCCGGGGAAATAATGTATAGACGCGCTCCAGCGACTGCGTGGCCGACGCGGTCCCGAGCCGAAACGCCCCGAGGCGCAGATTATCCTCGACATTCATCGCGGCGAACAATTCGCGCCCTTCCGGCACGAGGCTGAGACCCGCCGCGACGCGATCCTCGATTTCAAGCCGTGCGAGATCGACGCCGGCAAAACTCACGGCGCCCCTGAGCGGCAGAACGCCCATGATCGCGTTGAGCAGCGTGGTCTTTCCGGCGCCGTTGGCGCCGATGATGGTGACGATTTCGTTGTCGGCGACGTCGAGCGTCACGCCGCGAACGGCCTCGACTTTTCCATAGCCGATATGGACGTCACCGACCCGCAAGAGCCTTGCCATATCGCCGCTCATGGCGCGGCTCCAAGATAAGCGCGGATCACGTCGGGGTTGGTCTTGATCGTCTCCGGCTTACCCTCCGCAATCTTGGTCCCGAAGTCGAGAACGACGACGCGGTTGGCGAGCCCCATCACGAATCCCATATCGTGCTCGACCAGCAGCACCGACATGCCGCCGTCGCGCAGGTTTCGCAGCAAGGCTGCGAGGCGCTGCTTTTCCATATGGCGCAGACCGGCCGCGGGCTCGTCGAGCAGAAGCAGCGCGGGGTCGGCGCACAGCGCGCGCGCGATCTCGACAATGCGCTGCTGGCCGAGCGACAGGCTTCCGGCCGGCATGTGCGCCTGATCGGCGAGGCCGACTCGGTCGACCTGACGCATGGCGTCCGCGAGCAGCCGCGCTTCCTCATCGCGGTCGAGGCGGAGCATGCTCCTGATCGCCCCCGCCTGCCCGCGCAGATGGGCGCCGAGCGCGACATTCTCGAGTACGGTCATGTCGGCGACCAGCTTGACGTGCTGGAAGGTCCGGGAGATGCCCAGCTTGGTGATGTCCTGCGGTTTCGCCCGCTCAAGCGTCTGGCCCATGATGGAGATGGTGCCGGCCGACAGCGACAGCACGCCTGTGACGAGATTGAACGTCGTGCTCTTGCCGGCGCCGTTCGGGCCGATCAAGGCGACGATCTCGCGCGCGCCGACATCGAAGGAGACGTCATTGACTGCGATCACGCCGCCGAATTCCTTGCGCGCGTGCTCGATGATCAGAAGCGAATCGTCGATCGCGGCAGGCTTGCGCCGCGGCGCGAGCGCCAGCGACGGATCGATCGGCCTCCGCCTGTGTTTCAGGGGAAGCCAGTGCAGCAGCCACGGCCACACGCCGCTCGGCGCGAGCTGAAGCAGTGCCACCAGCATCATGCCGAACACGATGGTCTCGAGCTGGCCTTCGCCGTGAAACAGAAGCGGCAGATAGTCCTGAAGGATCTCCTTCAATATCACGACGATCGCCGCGCCCAATACGCCGCCCCAGACATAGCCGGCGCCGCCGACCACGGCGACGAACAGATATTCGATGCCGGCCTGGGCGCCGAACGGGGTTGGATTCACCGCGCGCTGAAAATGCGCGTAGAGCCAGCCGGACAGGCCGGCAAGCACGGCGGCATGGATGAAGACGAGGAGCTTGGTTTGCGGCGGCTGGATGCCGAAGGCTTCCGCGGCGACATGGCCGCGCCGCAGCGCGCGGATGGCGCGGCCGGTCCGCGAATCCAACAGGTTCATCGTCAGGAGCGCGCTGATGATGACGCTGGTCCAGATCGCGAAATAGATCGCGTCCGGACTGATCATCTTCAGCGAACCGATCGTAAGCGGCGGGATGCCGGAAATGCCGTCATTGCGGCCGAGGAATTCGAGCTTGCTGAAAAGATAGAACAGGCCGAGGCCCCAGGCGATGGTGCCGAGCGGTAAATAATGACCGGAGAGCCGTACCGTAATCAGGCCGAGCGCAACGGCGAAGATGCCGCTGACGATCAGCGATAGCGGCAGCGTCAGCCATGGCGAAAGACCGTAGGCCGTGGTCAGCACCGCGGTCGTGTAGGCGCCGAAGCCGCAGAACGCCGCCTGTCCAAACGATGTCAGGCCGCCGACGCCGGTGAGCAGCACGAGGCCCATCGCCACCAGCGCCGAGAGCCCGATATTGTCCAATAGCACGATCCAGAACGGCGGCATGCCCGGGATGAAGGGGACCGCTGCCATGACGAGCGCGAACAGCATCAGTGGCCACCGCTGCGCCATCGCTAGTGTCCCGATTCCGAAGTTCGTATCATTTTGCGGCCCCTTTCTTGCGAACTTCGGAATCGACAGAACACTAGCAAGCCTAATTTCGCTAATGCGGCTTTTGGTTCAAAAGTCCGCATGACGAATTCGCGGCACAGGTGGTGCGGACTTTTGAACCGCCGCATTAGTCCTTTTCCTCATCGACCGCGGGCGTCGCCAGCGAACGCAGCAGCAGCACCGGAATGATCAGCGCGAACACGATCACTTCCTTGAAGTTGCTGGCATAGAACGACGAGAAGGATTCGACGCTGCCGACCAGAAGCGCGGCGACGGCGGTCAGCGGGTAGCTGACCAGACCGCCGATGATGGCGGCGACAAACCCCTTCAGGCCGATCAGAAAGCCGGTGTCGTAGTAGAGCGTGGTGATGGGGACAATGAGAATGCCGGAGATGGCGCCGATCACCGCAGCGAGCAGGAACGCGATCTGGCCCGACAGCGCTGTCCGGATGCCGACGAGGCGCGCGCCCAGCCGGTTCACTGCGGTCGCGCGCAGGGCCTTGCCATAGAGCGTGAAGCTGAACAGCAGCCAGAGCGCTGCGATCAATCCTAGCGTCACCGCATAGACCGCGATGCTCTGGCCGGTGAAGCGCAGCGGATCGATGGTGAAGGCGGCGTTCGACAACGGCGGGCCGCGCTGGCCCTCGGCGCCGAAGAAGACGAGCCCGATGCCCTGTAACGCGAGGTGACAGCCGACGGCCGCAATCAAGAGCACCAGCACGGATGTGTGGGCGATCGGGGCAAAGGCGATGCGATAAAGATAAAGCCCGATCGCGCCAACGATCAGCAGTGACAGCACGATGTCGACCGCGATCGCGGTCTGCTTGTCGGCAAGATTCAAGGTAAGCGCGAGAATAGCCGCAGGCAGCACGATGTTGGTTAGAAGGCTTTGCGCGATCAAGCCAGGGCGTAGTGCCCGTCGCCGC
>NZ_DASSRP010000314.1:0-20695 GCF_035701725.1 Bradyrhizobium sp.
ACACCACGAAGAAGCGCGACGTCACCCTCTTATATTGAATGCGTTGGGGCGGGTGCATCTTGGCGAGGAAGGCGGCGGGCGTCTCACTCGAGACGTTGGCTGTCGTCTGGATCGTGAGGTTGGCGCGACGGTCGTGTGTCTGGAAACGCTGACCATAACCTTCCCCTGCGCGGCCGGCCCGATCGCTGAAGATCGAAGCAGGAATCTCAACCGAGGTGCCGGTTTCCGGGATCGTGAAGGAGCTCCACCTGACGGCTTGCGCAAACGCAGGCTGCATCGAACCGAACACCAGGCCAATGATGGCCGCCGAGGCTATCTTCATCCCGTTTCCCTCATGCGCGTTCAGGGGGAATAAGAATCGGCAGGCCGGGCTAAGTTCCAACGCGCGCCGAGATCACGATCTGAGCTCGATCATGACGACGACTGGACGACGTAGGCATGTGGTGATCGCCGGAAAAATCAGGGTCTGCCTGCATTCGCGACGACGTTCAGTACACTTCTGAACCAATCAACCCTGTGTAAAATCTTTGCTTTCCCTCGAAACCGATCCACCGGGTTCGGAGTCGGTTCTCGACGCGGGAGTTCAGGCATGGCCGATGAGAATGATGACGCAGAGCGACAGGCGGCTCTGGAGAGATTTCGAATGATGCGGGAAGAGACGACCGATCCGCTTGCCGCACGATTGATTGGCGACATCATCAACGAGCTGGAGGCCGGCACGACGGCCGCTCCCAAGCCCGGCCCGCGCGACTGAGCTTGCCGCCTGCACCGCCTCGCGCCTCTGCTGAAGGACTGGTTGCGAACGACGCGGCGAACAGCCTCCGGACGTCAATGGAGGCGCGCCAGTCGGGCGATAGTATCTGCAGCCAATTGAGCAAAATCAGCAGTTCGAAAAAAGTTGCGCCTTGCATTCAAAATACATTGCTGGTTTTTCCCAAAGATTTCCCGCAGACTCGCTCGATCGGTGCAGGGCATATGGCTTTCGCGCTGAGAGGAGCAACATGGACCGCCAGCAAGAATCCCGATCGCTTCAGGATCGCCTGAAGGCCTTTACGGAAGAAGAACGAAAGAAGGTGGCGCAGCTGCCGCAAGGTCCCGAGCGTGACCTGGCCTTGCAGAAGATCCGTCAGGCCGACGCCGCAGCCCACCTCGACGCCTGGACCCAATCACCCGAATTGCCCGCCAAAAGGCTTCCCAAAGAAAGCTGCTGAGATGAAGGACATGAAGGCGCACCTGGAAAAACTGCGGGTGCAGATCGCCGAATGCGAGATCATTCGGGATTTGGCGACCGATCGCAAGAAGCGCGAACTGTTCGGCAGGCTGGCGGAGCATCACAAGGTGCTCGCCGGAGAAATCGAGCGCGCCATTGCCGCCGGCAGCGAGCCTGCGTAGAAGCGCGAGCCGTCAGACGCGATCTCACGAGCGGCGGCGAGCGAATGCAATGCCAAGGACGAACGCGATCGCAAGAGCGCGAAGCGGCGCCTCTCTGGTAAGTCGACTTACCTGATTGAGCACGCCGCCGGGCCGGCGGCTGTCTTCAATCGCACTCGCGATGCTTTCGGTCGTCGCCTGCACCGCTTCCGTGGCCTCGTTGACGGCCTCGGCCGTCTTGTCGAACAGTGTCCGGGAATCGCCGCTCATCTTGATCTGCCTCGGTGTGACCAAAGCACCAATCGACCAGGCGAGCCGTGGTTCCTGTTCTGCCGTGCGACGAATGGCGGAAGCGCAAGAAGAAAGGCCCCGCCGAAGCGAGGCCCGTTCTGATGATGTTAGCGCGCCTCAATCCGGCGGCTTGCGGCTGACCCCGCGGGCCCCCGCCCGCGACTTGTCGACGCCGCCGCCGTCCGTGCTTGGGCCCGATGGGCCGCTTGCGCCCGTACCCGTCATCATGTGGTGCTTGTGGTGGTGATGGCGATGCTTCGCCTGTGCCGGGGCAAAGGCAAGCGAAGCAGAGAGCGCGAACACGGTCGCGAGAACAACAGTCCTGATCTTCACGGTGGTTTCCTCCGGATGAGAGAGGCACCAACGAACCATGCTACCGTTTGTTCAACCTGGCGTGGCGGTTTGGAAACTCCGCTGCCTTTGCCGCGAACGAAAAACCCGCTTCTTCGCAGGTGCGAGAGCGAGGAAAAAATGCTTGTGATGGGTCCGGCTCCGGCACGAAAGGGCGTCATCCAGTGGCATCAAAGACAAATCCGATGCAAAACAGAGCAAGTCTTCTCGTCGCGCCCTCGCGCGACCTGGCCACCGGGGGATTTGGCAGAATGGTCATCGCCGTGACGACAGGACGTCTCGAGGCGTTTCGGCGGACCAAGCTCTATGACCTGATCGCTGCGGCCCCCCTCATTGGCTGGTGTGCGTTTTGGCGTTTATTAGCCGACTGGTCGATACTGCGACCGGTCCGCGCGCGGCGTGGAATTCACGCGGCAGTGATTGCAAAGCCGGAACCGCCCCCCGTCTACCGCGATTGACACTCCAGTAAAATGAATGGAGACCAACATGACGCGGATCAAACTGATCAGCGCCGCAGTGATCATGTCTGCGGCAATCGCCACGCCGGCGTTCGCGCAGGAGTTCTACGGAACCTACGTCGGCGGTCCGTACGGGCCTGGGCCGGTCTATTATGGCTATCGCGGATACGACGTGCCGCCCGGCAGCTACCCGCCTCGCGACTCGGACGAGTTCTGGAACGAGGTCAACCACGGCTTCTCCGGCCGCGACCCGTCCCGCACCGGCGGCGTCAGCCCGAACCTGAAACCTCCGGGAAGCTGAGAACCGGAACACGAGAACCGGATGGTTATCGGAACGGCCTCAGCGCATCCGGCGCTGGGGCCGTGTCATTTGTCTCGCATTTGTCGTCGCGCGGCCGCCTCACCTGCAACCATCGCGGCAGCTCTCACATCTGCGGGCCGGACAGGTTCAGTTCGCGTTCGGCGCGGAAGACATTGGCATAGAGGTTTGCGATCCACTGGCGCCCGCTCGATGTGACATTGAGATAGCGTATCGCGGTCTGAATTTGCGGCGCGACGTTGTTCCAGTAGAACTGCGGGTACTTGTAGACGACGTCGGCGGGCGTGTCGTAGCCGAGCTTCTTGTTCAACCCGATTTCCTCAAATTCATAGAACAGCGCATTGGTCTTTCTCAGGTAGTTGGGATCGCCAAGCTGGCCGATCAGATCGGCCGCGCGCAGCAGCAGCCCCTCCTCTTCGACCAGGTCGTCGTCGTTCGACGTCGTCGCATAGGGAAAGCGCGTATATTCGATCGCGCGCGCAATCCGCCGCGCATCCACCTCCTCGGTGCCGTCGAGGCGCTCGGAGACGAACAGCTTTGAGCGGTCGACGTGATAGGGCGCGAGCGCCGCATCGGACGATCCGCGCGGCAACTGAATGGTGCGGCCGCTCAGATCGGCGACGTAAACCTCGTCGGTATCGCCTTGCAGGATTCCGCGCACATAGCCGATGTCGTGGGCAAGACAGGCCAGGATGAAATTGGCGTAGTCCTCCGCGGTGGTCGCCCGCAGCATCTGACGTCCCATCAGGATGTCGTGCCCGGCGAGCGTGACCAGCATCGAGTGCTCGATGTTGTGATAAAGGGCATCGCTGTTGCCGATGCAGTCGAGGGTCAGGCGTGCGGCGAATGGCACAACTTCGGCGAGGCGCGCGTGCGAGGCGCCAAACCGGCTCTTGGTGTCCGAGGTCAGAAACGATCCCAAAGCCTGCGCTATCAGTTCCGGAATTGTGATCATCGAAACACCCGTGCGGTTGAGTGCGGTGGCCCGATCGAATTCCTTGGTCGCCCGACAAAGTGCGGCGGTTCAGAAGTCCGCATCACCGATGAGCGGCGGAAACGATGCGACTTCTGAACCGCCACACTAGCATAATGTCTGGGTCTGTGACCGGCAGATGTCGGGGCGCTGGCAGATACGGCCGGCAATGGCGAGGTCAGGGCGCGAAATGTCCGTAAAGCCCAAGGCCGACTAGGTAGCTCGATAGGGGCCGAAAGCGTTCCAGCGGCATGGCTGTTTATCTCGGGAACGCGCGGAGATAAGCGGGTGTTGTCGTGGCAATGGAGGATATTGCCATGCTGTTCTTTTATCTGCCCATCATCATGTTTGGCGCGATGTTCGAGACGAATAAGGACAAGCGTGAGTTGGACCAAATCGATGCCGATTGAGATGCCGACTGGATCGCTCACCCTGCCACAGTGAACTGCTTCGGCGGGTGAGGTCCGCCTTTTGTGCCGCCACCACGACCTCGCTGGGTTTCCCATGGCGGCCACAGCCGAGCCCCCCTCGACAACAACGATCGTCACGCTCGTCCGGCAATGTTCTGACGGGTTCGGCCCTGGCTTTTCAAAACCGCATGATGGCGGCTGGATGGGCTGGAAGACGCGCCCTATATTCCTATTAGAGTGCGTGGGAGAGCCCGATGTCGCGCGTCATTCCGTTGGTCGTCGCGCTGCTCGCCAGCCAGTGGTTCGCGGGCGCAGGACACGCGCAGATCACGCCGCCCGCAGGCGCGGCCGGCGCCGGCACCGCCCCGGTCACCGGCATCCCCTACGGTCCCGCCAATCCCCGCGCGCTCTCCGACCCCTCTGGCATCGGCAATGCCGCTAGCGTGCCGCCGCTCCGCTCCAACACCCCGATGATCACGGTGCCGCAAGGGCCTTTGCCAGGGCCGAGCCGCGCCGCCGCCCCGACCTATTATCCCTATGCCTCGCAGCAGCCGATCAGCGCGCATGCGATCGAGCCGAGAAGCAGACGATGGCATCGCCGGCGCAGCCACCGGGAGGTCAGCTCGTTCACGGGGATCTGCCGCGGCTGCTAGGGCGCGTGAAGCCGATCCGCGCGGTCAGCTCTCACTGATCCCGCGGTCAGCCTTCACTGATCCGCGCGATGTACCGCGCGACCGAGGCCGCGACCGCCTGCTTGCCGCCGGTGTCGATCTGGCCGCGTCCTGAAAACGCGCCGTAGACCGCATCGAACGCGAACGGCTCGAGCCGCTGCGCGATGCGCCGGACCTTGGCCGCGGAAAGCGGGATCAGGTTCGGGTACGACCACATGAAGCTGACATGCCCGCTCGGCACCACCTGCAGAATGTCGCCCGACAGCACGACGCCGCGGCCCTCGTTCCAGTCCGCCCAGTGCAGGACCGTGCCGCCGGCGAAATGCCCGCCGAGCCGGACCAGAGTGAGGCCCGCGCCGATCGATAGGGTCTCGCCCTGCCAGAACCGCACCGCCGGGTCGGTCCGCATCACCCACTCGCGATCATCCGCATGCAGGTGGATCGGCACGCCGCCGAGCGCGCGGCTCCACTCCACCATGGTGGTGTAGTAATGCGGGTGCGAGATGGCGATCGCCTTGACGCCGCCAAGCCCCTTGATGAGGTCGATGGTGGCGTCATCGATCAGGGCGATGCAATCCCACAACACGTTGCCATCGGCGGTGTGGACCAGGATCGCACGCTGGCCGATGCCAAAGGCGGGCGTGGTCTCGATGATGGTGAGCCCGGCCGCAAGGCGGCGGAATTTGTTGGCGTGCGAGCTTTGCAGCCGCTCCAGCGTGGTCCAGGACTGGCCGGCGGCCGGGACGAACTGGCGCTCGTCGGTACAGATCGCACACGCGCGCGGCGTATCCTCCGAGGGAGAATACTGCGTGCCACAGGTGTTGCAGATGAAGGCCGGCATGGGAGACAGCATAGCGCAGGGTTGTCCTCGCGGCGAGGGCGAGACCGCCGTGCCGGCGGCCGGCGTCGCGCCGGGTCCTGCCTCGCCCAAGACTAACCTACGATAATGAAGGCCGGCCCACTTCGCGCTTATCTCGGCGCCATGCCTGATGAGACCTCTCCATGCCGGACGAGAACCTCTGCAAAAGCCGGGCAAGACGGGTCCGCGACCTCGCAAGCCGCGCCGATCCCTTCACACGGAAGCGGCTGCTGGCGCTTGCCGACAGGTACGAGGCCGCCGTGGCCGGGCCGCCAGACGCTGCACCTCACGCCGTTGTGACGGCAACAACCTCCGAGGACGCGCAACGAAACCATTTCACCGACGGCGTGAAACCGACGTGAAACAGAACCGGCGCAGCATCCTCACAATTGATGCGACAAGGAGTTTCATCAAAATGCTGGCGGAAAAATTTTTCCTCGTTCTCGAAGCCTTGCTCAAGGGCCGCAACGATGCCCAGCCGACCTATGCCGATGGCGCACCGCGCGTGACGAGTTCATCGCAGCATGTGCCTGTGATCTTGCCCGCGCGCGACACTTTGCAGGCCAGATGAGAACGGGCCGAAGCGAACGTGATTGGCGTGCCTGCTGTAGCCGCCGCCGTCGCCTGCACAAAATACAGCCGCGCGGGAACCGGGTCGCTGCGCTAATCTCAGATTGCGGGTCCATGGAGCGACACCTATGAGGCTCCCTCATAGCCTCGCGACATCCACCCAGAGCCCCCGCTGGTTCACGACAGCGGGGGCTTTTTCATTTTGCAAACCTGTTCCACTTCGCAACCCATGCGCAGTCGCGCGCGTTGACGCTGAGAACGACAGCGGAGATGCGCCCATGGCAAGACCCGGCATCGATACGCGCGATACCCGAAGCGGGACCTACGATCCCATCAACAAAGACGGCCTGCCGCAAGGCGAGCAGATCAGGGACAAGACCAACGAACATGAGAAGGCGCAATGGGGCGCCGACGTGCGCGCCGATCCATTGCCGGGAAGCGAACCCGTATTGCCGGAAGGGCTGATGCGGCCGGGCACGCCGCCGCTCAACCCGCGGACCGGCCGCAACAAGGCGGAGTGAGCGCATCCAGTCCCTATTGCTCCGCGCGATATCTCCCTATCCCCTCTTTCGAGGCCGGGCCGCGTTGGCGGAACTGTTCTTTGTACCGATGAGTTAAAGGAAGTCGCGACTGGCTTCGCGCGCGCGGAGGACTGACATGAGACGGATCATCGTTGCGGTGCTGCTTTCAACTTGCCTCGGCGTCGGCGCGGCGCAGGCATTCGACGATTGCGGCCCCGGCTGTCACAGCACGGTGCAGGGCGCCTGCGTGGTCAATGGCTGGGAAGTCGGCGCGGTCGCCTGGAATGAATGTCCGGCCGGCGCCCATCCGCAGCGGCCCTGCCCGTCCCGTTTCGTCTGGAACAGGGCAGCCAAGGCCTGCCTCCCCGCGAGCTGACGGCGTCGAACTAAGCGATCCCGCCATGCTGAGAACATCGCGGGATCGCTGTCCTATTTCCGGCAGGACCAGATCGAGGACGTCGTGTGCTTATCGGCCCTCCCGTAAGAAAGTCGTTACTGCAATCCGAACCGCCGCGGCTTCCGACCTACCGACCATTAACTGAACGCGCATTTTCAATTGCACGTTGATATGCCGGCGAAAGACGCGCGCGAAGCATGAGGCTCTTTTCGCCACATGGCGCGTGGGGTGCCGGGGTCCGAGGCCCTATTTGCCGGTAGCCGAAACAAAAGAGGCGGCCGTTAGGGCCGCCTCTTTTCGTCTCGCCGGGATGCAGGCGATCAGCGTGCGTACCAGTTCTTCTCTGCATAAGGGCGGCAGCCGGCATAGCCGGGGCTGCACTCAAAATCGCCCCAGGTGCTGCTGCCGTAATAGCCGCGATCGTAGCCCGGCGCGGCCGCGTAGGGTCCGCCGCCGAACGGTGCGGCGGCGATCGCGCCCGCGGTGCCGATGGCGCCAGCTGCCACGGCGCCGGCAGTGTTGACGGCGCCTGCGGCGACATCCGCACCGGCTTCGACCGGGTTGGGTCCGTAGCCGCGGCGGTAGCCCGGGCCATAGCCGCGCGCGTAACCGCGCGCAACGTGACGCCGCATATGTTCGCGCGGAGCGGTCGCCATATGTCGCGAGGCCATGTGCTCGGAGGAGCGCATGTGGCTGGCGCCGCGCGCCTCGGATTTCTCGACCGCCTGGGCGCTGCCGGCGGGCAAGCCCATCGAAAGCACGGCTGCACAGGCGAGCGTCGTCGCCGCGATCGTCATTCTTCCTCGGTTCATCTTGTTCTCCGTTGCTGCAATTCCGCCCTGGCCGGGGAACACCCGGGCCGCGCGGAGAACGCCTTCCGCAGATCGAGGTTCCATGCACTTTTATGAGAGCAGGCTGGAACCGGACGGGCCCATCGGTTCCCGAATGAAAAACAGGCGGCTCGTCGCCGCCTCCGATCTTGTCTTCGCGAGCCTGATCAAACCCTACGCCTCGATGCAGCAGAGCAGCTGACGATGCACGACGCCGCGGCGCGATCGATTCCGGGTCTGGCGCTCACGCGCCATCCCGGATGACGAAGGACGTAGTTATCCCGCGGCCTGCGCCGGCACGTCGCGCTGGCGCTTCATCACGATCTTGTTGAGCGCGCCGAGATAGGCTTTCGCCGAAGCCACCAGCGTATCGGGGTCGGCGGCGCGCGCGGTCATCGAGCGGCCTTCATGCGCGAGCCGCACCGACACTTCCGCTTGCGCGTCGGTGCCCTCGGTCACGGCATGGACCTGGTACAGTTCCAGCTTGGCCTCGTGCGGCACCAGGCGCTTGATGCAGTTGAACACCGCATCGACCGGGCCGTTGCCTTCGGCTTCCTCGATCCTGATCGCACCGTCGACGTCGAGCTTCATGGTCGCGCGCTGCGGCCCGTGCGTGCCGGCGATCACGGTCAGCGAAGCCAGCTTGATCCGGTCGTGCGAAGCGGCGATCTCCTCATCGAGCAGCGCCTCGATATCCTCGTCGTAGATGTCCTTCTTGCGGTCGGCGAGCGCCTTCATCCGCACGAACGCATCCTCGATCTGGTTGGCCCCGAGCTTGTAGCCCATCTCCTCCAGCTTGTGGACGAAGGCATGACGGCCCGAATGCTTGCCGAGCACCAATGAGGACTGCTTCAGGCCGACCATTTCCGGCTTCATGATCTCGTAGGTCGAAGCGTCCTTCAGCACGCCGTCCTGATGAATGCCGCTCTCATGGGCAAAAGCATTACGGCCGACGATCGCCTTGTTGTACTGCACCGGGAACGAGGTCGCCGCCGACACCAGTTTCGAGGCCGCGGTGAGCTTCGTGGTGTCGATCCTGTTCCAGTACGGAAACTTGTCGTTGCGCACGCGCATCGCCATCACGATCTCTTCGAGCGCAGCGTTGCCGGCGCGTTCGCCGATGCCGTTGATGGTGCATTCCACCTGGCGGGCGCCACCGGCGACACCGGCGAGCGAATTGGCCACCGCCATGCCGAGATCGTTGTGGCAATGCACCGAGAACACCGCCTTGTCGGAATTCGGCACCCGCTCGATCAGCGTGCGCATGAAGGCGGTGTATTCCTCGGGTACCGTGTAGCCGACGGTGTCGGGAATGTTGACGGTGGTGGCGCCGGCCTTGATCACGGCCTCGACAATCCGGCACAGATAATCCATCTCCGAGCGCGTGCCGTCTTCGGCCGACCATTCGACGTCGTCGATCTGGTTGCGGGCACGCGAGACCATCGCGACCGAGGTCTCGAGCACCTGCTCGGGCGTCTTGTTCAGCTTCACCCGCATATGCAGCGGCGAGGTCGCGATCACCGTATGCACGCGGCCGCGCTTGGCAAATTTCACCGCCGCCGCGCAGCGGTCGATGTCGTCGGGATGGGCGCGGGACAGGCCGGCGATGACGGCGTTCTTGGAGCGGCGGGCGATTTCGCTGACCGCCTGGAAGTCGCCTTCCGACGTGATCGGGAAACCGGCCTCGATGACGTCGACGCCCATGTCGTCGAGCATCTCGGCGACTTCGAGCTTCTCTTCGAACGTCATGGTGGCGCCGGGGCATTGCTCGCCGTCGCGCAAGGTAGTGTCGAATATAACGACGCGGTCCTTTTCGGACTTGGGGGCGGAAGTCATTGGCTTATTCCTTTGGGTCGATGCGCTTTGCTCGGGAGCGCTGAAGGGGTTTCTCGGTGGCTGTCGTGTGCGAACCCCTGAGTGCCCAGGCGCCAATCGCCCAGCCGGCTCTCAGGGGCCGATAAGAATAAGAATCCCGCCGAGAAGGAGGGCCGGCAGCGACGCAGGCGAGATCGCGCTGGGACCGGCGGCGATGGCCGTCTCCCCCAAAACCTCGATCTTTTCGCAGCGAATCAGCATTTTCCGGACCCGTTTCGACGAAGCTTCAGGCAAAACCATTGACGCTTGGTTTCAAGATCGCCGAGAGGTGGTCGTTTTAGACGAGTTTGGCAGTCCGCCGCAACGCCAAAAGATGGTCAGCAAGGGTGACCTAATGGCCACCGTCATTCCGGGACACGCGAAGGGTGGACCCGGAATCCATTCCTCCCGGCATTCGTCCCGGCGACATGGATTCCGGCCCTGAATTGCCGTCTAACCCGCCTGCCTGTGGTCGAGCCGCTAATGTCCCTTGGATTCTGGAGTCGGCTCCGAAGCGGCTGCGAACTTCGGAATCGGGACGCTAGTGTGGCGGTTCAGAAGTCCGCATCAATGCCGCCGCGGGTTCTTCATGCGGACTTCTGAACCCAAGCCACACTAGTTTAATAAGTTAGCTAGCGTCCTTGCGATTCCGAAGTTCGAGATGTGGCTCCGAAGCGGCTGCGAACTTCGGAATCGGGACGCTAGCCAGCACATCGCGCCCCTTCAGCCACAAGTGATGCAGCAGGCCCGCACCCGGCCGGCGCCGCTCGACACCTTCCAGGACATGGTGAAGGTGGGCGTCATGAATGTCGCCGGGAATGGTGTGGTACTCGGCGTCCAGATCCGCAGCCAGCGCGGCCATGC
Source organism: Bradyrhizobium sp. (assembly GCF_035701725.1). Taxonomy (GTDB): domain Bacteria; phylum Pseudomonadota; class Alphaproteobacteria; order Rhizobiales; family Xanthobacteraceae; genus Bradyrhizobium. The sequence goes on from NZ_DASSRP010000314.1 coordinate 10,740, forward strand.
ATTCGTCGAGCCGCCTGCCCCAATCCGATTGGTCGAGCCGCGCGATCCAGTCGTGGAGCTGGTATTCGACATCGTAGATGTCGACCAGGATCTCCTTGGCGGTTTCGACCCGGTTGCTCTTCAACGCCTGCCGCAGCAGCCAGCGCCTGTCGTCGAGATGGTCGAGCACCATCGAGACCGCGATCGCATAACGCGACGTCGCGACGTCGCTGGCCGCACTGCTGTAGGCGGAGCGGATCGCGAATTGCACCAATTGCCACGGGTGCTTAAGGCGCTTCATGATCACCGTCAACGCAAAGGGCGCCTCCGCCGGATGCTTGGCGACGAAGGCATCGAGCAAGGCTTGCACCTTGGCCAGCGCTTCGCCCTCCAGACGATCGATCTTGGCCGGCAGCGCGCCTTCGAGCGCGACGATCGCCTCGCGGATCTGCAAGGCCGCAAGCGTCTTCTTCAGATCGCTGATGCAGGCGCGCGAGCTCGTATATTGCGCGAGCCCCTGTTCGGCCGACTTCTCGCCTTCCGTGGAAGCCAGCTTTCCCTGCAGCGACTTGATGACCTTGGACTGAAAGGCGTCGGCGATCCGGCTCGCCTCCTGGACATGGCCGCCGACCAGCGCTGTTTTCATCGCCTCGCAATAGTCGCGGGCCATTGTCGGCAGCAGTTCATGGTTGATCCATTCCCAGATCGGCGCCAGCGATCCGCGCGAAATCTGCCCGGCATTGGCCCGCTCCGGGGCGCGGTCGACAAACAAGGTTTCAATCGGCTTGAAGAAGTAGCGCGACGGATTGCCGACCCGGCTCGCGCTTTCTCCGCTCTGGCGGAATTCGGCGCGCAACGCCGCGAGAATCGGCGCGAAGGCCGAAACATCCTCGCCGTACATTTGCAGCCGTTCGATTTCGGTCAAAAGGCTCGAGCGCGCAAGCGGCGTCAGCCGCGCGAGGTATTCGCGCGTACGACGGGCGGATTCTGCCTGCGCTGTCGTCATCGGAGCAATACCTGAAAACACAATACCAGTTCAAAGTACGGCCGATGATTGTGTTCCCAGGGAAGCGAGCAAACGATTAACGATCTGCTCCGTAGGAGTACTGGAAACGCGCGGTATTTAATTCAATTTTCGGATTTGCCCCGCAGCCGGAAAAAACAGGGCGCGGGAAAGCGGAGCGCGAGCAACAAGACAGCGTCCCGGCGCAAGCCTTGGAGGAAACGGGTCGCAGGGACGCCCCGTAAACCAAGGATCCGACAGCCTCTACGGATCGTTATTTTTTGCCAGCCTTGCGCGCAGTTGCGGATTTTCCGGCTTCTGCCGGCTTGACGCCTGCAGGGCCCGCGACCGGCACGATCTCGTGCAGCGTGGCGACCATGGCCTGCTGATTGACCGCGGCTTTCGGATTATTCGCATCCACCAATTGCTCTTCGCCGAGGCCCACCGCGAAAATCCGCTTTGAGGAAACCTTGAACGTCGTCACCAGCGCGTCACGGATCGCTTCGGCCCGACGATGACTGAGCGCCAGATTGTTGTCGCGGCGGCCGTTGGCCTCGACGCGGCCGACGACCAGGAACGCGAACGACATCAGCGCCGGATTTGTCAGCGCGTCGGCGAGGCGTCCGAGCGTGCGATAGGATTCCGGGCGGATGACCGGCGTATCCGGATTGAACTGGATGTCCAGGTCGATATGGGGCTGCCGGTTGAGGGCGGCGGAAAGCAGCGGGCGCTTGAGCGGGTTCAGGTCGGCCCGCGCCTTGATGCGGTCTTGCGCCTGCTGGCGCAGCGCCGGCACTTCGAGATCGGATGGCGTCTCGAGCTTGTCCAATGCGCCGACCATGGCTTCCGTGGTCGGCCCTTCCTGCGCGCGGGCCGGCGCGGCCGCGATCGCCAGCAGGCAAGCGACCAGCAGAACTGAAGCTCGGGCCAAAGTGCGCGCCAGCGCCGCCATCAGCGGTACCCCGCTTGGGTCAGCGACTGATTGCATGCCCAGCCGAGGCTCTTGGTCGGCGCTTTCAACAGGCAGGTGATGGTCTCGCCGGGCTTGCCTTGCGCGTCGGCGCAGATCTTCTGCTTGTCGCGCTCGCAGGCCCTCCAGACGGCGCTGCGTGCGGAGACCCGTTTCTGGATCGCATCAAAGGCCTTGAAGTAGTCGGCGCGGCATTGCGCGGAGACACTGTCCTGATTGCGCGACAGGCATTCCTTGAGGCGCGGCGCGTCGAGACTGACGCCGAGGCAATTGGCCTCGATATCCTTGCCGCAGCTTTCGGCGAGCGTCGCGGCTGAGGTTTCGAAATTCTGGGTTTCGGCAGCCACAGCGGACGACACCGCAAGCGGCGCCGCAACAATCGTGGCTAGAATCGCGCGTGAAAATGCCCGGACCATGACGCTGATCTGACCTGAAGGGGTCGCGGACCGTCAAGACCGCAATAGGGCGCAGATTGTGCGTAAAACGCTAGTTACGGCGCCAGGCAGCGGCTGTAGCGGCGGCCATCGGCGGCCTGTTCGATCCGGTAACGCGGACAGGCGACGATGCCGTGGGCGTTGACGGTGTAGCTCTGGGATGGATAGGGCGCACCCTGATGCTGCGGATTGCTGCCGAGCCAGCCGGCGGCGCCGACGCCGGCGAAAAACGGACTGGTGGCAAAATTGCCGGGGAAGACGCCATTGGTCGGAAAATCGCGCTGATCGTCGCGGTTGTCGTAGTAGAAGAAGCTCGCGGTATTGCCGTTGCCGTAGCGACGCCCTTCGCCATAGCCCTGAGCCGAGGCAGTAGCGATCGTGGCCGCGAGCACCGGCACCAGGGCCGCGATGGTCAAGAGGCTCCGCATCACCAGCCCACCACCGGCGGCCTGGCCGTTCCCCAGTCGCCTTTCCATCCGCTCAGCCTTCCCCTTCGAAATTGCAGATAAAGCCCGTCGCTCCGGATCGTGAGCGCGCTGCCCTTGACGTTCGGCAGTGCCAGCAGCAGTTCGTTGCCACGGCTGCCGCTGATATAGCCGAGCGGCACGCCCAGCGCAGCCGAGACCTCGTCGGGGCTCATGCCGAACGCGAGCGGGACACTTGAGGCCAGCACCGGTTGTGCCGCGGAAGGTGCCGACGCACCGGCGAGGACTGCCAGCGTCAGCGCCGCCGTCACCAAACCGACATGCAGGCGTCGCAGCGCGGCGCCACGACCTTTTGCACGCCGCTTTGCTGCAAGACCTTTCGCAAGATCTTCCGGAAGGCCGTTGCGACGGCGGTTTGGAATGCGTTTCGGCATATCGTCGATCTCTGTTCGGCCGCGCGATGTTAGATTCAAAGCGCTGTGTGCACAATGACAGCGATCTATTGGCCACAGTGCGGGAGCTCGGTGAGGCACCCTGCACCAAATCCGGACCAATGGCTTGACATCCATGCAGACGCATTTAGAAACGATTAAGCCCTCCTGAGCATAGTGGGTTTGAAGGTGTTCACCGACACGGCGGCGTCGGGCACTTTCCCGATCGCTCTCCCCGAGCGATCGCGCCAGAAACCTGCTCCCAAAGACCAGCGCGAACCATCCCGGACCCCTTTCGCGAAAGGGGGTCTCATCACGTCTGTAAGACGAGGACGCGTGTTCGATGCGACAGGATCAGTGGAAGTCCCAGGTACTGCAGGAATGGGATCGTTGGCTTCAGGCCCAACCGATCGACCCCGAGGCGCCAACCGCCCGCGATACGCTGAAGTTCTTTTGCGAACTTCAGGACAGACGCTCTCCGCTACTGGATTTCCGCCCCGGCCGTCGCGACAAATGGCAAATCATCCACGCCTGGCTGCATCATGCCGGGCGCGTCCCCGATTGAGAGCATCGGGCGCATTTAGCGCCCGCTGTTTTCTGATGGTCCGCCGATCTCAACTCTAGCTGCGCGGCCATTGCGCTGCGAATTTTTCAAGTGGCCTGAACCATTGCTGGGCCCATTCGCCGTAGAGCACGCACATCTTTTGCGAATGGGCCAGAAAGTTCGCATAAGCCTGCTTGGCGAACTCGCCCTGAATCTCAAAGGCCTCGTCGAACGAACGCGCCGCGATCAACCGCTCGACCAGAAAACGGCCATTGAGCCACGACTTTTTCGTGTATTCGTCGCAGGCCTGTGCAACCGCCTGAAAGCCATCGGCAAAACCATCGACTTGGGACGCGGGCCTGAGAACTTGCGGTGGAAGCACTTCGCCGCTCAGCGCGGCCTCTTGGGCTTTTTCGACCGCAACCATCTGCGCAGGCTCGACCGCGACCGCTTCGACGGGAGCGGAAACCACTTCAACTGGAGCCGCTTCGACGGAAACCGGCTCGGCCGGCACCGCTTCGACCGGAGCGGATTCGGTCGCGGCCGCTTCGCTTTCGATCGCCAGGGCGCTGACGGGATCCGCCTCCGTCCTCACCTCGGCCTGCGGCCGCCCGCTCTTTGCATTGCGTTGATCCGCCTTGCGGCCGCGCGCACGCGGCTTGGCGGGTTTTTCTTCTTCAATCGTCGGCATGATCACACTCCATTCACGTGTAGTTGTGGAGTGGCCACCAAACGCTACCAGTTCGCCCTGATTGCGTTTGAAGTGCGGTGTCGCCTTGTTCGTTGCGCGGCCTTGATGTGAACATGCACATAGCGGCCGATGACCCGGCCCTCAAAACGTCGATGCCCGGCATATCCGCTCGCGAAGACGCGCTTCGCAGCGGATAGTCCGGGCATGACAACGGAACTTCTCGCGTCGGACGCGACTTCAGGACGCCTTATCACTCTCCTCGATCTGCTCGAGCGAGGCGCGGATTTCGGCGACGACCTGATTGTAATATTCGGTCAACCGCTCCGAGGTCTTGAGTTGCGCCTGGAGCTGTTCCGTACGTTCCGCAGCCTCGCCGGCGATCGGCTGAGCCGTGGACACCAGTCCGTCTTCCGACCTCGATGAGGGATTGTGATGCGCCATGTTTACTCACTCACATATTGGGCCAACGCGCTGGCTACCGATATGAGGCGTCGGTTTTTTGGGATTAATGGGGCGCTTCCTTGCAAGTTCTAGGAACGAACGAGGCCAAACTTGGGAGCGGTTGCCATATTTCGATGGCGCATTTTCCCAAGATGAAAAAGAAAGCCGCCCACAAGGGACGGCTTTCGATTCAAGTCGATCAGCAACTAATGTGAGACTAGCCGCCCGCTTCGCACTTCTTCATGAAGGAGTTCTTGGCCGCGCCCGCGAGCTTCTTGCCGTCGGAGCCGACCGCCTTGGCGGCGCAGCTATCGTGCATGCACTTCTTCATGAAGGACGTCTTGGCCGCGCCGGCGAGCGGCTTGCCGTCCTTGCCCATCGCCTTGGCATCGCAGCTCATGTCCTGCGCAAAGGCTGAGCCGCCGGCGAATGCGACGACAATGCCCGCCAGCATGATTTTTCTAAGCATGGTATCTCCCCGGGGAATGGTTGAACGCCCGCCGATTTGATCCCAGAGCAAGGTTCTCGGCAAGGGGGAAACTATTCGAACACGACTTCGATCTGGGTGTCGCGCTTGGTTGCGATCCGGCACATGCGGTGCAGCTCATCCGACACCACCCCCAGCTTGAACCGCTCCGGCACGCCCGCGGTCGAAATGACCTGCAATAAAGCGCCCGAACGGGACAGCCCGCGGATGGTGCATTCGACGGTCGAACGGCCGCCATTGAAGGTGATCTGGCCGGCCTTGAGCACGCGGCGCAATAGACCCGGATCGGCCGCTTCGGCGCTCTGCCAGATCTGGCAATTGTTGCGGCCGGCCGCCTTGGCGGCGTAGAGCGCGGTGTCGGCGCGTTTGATGAACTGGTCGACATCGATATCGCCGCCATCGAGCGCCGCGACGCCGAAGCTTGCGGTGACGCGCAAGTGTCCTGCCTCGGTTTCGACCCGGCTGCGCGCCACGGCGCTGCGGATCTTCTCGGCGACGGCAAGCGCGGCCTCGCCGCCGGTGTGCGGCAGCAGGACGACGAACTCCTCACCGCCGAAACGGCCGATGCTGTCGGTAGAGCGCAACTCACCGCGACAGGCCTCGACGCAGGCGCGCAGCACCTGGTCGCCGATGCCGTGGCCATGGGCGTCGTTGACGCTCTTGAAATGATCGAGGTCGAAGAAGATGCAGCTCAGCTCGAAGCGGTGACGCCGCGCCAGCGAGATCGCGCGCGAGAGCTCCTCGCGCAGCGCCCGCCGCGACAATGCGCCGGTGAGCGCATCCCTGGTGGCGACGGTGCGAAGCTCGAGTTCGCTGGTGACGGTTTTGGCGAGGTCGGCAAGAATGGCAAGCTTGGCGGCGTCGAACGTCTTGGGCTGATCGTGCATCGCGCACAGGGTGCCGATCGCGTGTCCCTCCGGCGAGCGCAACTGCACGCCGGCATAAAAGCGGATGAACGGTGCGCCGGTGACGAACGGATTGTCGGCAAACCGCTTGTCGTGCCACGTGTCCGGCACGACCAGCGGCCGCGAGTACTGGATTGCGGCGTTGCAGAGCGCGGGCCCCCTCTCGGTCTCGGCGTTCGGCATTCCCTGCTGCGACTTGAACCACTGGCGATGGCCGTCGATCAGCGTGACAGTCGACATCGAGACGCCGAAGATGCCGCGAACGAGCCGCGTGATGCGGTCGAACGCTTCCTCTGCCGGAGTATCGAGCACGTCATAGTGGTCGAGCGCGGCGAGCCGGTCCTGCTCGTTTGCCATCGCCTGTGCGCCAAGTCCTGCCTCGTATCCCATGCGTGAATGGGTACGGCTGAACGTTTGCGAATTGGTTCTGCTTTACTGTTAATTTGTAACTACACGGCGAAAGCGGGCGGCAAAACCTGCGGGTTCTGGCCTAAAAGGCGTCGTCCGCCGTCCTTTTGGCGGGCCGTCGGGTCGAACGCGCCGCGCGCCTTGCAGCGACCTTTTCCTCGCTTTCGAGCGCCCTGCGCACTTTGGCAAATTCCGCTTTCGAAGCCTTGTCGATGCGCGGATAACGCAACTTGAGTTCCTCCAGCGCGCTGACGATCACCGAACCGATCACCACGCGGGCAAACCATTTGTGGTCGGCCGGCACCACATGCCAGGGCGCATCGCGGCTCGCAGTGCGCCGAATGACGTCCTGGTACGCCGCCATATAACGCGGCCAGAACGCGCGTTCGGTGACGTCGCTCATGGAAAACTTCCAGTTCTTCGACGGCAGCTCCAGCCGCTCGAGGAAGCGTTCGCGCTGCTTTCGCTTCGAAATGTTCAGGAAGAATTTCAATACCAAGGTGCCGTTGCGGGAAAGGTAGCGCTCGAACGCGGTGATATCGGCAAAGCGCTCGCGCCAGATGTTGGGACCAGTCAGCTTGCCCGGAAGCTTTTCTTTCGAAAGCAGGTCGTGATGCACCCGCGTCACCACGCACTCTTCGTAATAGGAGCGGTTGAAGATGCCGATGCGGCCGCGTTCCGGCAGAGCGATCATGGCGCGCCACATGAAGTCATGGTCGAGTTCGTGGGAGGTCGGCTGCTTGAAAGAGGTGACCTCGCAGCCCTGCGGGTTGACGCCCTCGAAAATGCTTTTGATCGCGCTGTCCTTGCCGGCGGCATCCATGCCCTGGAAGATCACAAGCAGCGACCACTTGTCCTGAGCGTAAAGCCGCTCCTGCAGATCGCTGAGCCGCTGGCGGTTGGCCTCGAGGATCTTTTCACCCTCGTCCTTGTCGAGACCGCCCTTCTCGGCGGTATTGTGCGATTTCAGGTGAAAGTGGTTTTTGCCGTCGAACCGGAACGGAGTGACGAACGGCTCCAGCCGCCTGATCAGGGATCGGCTCGCCTTCTTGGCGGCCTTCCTCGCCTTCCTGGCTTTCTTGGACTGCTTGGCCTTCTTGCCCATGTCACCCAGTGCCCGCTTTCCGAAGTTCGTGCTCCATCGCAGCACCCGCTTTCACGAACTTCGGAAAGCTATGGGCACTAGCAAACGACATGTTCTAGTGCGGCTTTTGAATTTGAAGTTCCTATAAAGAACTCGCGGCGAAACTGATAGGAACTTCAAATTCGCCGCACTAGTGCTAAAATTGAGCTGCAAGAAACGCGCTGACAAAAACCGGCATCGCCGGCACAAGATCGGAACTTCCACGCACGAGGTGAACGGCACGCAATTCCGGCTGGCTCTCGCGGGCGAGATAGGCCTCGATTTTCGCCTGCAACGCGGCGCCGGAAAGCGCGACGCGCAGAATACGAATCATCGCAATCGAAGCGCCGGTGAAGACGCAGGTCCAATACCCGTCCTTGGTATAGTCCGATTCGCCAAGTCCGGTCTCCTCCGCAAGTTCCCGGGCCACGCTGCCGGCGATATCGACCGCCCCATCCCTGATGTCGTCGGGATCGGGCGTGCCGGCGGGAAAATAGATTCGTCCGGCGTTGGCGGTATGGCCGCCCATTTCGCCGAGCAGGAACGCACCGTCGGAGGATCGCACCGCGCCCATGCCAAAGCCGTTGAACACGCCGGTGTCCGGAAAGCCCCAGTCGCGCCAGGCGAGAAAGCTCGCGAAATCGGTCTCGAAAAACTCCGCCGAGAGATGATCGCCCGACCGCACCGCGTTGCGGCCGAGCAGCACGCGGCCGTTCCAGATGCCGGGCCTGTCGCGCCGCTTTTCGGCAAAATGCGCGTCGATCTCCTCGCGACGCGCTTGCGCGAACGGCCAGGCGAAGGGTTTCACCTTCAATTCGAGCGTCGCGATGCGATGGATTTCGGGCGATGTCATCCTTAAGAATTCTACTTCGCAGAACCCGTCGTCTTCTTCGCGGCTTCGACGAACTTGTCGGTGTAGGTCTTGGTGACGTCGATATTGGCTTTGGCGACTTCCGCCGAGCCGAGGCTGAACACCGCGAGCACGGCGTCGGCGCCCTTCGGGTCCATCTTGCCGGTCTGCGAATACATCGGAATCGTGTTCTTCAGCGCGGCAAGATAAAGCTCGGTGTTCTTGCCGACGATCTCGCTCGGCATCTTCGCCATGATCTCTTCGGGCGAATGGCTGTGAATCCAGGCAAGCGTATTGAGGATGGCCTGCGTCAGCGCCTGGGTCTCCTTCTCGTGAGAAGCGATCCACGCCGCGGTCGAATACAGCGCGCCACCCGGATATTCGCCGCCGAACACCTCCAGCGTATCCTTGCCGGTGCGGGTGTCGGAGAGAATGCGCAGGTCCGAATGCGTGCCCTGCAGGACGGTGATCGAGGGATCGAGCATCACGGCGGCATCGATCTGCCCCTGCTCCATCGCAGCGACCGCGGTGCCGCCAAGCCCGACGCCGATCACCGCAACGCTTGCGGGATCGACGCCGTTTTTCTTCAGGAGATATTTCAGGAAGAAATCGGTCGAGGAGCCCGGCGCGCTGACGCCGACCTTCTTGCCGGCGAGATCCTTGATTGCTGATATCTCGCCGGTGTGCTTCGGCGATACCACCAGCGCTTCGCCCGGATAGCGGTCATAGACCACAAACGCCACAAGCTCCTGATGCTTGGCGGCGAGGTTGACGCAATGGTCGAAATAGCCGGAGACGACGTCGGCGCTGCCCCCGAGCACCGCCTTCAGCGCATCCGAACCGCCTTTGAGGTCGACGAGTTCGACGGCAAGCCCGGCCTTGTCATATTCACCAAGCTGCTTCGCCAGCACCGTCGGCAAATAACAGAGGCAGGCGCCGCCACCCACCGCGATGGTGACCTTGCTCTGCGCGGCCGCCGACGCGGGAATAAGGCTGGCTACGGAAACCATGGCGAGCGCGACCAGCGCCGCGGCCAGTTTTTCAAGCAGCATTTTCATGATTTCCTCCCGGGAAAGACCTCGTTGCGACGCAGGATAGAGCAGCGCGCGGACCGTGAGAAGGCGACGAAAGGCGGGGCAGTCGACTTAACTCGTGATTCCGGGGCGCGTGCAGAGCGAGCGAGCCCGGAATCTATCTATCGATACGACCGGCGGTAACATGGATTCCGGCTTCGTCCTTCGGACGCCCCGGAATGACAGTGCCCT
>NZ_DASSRP010000315.1:0-16897 GCF_035701725.1 Bradyrhizobium sp.
CGACGTTGCGCTCGGAATGCCGGTATGGCTGGGCTGCTATTACCTATGCCTTCACGAGGTAGCTACCGAGATAAACAACTCCAACAACGATCCAGCCGAAGGCCAAAATTAACGCGTTCGCACGGGCACCCACGCCAACCCAACCGGCTTTTTCAACTCCATAGCTCTTTGCCAAACGTGTTATGATGACGCCAGCGAGTAGATAGTCAGCGAGGTAAACAAAAGACTCGGCATCGCGGCCTAATCCCAGCGGAGCCTTCGCTAACGTGAACACGACAACAACAGCGATCAGAACGGCAACTGCGACCGCTGAGATGTAGACCGCTTGGACAAACGTCAGCTGCCTTTCGAGGAACTTAACCGCGACGCTGTAGAACAGCGTAAAAATGATGAACGCCGGCAGCAACGCAAGGCCGATCGAAAAGAGCTTTTCCGGGCTCTTTGGAGCACCCCCCAATCTCTCCTATATGGGGGTAATTGAGGTTGCAAGCCCTCACTTGTGCTCTTCTGACAAGCCGCACCCCGTCTAGGTCAATTAGGCGATTGCGATTTGGTCTCCCTGTTTCGCGGCTACGATGCGCCTATGGGGAGGCGTCGAATCCTGAATTTCGAAATTCCAGATGCGTCTTCGGCGCTCCGGAATGACGACCTAAGCTACAGCTCTCTCAGCGCATTGAACTGCGCGACATAGCCCGACGCGTCGATCCGCACGCCGATCACCGTGGTCTTTTTCGTCTTCAAAGCGCTGGTGAGCGCGTTGCTCAAGGCCTGTTCGGTTTCGACCGTGACGCCGTCGGCGCCAAAGGACTGAGCGAGCTTCTCCCAGTCGATGCCGCCGAGCGCGACGCCGTTGCGCGGAATGCCTTTGATTTCCTGCTTGACGCGAATTAGGCCGATCTCGCGGTCATCGAACACGATCACGATGATCGGCAGGTTCTCGATCTGCGCGGTCTGCAGTTCCGCAACCGTCATCAGGAAACCGCCATCGCCGGTGAAGGCGACCACCGGCCGGTCCGGATGGGCCATGCGCGCGGCGAGCGCGCCGGGCACCGCATAACCCATCGAGGCGAGGCCATTGGAGGTCAGGAACTCGCGCGGGCCGTAGGATTCCCACTTCTGTACCACGAGCAGACGGCTCGCCCCGGCGTCACAGGTGGCGATCGTATCGCGCGGCAGGATCGCGCGCGCCACTTCCATGGTCCGCTGCGGTGACAGGCCTGTGGCGGGCGTGTTGAGCGCATCGCGCACTTCGGTGCGGAACGTCTTTGCGGATCTCTCGCCCCAATTGCTGCCCTCGGGCGCCCATTGCGCCAGACCAGTCAGCAGCGCCTTGAGGTCGCCGATGATCTCGGGATCGGCCGGGACTAGCGCGTCCGTACTCGGCACCGAGGACAGCGACAGCACCGGCAACGTGTAGGGCCAGGGTTTCGGTTGGAGTTCGACCGCGTCGAGGCCGACGGTGATGATGAGATCGGACTCCAGCACCAGCTTGCGTTCGATCAGGCCGCCAATAATGCAGCCGGCGCGCAAGGGATGATCCTCCGGGATCATGCCCTTGCACTTGGTCGTGGTCAGCACCGGCGCGCCGAGGTGTTCGGCAAACTTGACGAATTCGGCGGAGGCGCTGCACCAGTACACGCCGAGGCCGGCGATCAGGATCGGCCGCTTGGCGCGATTGATCATATCCAGGGCAGGCTTGAGATCGGCACGGTCGGGGCCGGGCGTGATCCATTTCGGCGTGAGCGGCGGCTCGGCGACGAGTTCGCCGGCCTCCCGCGTGGTCTCGCTCTGCGGAAATTCGAAGTGCACCGGGCCCGGCGGCGTCGCGGTTGCGGTACGCATGGCGCGGCGCACCTGCTGGCGCACCGTCTTGGCGTCGACCACCGTGCTCCACTTCACGATTGGCTCGTAGATTGCCTGCTGATTGATGCGCTGGCGCAGGCCGGTCTCGAACACCGGGCGCGAATAGGTATCGGTGATTGCGATCAGCGGCGAGCGGTCGAGAAAGGCGTGCGCCACGCCATTGACCATATTGGCGGCGCCGGGACCGCGCGTCGAAAGGCAGATGCCGGGACTGCCGGTGAGATCACCCCAGGTCGATGCCAGCATCGCGCCCGCGACTTCCTGTTTCATCAGCAGAAAGCGCATCTGGCGCTGCCGCGCGGCTTCCATCAGTTCGACCGATTCCCCGCCGGGGTGCCCGACAATGAAGGGGGTGCCGGCATCCCTGAACGCAGCGGCAAGCACTTCGACTGTCGTGGCCATCGCAAAGCTCTCCCGAGAATTTTCTTCTGTTGCCTCTTAGCATGGCAGAACTTCTTGCGGTTTCCAACCGCGCGCAGCTGTCGACATCGATAGCTATATCGCTGTCATCCATTACTATATTGATGTCGTCGCTGACCGGTGGCGCGCTCAGTACTCCCTGACGGCGGCGCCAAGCACGACCCAGATCGTCGCCGCGGCAAGGCCAAATCCGCCGAGCACGAGGAAGGCCGGCGAGAAGCCGATCCAGCCCGCGATAAGTCCGCCGAGCGCCGGACTGAGTGCGGCGCCCGCGCCTTGAATCGTGATCACGGCGCCTTGCGCGAGATTGACCCGTCCCGTCGAATAGAGCGAGCGGGCAATCATGCCGGGGACGGCGACGCTCTGCAGTCCGGTACCGATCCCGTCCAGGATTTCAACCGGTACGACGCCGGGCCATCCCGACAGAAAGCAGGCGAGCAGTCCGCGCAGTGGCAGCACCAGAAACGATACCAGCAGAAGCATCCAGAAATTTCGCTTCTCGGCGACGCGCATTCCGACGAGCGATGCGATCACCATCGTGCCTTGGGCGATCACGATGATCGTTGCGACAAAACCCGGGCCATTGGCCTCTTTGCCAGTCACAGCCGAGATGCCATAGAGCGGAACGATCGCGGCATTGCCGAGATGGAAGACGGCAAGCGCGAGCGCCAGCACCAGAAGCGTCTTGTGCTTCAGCAGCACCGTGAGCGCGTGCGGCTGGCGGTCCGGCTCGTCCTCTTTCCAGCCGCGCGCGGTACGGTGGTCGATCGTGCCGGGCGGAATCATCAGCACGCACGCAATGGTGATGGCGCCAAACGCGGCAGCAAGCAGGAACACCGATAGATAACCGAAATACCAGCCGAGAAAGCCCGACACGGCAGCCCCCACCATATTGCCGGCATGGTTGAAAGCCTGGTTGCGGCCGTTTTGCCGATTGAATCCTTTTTGACCGACGATGCCGAGCGTAATGCCGGTGACCGCGGGAACGATCGCAGCTCCGGCAATCGAGGTCGCAACCTGCGAGGCGGCGACCGCCCAGAAATTCTGCCAAAGCAGGATGATTGAGGAGGCCGCGACGACGGCGGCACCGGGAACAATGACCCAGCCGCGTTTGTGATGCGAGGCATCGATGAAACCGCCGACCGGCGTCGTGATCAGCATGCCCGCGATATTGCCGATCGACATCGCTGTGCCGATCAGCCCGCTTTCCCAGCCGCGCTGCGCCAGGAAAACGCCGACGAACGGCCCGATGCCCGATTGCATATCCGCCATAAAGAAATTGATGGCCAAGAGTGGCCAGAGCCGGACGGGCGAGCTTTGGCTTTGCTTGGACCCGTTCCTGGCCATCTCAAATCAATTCTCAAACTCGCCGGATGCCGATCAATCTCGTTCGTGGCAAAGAGACTTCAAATTGGCGTACTAGCCCGTGTGGCCCGGATCGAAGTCGGTTGGCGTCTTCTTCTTCCGCTGCGGAACCATCTTGGCCGGGTCGGGCTGACCTTGAACACCCCTCGGACCGAACTGTTCCCGCTGCTGATCGTCTTCCGACTGTCGCGGACGCCCGTCGTCGAGTTGCGGGCGCAGCTTTCGGTTCTCGTCGTAGATCTGCCAACTGCGCTTGGTCTGCGCCTTGGCGATTGCATCGTCACGCTCTGCCATCGCGAGCTCTCCAGGTGATCGTTTCGGTGTGGGACTGGAGCCAACCCGCGGGCCGTTCGGTTGTTCCTGATTTGAATCAGAAGGTTCTTGCAATGCAGTGATCGCGCCACAGGTTTCTGCGTTATCGAAACGTGAAAACTTGGAACCTGGCGATGACGAGAATTGAAGCAGCGGTGCAGGACGTGTTCGGGTTCGTTCCGGATTGGCTGATTGGCCTTGCGTGGGTTTGTCTGGCGATGCTTTGCGCGCTCTCGGCTCACCGATTTTTGGTGTCGCTTGCGAAGCGCGCGATCGGTCCCAAGCGCTCGGTGGCGATCCAGATTCTGGATACGACGTCTGGACCGATCAGGCTCGCGGCCTGTCTCGTGGCGGTTGCCGTGGTGATGCCGCTCGCGCCCTTGAACGACGACTTGCGAAGCGCGCTGACGCATCTGTTCGCGGTCGCCTCGATCGCGCTGATCGGATGGGTATCGATCCGGGCTGTCGATTTGTTCGCTGCGCGTTATCTGCAGCGTTACCGCCTCGATATCGCGGAGAACTTTCTGGCGCGAAAGCATGTGACGCAAGTTCGCGTCTTCAAGCGCGTCATCGATACGATCGTCATCATCGTCGCGGTTTCGACCGCGCTCATGACTTTCGATTCAGTGAGACAATACGGCGTCAGCCTGTTTGCTTCCGCCGGAGCCGCCGGCATTGTCGTCGGTCTTGCCGCGCGCCCGCTGCTCAGCAACCTGATCGCCGGGGTGCAGATCGCGGTGACGCAGCCGATCCGGATCGAGGACGCGGTGATCATCGAAAACGAATGGGGCTGGGTCGAGGATATCGCATCGACCTATGTCGTGATCCGTTTGTGGGATTGGCGGCGGATGGTGGTCCCGCTTTCATATTTCATCGAACGGCCGTTCCAGAACTGGACGAGAGATGCGGCCTCCCTGATCGGGTCAATCATTATTCATGTCGACTACGCGGCCGATGTTCCGAAGATCAGAAAGCGGCTCGAAAGCGCGGTGCGCGAATCCAAACTCTGGGACGGTGCGGTCGTCAATCTGCAGGTCGTAGACGCCAACACGCGCAGCATGGAATTGCGCGCGCTCGTCAGCGCGAAAAATGCGCCGCAAGCTTGGGATCTTCGCTGTGAAATAAGGGAAAAGCTGATTGCTTTCCTGCAGGCGGAAATGCCGGAAGCGCTGCCGCGCCAGCGGACCGATGTCATTCTGCCGTCGTCCGTTTCTCCGCTTCAGCCGTTCGAAGCAAGAACCTGAGGCGGTCAAGAGCCGGTATCAACTGAACGTTGGTATGGGCAGATTCGGCTTGACCCCGAGCCCCTTCGATCGGAAGAATGGGGCGTGGCAGGAACTTAACACGACGGCGCGGATTTTCCGTGAGTTGTCGCGACGAGCGTACCTGCCCATGAACATTCTCGCTCCACAAGGTCCCGTTGCGGCGGCCGAGAAAGTCATTCTGATCGATTCGATCGCGATCATGCTGGCGATCGTCGTGCCGACGATCATCGCGATCTTCGTTTTCGCCTACTACTTCCGTCAATCGAATAGTCGGGCATTTTACCTTCCCGATTTCGCTCATTCCGGCCGGATCGAGCTGGTGGTGTGGTCGATCCCGACGCTCACCATCATCCTGCTCGGCGGCGTCGCCTGGATCGGATCGCATCAGCTTGACCCTGCCGCGCCGATCGCGGGCACCGGCAGTCCGGTGAGGGTCCAGGTCGTCTCGCTCGATTGGAAATGGCTTTTCATCTATCCGGACCAGCGGGTCGCGAGTGTCAATTCGCTCACGGTACCGGTCGGCGCGCCGCTGCAACTGGAGCTGACGTCCTCAAGCGTGATGAACGCCTTCTTCATCCCGCAGCTCGGCAGCATGATCTACACCATGAACGGCATGGTCACGCATCTCAATCTGCGTGCGGATCAGGAAGGGGATTACCGGGGTCTCTCCGCGCATTTTTCCGGTGACGGCTTTCCCGAAATGATGTTCGACGTCCACGTCGTTTCGGCGCTCGATTTCCCGAACTGGGTCGGCACTGCCGCCAAAAGCAATAACGAGCTGACGGCCGAGGCCTACAAGCAATTGACGCAGCAGTCCGTCGAAAGCGGACGGCCGACCTATCGGCTGCCGGATCCACGGTTGTTCGACGATATCGCGCGCCAGCGCATTCCGCCCGGTCCCGGACCGCAACTCGCCGACAATCCGGCAAAGCCAAAGCCCGAAAGTGGAGCCGCCAGTGCCAGGTGAATCGACGTGTTAGGCAAATTGACCTGGGGCGCCATTCCCTTCGATCAGCCGATTCCACTGATCGCCGGCGCGGTCGTGCTGGTCGCGATACTCGCCGTGCTGGCGTGGATCGTGATCGCCGGTCATCTGCCTTATCTCTGGCGCGAATGGATCACAAGCGTCGACCATAAGCGGATCGGCGTAATGTACACGCTGCTCGCCTTGGTGATGCTACTGCGCGGTGGCAGCGATGCGATCCTGATGCGGGCGCAGCAGGCGGTCGGCTATCAGTCGCAAGGCTATCTGCCGCCGGAGCATTTCAATCAGATCTTTTCCGCGCACGGCACCATCATGATTTTCTTTGTCGGGATGCCGTTCGTGATCGGGCTGATGAACTTCGTGGTGCCGCTGCAACTCGGCGTGCGCGACGTCGCGTTTCCGACGCTCAATTCGGTTGGCTTCTGGCTGACCGCGACCGGCGCGCTGCTGGTCAATATCTCGCTCGTGGTCGGCGAATTCGCGCGCACCGGATGGCTGCCTTATCCGCCGCTTTCGGAATTGACCTATTCGCCCGGCGTCGGCGTCGACTATTACCTCTGGTCGCTCGAAATATCCGGGGTCGGCACCCTGGTCGCCGGGATTAATCTCGTCACGACCGTGCTGAAGTTGCGCACCAAAGGGATGACCTATCTGCGCATGCCGATGTTCTGCTGGACCACGCTGGCCTCCAACCTTCTGATCATCGCGGCATTTCCGATCCTCACTGCAACGCTGGCGATGCTGATCCTCGACCGCTATCTGGGCTTTCATTTCTTCACCAACGAAGCCGGCGGCAACGTCATGATGTTCATGAATCTGATCTGGGCCTGGGGCCATCCCGAGGTCTACATCCTGGTGCTGCCGGCCTTCGGCATCTTTTCGGAGGTGGTCTCGACCTTTTCGTGCAAGCCGTTGTTCGGCTACCGCTCCATGGTGCTCGCAACCATGGCGATCTGCATCATTTCCTTCATGGTGTGGCTGCATCACTTCTTCACGATGGGCGCCGGACCCGAAGTGAACGCCATTTTCGGCATCGCCAGCATGATCATTGCGGTGCCGACGGGAGTGAAGATCTATAACTGGCTGTTCACGATGTATGGCGGCCGGGTGCGCTTTACGACGCCGATGATGTGGTCGATCGGATTCATGGTGACCTTCATCATCGGCGGGCTCACCGGCGTTCTCGTCGCGGTGCCGCCGGCGGATTTCCTGCTGCACAACAGCCTGTTCCTGGTCGCGCATTTTCACAACGTGATCATCGGCGGCGTGTTGTTCGGCGCCTTTGCCGGCTACACCTACTGGTTCCCGAAAGCGTTCGGATTTCGCCTGCACGAAGGTTGGGGCAAGGCCGCGTTCTGGTTCACCTTGCTCGGCTTTTACGTGACGTTTTTGCCGCTCTATGCCGCCGGCATGCTGGGCATGACGCGGCGCATGCAGCACTACGATGTCGGCGAATGGCGGCCTTGGGTGATTGCCGCGGGCGTCGGGACTATCCTGATGACGATCGGGGTCATCTGCCAAGTCCTGCAACTCGCAGTCAGCATCCGCCGCCGCGGCGAATTGCGCGACGTCACCGGCGATCCCTGGGACGGTCGCTCGCTGGAATGGGCCACGGCGTCGCCGCCCCCGGCGTTCAACTTTGCCGTCATGCCCGATGTCGAGGGTGAAGACGCCTACTGGAAAATCAAATCCCGAGCCAGGAGCCAGGGAATGTCGGGCGAGCCCGCCTACAAGGACATCGAAATGCCGCGCAATTCGCCGACCGGCTTTGTCTGCGCCTTCTTTGCCACCTTGATGGGCTTTGCGCTGATCTGGCACATCTGGTGGATGGTGATCCTCGGCGGGATCGGCGCCTTCGCTACCTTCGTGGTATTCGCCTGGCGCGATCACGATGAATACGTCATTCCGGCGGCCGAAGTCGCGCGCATCGACGGCGGCAATCGCGAGGCGCGCCGCGCGGCCTTGAACCTGGCGGAGAGCCGGTCATGACCGACGCCGTGTTTCACGCGCAGAGCGATCCGCATTTGCTCGGCGGCCGTCCGCACGAGGGCCCGGCTTCCAAGCGCATCGTCACCGGCTACGGCTTCTGGATCTTCCTGCTCAGCGACATCGTGATGTTTTCCTGCTTCTTCGCGGCCTATGCCGTGTTGAGGGAACAGACCGCGGGCGGGCCGAAGGGCGCGGAGCTGTTCGATCTGCGCAGCGTCGCGGCGGAAACGGCGCTCCTGCTGCTGTCGAGCTTTACCTGCGGGCTTGCGATGATCGCCGCCGACGTCCGCAACACGCTCTGGTACCAGGTGGCGATGGCCGTGACCTGCCTGCTGGGCCTGGGCTTTCTGGCACTTGAATTCCGTGAATTCGCCGATCTCGTCGGCCGCGGCGCGGGTCCGACACGCAGCGCGTTTCTCTCCTCGTTCTTTACGCTGGTCGGTTGCCACGGCGCGCATGTCTCGGCGGGCATACTCTGGCTTCTCACCATGATGGCACAGGTGTTCGCCAAGGGATTTCGCGCCGACATCATGCGGCGGCTGTTGTGTTTCGCGCTGTTCTGGCATGCGCTCGACATCATCTGGGTCGCGATCTTCTCCGTCGTCTATTTGCTTGGGAGTGGCGCATGAGCGATCAACGTCTGCATCATCCCATCGATCTCGCCCCCGGCGACGAGGAGGAAGCGCGCGTCGGCCCGCGTCTGATCGGCTATTGCATCGGCTTTGGCCTCGCGATCCTGCTGACGGCGACGTCGTTCTTCATTGCCGGTACAAGCCTGGTTTGGCAGCCCTCGATCCCGGTGGCGCTGATCGTGCTGGCGATCGCGCAGATGGGCGTGCATCTGGTGTTCTTCATCCACATCACCACCGATCCGGACAACACCAACAACATCCTGGCACTGGCATTCGGCTTGTTGATCGTGTTCCTGGTGGTCGGCGGTTCGCTCTGGATCATGTCGCATCTCAATCACAACATGATGCCCATGGACCAGATCATGCAGATGCAGCGCTAGGCTGAGCGCCAGACCTGTCACTACGCCAGTCGTTGCGATCGCCCGTGCGCGAGACGGGTTCCTGCCGACTTTCGTCGCAGGCTCTAGTTAGAAGCTGGTTAGGAACTTTGATTGCCACTGGAGGTTGGAGCGACAGGCGGGGCAAATCGAGCATGCGAGGCCCGTCTTGGCAAATGAACTGGTAAACCCACCGACCCTGCGCCCGACTGCGCAAATTGCTAGACATCCGATTCATCCGATGCTGGTTCCGATCCCGATTGTCTGCTTCATCGGGGCGTTGGTGACGGACATCGCCTATGTCTCTACCGCCGAGATGATGTACGCGGATTTCTCGGCCTGGTTTCTGCTCGTCGGTATCGTATTCGGCGTGCTCGCGGCCATCGCCGGCCTGATCGATTTCCTCGGCAACCGGCTGATACGGCGGCAGAGCCCGGCATGGCCGCATCTGATCGGCAACCTTGCGGTGCTGGTGATCGCGTTCTTCAACAATATGATTCACACGCGCGATGCCTGGACGTCGGTGATGCCGACCGGCCTCATTCTCTCGATCGTGACCGTTCTGATCCTGCCTGTGACCGGCTGGCTCGGATGGGAAATGGTTTATCGCCATGGCGTGGGAGTTGCGCGATGATGTCCCATGTTCGTTTGATGGGCTTGGCGCTGCTCGGCAGCTCGCTGCTTTGCCTCGCCGGATGCAACGATGGCAGCGGCGATCCGAAGGTCCAGCTCGGGTCGAATCCGACCTTGCCGGATCAGCATCAGTATCTGTTGCCGCCGATGCATATCGCACGTGTCGTCGGCTGGAAGAAGGATGAAACGCCGACGGTCGCGAAAGGCCTCAAGATCACTGCGTTCGCCACCGGTCTTCAGCATCCGCGCCAACCTTACACGCTTCCGAACGGCGATGTTCTTGTGGTCGAATCCAAGGCGCCGCCGGCCGCGACCGTGAAACGGCCCAAGGAATTCGTCATGAAGTGGGTCGAGTCATGGGCCACGTCCGGCGGCGACACCGGAGACAGCAACCGCATCACGCTGTTACGCGACACCAAGGGCACCGGCGTGCCGGAGCAGAGCGTCTTCCTTGATCATCTCAATTCGCCGTTCGGCGTCGTGCTCGTCGGCAACGACCTTTACGTCGCCAATACCGATGCGATCGTCCGCTATCCCTATCATGAGGGCGACACCAAGATCACCGATCCAGGCACCACGCTGACGCCATTGCCGGGCGGGCCTATCGATCATCACTGGACCAAGAGCCTCACGGCCAGCCCCGATGGCAACCTGCTCTATGTCGGCGTCGGGTCCAACAGCAACATCACCGAAAACGGCATGGAGGCCGAGCATAATCGTGCGGCAATTCTGGAAGTCGACCGTGCTACCGGGCGCTTTCGCATCTTCGCCAGCGGCTTGCGCAATCCCAATGGTTTGACGTTCGAGCCGCAGAGCAAGGTGCTCTGGACGGTGGTCAATGAGCGCGACGAATTGGGGCCGGATCTCGTGCCGGACTACATGACATCAGTGAAGGACGGAGCATTTTACGGCTGGCCTTACAGCTATTACGGGCAGCACGTCGATCCGCGCGTCAAGCCGCAGCGCGACGATCTCGTCGCCAAGGCGATCCCGCCGGATTATGCGCTGAGTTCGCACGTCGCGCCGCTCGGGCTGGTATTCAACACCGGAACCGGCCTGCCGAAATCCTATGCCGGCGGCGCCTTCGTCGGCGAGCATGGCAGCTGGAATCGCCAAGTGCTGAACGGCTATAAGGTGGTCTTCGTGCCGTTCAGCGATGGAAAGCCGAGCGGGATGCCGCAGGACGTCGTCACCGGTTTCCTGAATGACAGCGGGCAGGCGCGCGGACGTCCGGTTGGACTGGCGCTCGACAAGTCCGGCGCGCTTCTGGTCGCCGACGACGTCGGCAACACGGTGTGGCGCGTGACCTCCGGCAATCAGGAAGTGACGCAGAGCCGATAGTCGCTAGGCGTTTCGATTGCCGCCGAGGGATTTCAACAGTCCCTTGACGACATCGAACACGAGTGCAAGGCCGTTGAGTTGCTTCGGCCGCACCGGCGTTGCGCCGGACAGGCTGGCCCCGAGATTGCGGGCAAACTCCGCGGTCAGCCGCCTGGCAAGATCTCGTACCAGCGCTTCGCGCGCGACCTGTGCCAGAAAACCTCGCAGGCTATACCCGATCGACAGCTCGACGCGGGTCGCCGCGCCGCCGTCGAGCGGCAACAGGCGATAGCGGACGTCGCCTTGGGTGGACGAGCGGCTGCGCCGATCGTTGCCGATGCCGATGATCCGGCCCGATAGCATGGCGGGATCACGCTCGATCCGCACCGCGCCATGGAAGTTTGCCGAGATCGGGCCGAGCTTGACGCCGATCAGGCCCTCGGCGCGTTCGGGGGACGGTGTTGCGGTCAGGGACGCGCCGGGCAGACAGGCCGCGACGCGTTCGATATCGCCGAACATCTCGAAGACTTTCGCCGGCGGGAAAGCGACCGTGAACTGCTCGTCGAAATTCTTGTCAGGCGTGAAATCCGGAACGTCCAGGGCGGCAGCGTTTTGCGCTTTCTCCCGGATTTGCGCGGGTGGCAGCGCGGCGACGGTCGATGTTGAAGAGCCATTACCGGAGCCGACAGGTCCGAGCGCGCGGCGTCCGGCACCGGGCACGGCGGCGATCCCGCGAGCCCGCCGGGCATCGATCACCGAGCGGATCGCGCGCACGATTCCGACATAGCCGGTGCAGCGGCACAGATTGCCGCTCATGCCGACGCGGATCGCGCGCTCGTCCGATGTCTCGAGGCGCAGAACCAGGTCGCGCGCCGAGATCATCATGCCCGGCGTGCAATAGCCGCATTGCAGCGCATGCTCGCGGCTGAAGGCCGTGCGCAGCTCGGCTGCGATCTCGTCGTCGTCGAGCCCCTCGATCGTCGTGACCTGTGCGCCGTCGCAGGCCGCCGCAAAGGTGATGCAGGAGCGCGCCGGCATATCGTCGATCAGCAGGGTGCAGGCGCCGCACACACCGTGTTCGCATCCGAGATGCGTGCCCGTCAGGTCGAGCTGGTCGCGCAAGAAATCCGCCAGATGGGTGCGCGGATCGACCGGCTTGGTAATGGCGCGTCCGTTGACGCTAAGGCCGATCGTGGTCATGCCGCGGCCTCCTCGACCGCCCGGCGCAGGATCGCGACGTGAATATGCCGGTCGGCGGCGTTGGAAAGACCTGCCTTCTTGAGCAGCGCGTCCGCGGCGCCCGCGACAAACTCCTTCTTGAAGTTGCCGGTGATCTTGCCGCCGAACAGCTCCGAAGCGTCGCGCAGTACGATCGGCGGGGCTTCGATGGCACCGATCACAACACGTCCGGTGGCAGCTTCCGGATCGATCAGCACCGCGGCAATCGCATGGGCGAATTCGCCGGGCTTTCGACATGCTTTGACATAAGCCCAGCGCGCAGAGGCGCGCATCGCGGGCACGCGCACCGATTCCACGAGCTCATTGGCGGCGAGTGCGGATTCCAGCGCGCCGGTCATGAAATCCTCGACCGGCAGATCGCGGGTGCCGTCCGGATTGCGTAAGCGGACCTTGGCGCCGAGCGCCGGCAGTGCCGAGACCCAGTCCGCCGCCGGATCAGCGTGGGACAGCGAGCCGCCGATGGTGCCGCGGTTGCGAACCGCGCGATAGGCAATGTTGCTGGCGACCCGCTGCATTGCGCCGCGCGTGACGTCGGGAATCCGGCCGTCTTCGATGTCGCCGTGGGTGACGCAGGCGCCGATCACGAGTTCGTCGCCGTCACGTTCCGCCTGTTTGAGTTCGGAGAGCCCCGTGATGTCGATGACGAGCTCCGGCTGCACCAGGCGAAGATTGAGCATCGGGCCGAGCGACTGGCCGCCGGCGATGATCTTGGCGGCACCGCTGGTCTCGGTCATCAGCGCGACGGCCGCGTTGACCGTCGCGGGCCGCTGATAGGCGAAGGGCGCGGCCTTCATGCGGCTTCGCCTTTCACTTTGCGGGCCTCGAGCACAGCCTCGACAATCCGGCGCGGCGAAATTGGCGAGTGCAGGAGCTTGGCGCCGAGCGGCCGCAGCGCATCGTTGACGGCATTGGCGATCGCGGCCGGGGGCGCAATCGCACCGCCTTCGCCGATACCCTTGACGCCAAACATCGTGTAAGGCGAGGGCGTTTCCATGTGATCCAGGCGCGGCTCGGGCACTTCGGTCGGTCCCGGCAGCAAATAGTCCGCAAGCGTGGTCGCGAGCGGCTGGCCCGCGGCATCGAACGGCATTTCTTCGTAGAGCGCAGTGCCGATGCCCTGCGCGAGGCCGCCAAAGATTTGGCCGTCGACCACCATCGGATTGAGCAGCACGCCGCCGTCTTCGACAATGACATAGTCGAGAATGTCGATGTCGCCGAGGTCGGGATCGACCGCGACCGTCACGGCATGCACCGCATAACTGAACGTGCCGCTGTCCCGCTGCGGCTTGTAGCCACCGGTGGCTTCCAGACCGGCGGGGTCGACATCGGGTGGCAGATCCTGCGGCCTCCGGTACCAAGTATGCGCAATCTCTGAGAGACCAATGCTGCTGCTCGGTCCGCAGACGCGTCCGTCGCGCAAGGAGACGACGTCCGGATCGAGCTGCAGCAATTTGGCGCCGATGCGTTTGGCGCGTTCGGCGATGATTTCGCAGGCGGTTCCGACGGCGCCGCCCGCCATCACTGCCGATCGCGAGCCCCAGGTTCCCGTGGAATAGGGTGTCATCGCGGTATCGCCGTGGATCAGACGGATCTTGGCGGTATCGAGGCCGAGAATCTGGTGGGCGACCTGCGCCAGCGTCGTCTCCATGCTTTGGCCGTGCGATTGCACGCCGACGCGCAGCTCAAGCCCGCCATCGGGCGTCATCCGCGCCGTGGCCTGTTCGTGACCGGGCACCATCGGAATGCCCCAGCCGGAGTAGACCGAGGTGCCGTGCGCGGCCTGCTCGCAATAGACCGAAAGCCCGAAGCCGATCAGACGTCCGTCCGGCTCCCTTGTCTTCTGGCGCTTGCGGATTGCGGCAACGTCGACGGCGTCAAGCATGCGCCGCATCGCCCGCGGATAATCGCCGCTGTCGAAGTGCTTTTTCGTGATGTTCTCGAACGGCATCTGGTCGGGCGGCACGAGATTGCGCAGCCGCACTTCATAAGGCTCAAGCCCGGCTTCCGCGGCGACGGCATCCAGCATCAGTTCGAGCGCAAAGCAGACCCCGGTTCGAGCGACGCCGCGATAGGGCAGGATCGGGCATTTGTTGGTCGCCGCCGAATAAGTCCGGCAGCGATAGGCCGGCATCCGATAGGGGCCGGGCAGAATGCTGACGACCTGCGCGGCCTCCAGGCAGGCGGAGAACGGATAAGAAGAGTAGGCGCCGGAATCGACCGTCGCCTCGCAATCGATGCCACGCAACGCGCCGTCGCGATCGGCATACACCGTGATCTTGTAGTGATGCTCGCGGCAATTGGCGCTGGCGCTCAAATGCTCGCGGCGATCCTCGATCCAGCGGACGGTGAGGCCTTTGTAAAGTGCGAGCCAGGAAAGGCAGACCTCCTCGGGCAGCAGAATTCCCTTGTGCCCGAAGCCGCCGCCGATATCGGGCGAGACCACGCGAATGCGGCCCTGCTCGATGCCGAGTGTGTCGGACAGCCCGTTGCGCACGATGTGCGGCATCTGCGCGCCGGTATAGAGCGTGAGCTGGTCGAGCCGGTGATCGAACGTTGCGACCGTGCCGCGGCCTTCCATCGGCGACATGCATTGGCGCGCGGTCGAGATTTCGTGGCTGACCTTGATGGGCGCATCGAAGGCTTGCGTGATATCGACTTCGAAGAAGCTCTCCAAAAAGACATTATCGCCCCAGTGTTCGTGCACCAGCGCACTGCCCGCCTCGCGCGCCTTGCGCATGTCATAGACGGCCGGAAGCGGCTCGAGATCGAGTGTCACGGCGGCGGCGATGTCTTCGGCTTCGGCGCGCGTTGCCGCCACGCACATCGCCACCATTTCGCCGACATGGCGGACCTTTCCGCTCGCCAGCACCGGCTGCTCGGAGACCTTGAAACCGGGCAGCGCCGTCACCGCGCGGATCGGCTTCACGTTGATGAGATCGTCCGCCGTGAAAACGACGTCGCGATAACGCTCAGGAATATGAATGCCCTTGATACGGGCATGGGCGAGCGGGCTGCGCACGAAGGCGACGTCCTGGAGTCCCGGCAACCTGATGTCGGCGACGAACTGGCCGCGGCCGCGGAGGAAGCGGTCGTCTTCCTTGCGCAGCAGCCGGGCGCCGACGCCCTGGCCGGTCTCCGCCCCGGCCGATGACTCGTGTTCGACGGCTGCCATCCCCTTGGCCGTTCCGTTACTGGCGCATCGGCGGGCGGCTAAGCCGCGACCGCCTGCGGCAGGATCGGGGCCACGGCATCATAACGGACGCCGGCGCGCAAGCAGAACGCCGGCTGCAGCAGGCGGTCGGCCACTACTTCCGTCTTCTCATTGTCGCGCAGGACATAGCGGCCGCGCATCTCGTCGAGCACCGTCACGTCGGCTTCGACGCCGGGACGCAGCGTGCCGATCACGCCCGAAAGGCGGAGCATCTCGGCCGGATTCGATGTCACCATCGGCACCACCTGCTCAAGCGTGAGGCCGAGCGCCATCATCGAACTCATCGCCTGCACCAGGCTGAACTTGGCCTGTCCGGCGAAAGGATGGTTCTCGTCATCGGCGGCTTCGTCCGGTGTTCCCGGAGGGGCCGGAACATGGGTGTTGTAGCCGTGGATGTCGGCACCGAGCGTGGTCGGCACGATTCCGGCCGCGATTGCCTTGCGGGCGAGCCGATAGGAGAAATGGCTGCCATGGCCGACATCGATCTTCAGCCCCTTGTCGAGCGCCGCCTGGATCACCGGGTGCACTTCGCCCTCGCGATTGACGAAACCGCCGGGATGGCGCGTGAACGGATGGGCGAGAACATCGCCGGCGCGGAGCAGCGGGATCACGCGGTCCAGGATGGTGTCGACGTCTTCGCCGTTGGTGCCGCTCGCCGGAAGGCCCCAGAGCTGGCCGAAATGCACGTAGACCGGAAGATCGGCGCGGCGTCCGATCTCGGCCGCCATTTCGATGACGCGAATGCCCCAGCGGGCAAAGCCGCCGATTTCGGCATGCGCCTTGATGCCGCGAACAATATCGGGATTGGCCTTTGCTGCCTTGACCGTGGCGTCGATGTCGACGCATTCGGGGCTGTAGAGTTGCGGATAGTAGTGCCCTTCGAGGCCGCCGACCAGGTAGGCAGACAGGAACGCCAGCACCCGCGACTTGGCGGGCTCCGCAATGAAATGCCGGAAGCCGGGCAACGTCATGCAGGACGGGCCGCCCTGGTCGACCAGCGTGGTGACGCCGGACTGGACGCCGACCATGTCGGGGTTCATGCCGAAGCGACCGGAGACATATTGATAGACGTGGGCGTGGGTGTCGATCAGCCCCGGCAGAACGATCTTGCCACCGACGTCGACGACTTCCCGGGCGCTGGTCGGCAGAATATCGGATTGCACGGCGGCGATCTTGCCGTTACGGATCGCTACATCCTTCAGGCCGTCGATACCGGCGGCCGGATCGATCACGCGGCCCCCGCGCAGGAGCAGGTCGAAACTGGTATTGACGGATGCGGCTGGGGA
>NZ_DASSRP010000316.1:0-3947 GCF_035701725.1 Bradyrhizobium sp.
CTGTGCCGACGGCATCGTCACGGCGCTGATGGCCCCGCCGTGGAAGGCGGGCGAACAGCGCATCATCAATGTCGCGAGCGGTAATGCGCGCACCGCGAGCGAAGTCGCCAAAATCGTTCGCGACACGATCCCCGGCGCCGACATCGAGATCGGCGACGATTTGACGCCGCTGGAAGAGCAGAACGTCAAGATGCGGACCTCGCTCGACATCGCCGCAGCCAAGCGCCTCTTGAACTGGTCACCGCAATGGCCGCTTGAAAAAGGCATTTCGGAATATGCCGAAACCTTCCGGCGCCATCTCTCCCGCTCCTGAATGAGTTAAAGCCATGTCCGCGCTTCCGAACTACGAACTCTACGCCATCCGCTACGCTACCCGCGCCTCGAAGCGCTCGGAGAATTTCATCGGCGGCGATCCGCACGATGGTCCGATGCCGCTCGATTATTATGTCTGGGCGGCGGTCGGGCCGGACCGCAGCTATGTGATCGACACCGGCTTCACGGCCGAGATCGCCGCCAAACGCAAGCGCGATTACTTGCGCTGCCCGATCGAGTCGCTGAAGCTGATCGGGATCGAGCCGACGAAGGTCGCCGACGTGATCCTCACTCATCTGCACTACGACCATGTCGGCAGCTTCGACAAGCTTCCAGCCGGGAACTTCCACTTGCAAGAAACCGAGCTGCACTACGCCGTCGGCCGCTACATGCGCTACAAAAAGCTGCAGCACTCCTATGAGGTCGAGGATGTCGTCGGCATCGTGCGCGCCAATTATGCCGGTCGCGTCAACTTCTACGAAGGTTCGGCCGAGCTGTCACCGGGGGTGACGATCCATCCCGCGCCCGGCCACTCCGCGGGATTGCAGTTCGTGCGCGTTCATACCAAGCGCGGCTGGGTGGTTCTGGCTTCCGACGTCACGCATTTTTACGAGAATATGGAAGCGCAAAAGCCCTACGTGACGGCCTTCCATATCGGTCAGATGCTTGAAGGCTTCGACAAGCTCAAGGCAGCCGCGCCATCGCCGCAGCACATCGTCCCCGGCCACGATCCGCTGGTGATGAAACGTTACAAGGCACCGCGTCCCGAGCTTGAGGGCATCGTGGTGCGGCTTGACGATCCGCCGAGCGAGTGACCCGATTTGAGGAGTGAACGATGAAGATCGGCTTTGCAGGACTTGGCGCCATGGGCGGCCCGATGGCCGGCCATCTGCTTGATGCAGGCCACACGCTTTATGTGCTGACGCGGCGCCGCGAGTCCGCCGCCGCCGCGATCGCCAAGGGTGCGATCTGGGCCGAGACGCCGAAAACTCTGGCGGCGAATTCGGAGCTCGTTTTCACCATGCTCCCCGGTCCGAGCGAGATCGAAGCGATCATGGCCGGTGAAGACGGGCTGCGGGCCGGCTTCAGGACCGGAACCGCTTACATCGATTGCTCGACCAACTCGCCCGCGCTGGTGCGCCAGCTCTCGGCGGATCTTTCCAAGATCGGGGTCTCGATGCTCGATGCCCCCGTCAGCGGCGGCCCCAAGGGTGCGGCATCTCGAAAGCTGGCGATCTGGGTCAGCGGCGAGCAAGCGACGTATGATTCGTACAAGGCGATTCTCGATCTGCTCGGCGATCAGGTGCGCTATCTCGGCGCCAGCGGCAACGCATCGGTCGCCAAGCTGGTGCACAACTGCGCCAATTACGGCATCCAGATGGTGCTCGCCGAAGCCTTCACCATGGGCGTCAAGGCCGGCGCCGATCCGGTGACGCTGTGGAGCGCGATCCGGCAAGGCTCTTTGGGGCGGCAACGCGCGGTCGACCGCATGGCCGATCAATTCCTGCCGCACGAATTCGACAACCCGGCCTTCGCGCTCGAACTCGCGCACAAGGATGTTTCGCTCGCGACCGCGCTCGGACGCGAAATCGGCGTGCCGATGCGCTTTGCCAACATGACGCTCGCCGAAATGACCGATGCGCTCAACAAGGGTTGGGGCAAACGAGACTCGCGCGCGGCGATGCTGATTCAAGAAGAACGTGCGGGCGTCGACATCCGCGTTCCCCGCAACGTGCTGCAGGATATTTTGAAGAACGAACCGCTTTGAGTTGAAAACGAAAAATCGCGCCGGAAGGCGACGGAGGAAACGATGAAGCATGTCTTGGCGATTTCGGTTCTCGGCCTCGCGGTGCTGACCGCAAACACGACGGCGATGGCCGAAGGCCCGGCGCTGGAGAAGAAAAGCCTCACCATCGCGGTCGGCGGCTCGATCAGCCAGATGAACAAGGTCGCCTATTTCGTGGCGCTCAACCGCAAATATTTCGAACAGGAAGGCCTCACCATCGAATCCAATGCGTTCGCATCGGGCACGGCGGCGCTGCAAAGCATCGTCGGCGGCAGCGCCGATGTCGCCGAAGGCGCCTACGAACACACGCTGCGCATGCAGACCAAGGGCGTCAACATGACGTGCCTGGTGCCTTATGGCCGCTATCCCGGTAATGTGCTGGTGGTGCGCAAATCGGAAGCCGACAAGATCAAGAGCGTAGCCGACCTCAAGGGCAAGAAGATCGGCATTTCCGCGCCCGGCTCCTCGACGCACAATTTCGTCGCCGGCTTGATGGAGCGTGCCGGCGTATCCTGGAAAGACGCCAGCTACGTTTCGATCGGCACCGGGCCCAGCGCCGTCGCCGCGATGAAGACCGGCGGCGAACTCGACGCGCTGGTCAATCTCGATCCGGCCATCAACGCGCTGGTCGAGGGCGGCGATGCGGTGGTGCTCACTGACAGCCGCACCGCGGAAGGCACCCAGCAAGCCTTCGGCGGCGGCTATCTTGCCGATTGCCTGATGGTGAAGAACGACTTTCTCAAAGCCAACCCCAATACCGCGC
Source organism: Bradyrhizobium sp. (assembly GCF_035701725.1). Classification (GTDB taxonomy): domain Bacteria; phylum Pseudomonadota; class Alphaproteobacteria; order Rhizobiales; family Xanthobacteraceae; genus Bradyrhizobium. The sequence continues at coordinate 2,862 of NZ_DASSRP010000316.1, forward strand.
AGGCCATCACCAACGCCGTCGTCCACGCCATGCAGTGGCTGAAGACGGCATCGATCGACGATATCATGAAGTCGCTGCCGCCCTCTTATTACAAGAGCGATGAGGCGCTCTATCGGCTATCCCTCGAGAAAAACCTGTCCGCGTTCCAGTGGGACGGCCTCGTGACGCCGGCGGCGGCCCAGAACGTGCTGGATTCGATCGCGGTGCTTGATCCCGTGCTCAAGCAGGCCAAGATCGATTTCAGTCTGACCTACGACAACCGGCTGATCGAAACCGCGCTGAAGAAATATCACGCGCCGCTGCAAGAGTAGCCGGCCGATTGGCCCCGCCGTTCAGGCGACGCCCGCCAGCCGCTCCGCATATTCGATCGCCTCGATCATGCTGCGTTCGTTGGCGATGCCCTTGCCGGCGATATCGAAGGCGGTGCCGTGATCGACGGAGGTCCGGATGATCGGCAGGCCGAGCGTGATGTTGACGCCGGAAAGCTCCTGCCACTTGCCTGTCGCCGGATCGACCTCGAAGCCGAGCAGCTTGACCGGGATGTGTCCCTGGTCGTGATACATGGCGACGACCGCGTCGTATTGGCCGGCGCGCAGCTTCACAAAAACCGTATCACCGGGCACCGGTCCCACCACGTCGAGGCCATCGGCGACCGCTTTCGCAATCGTCGGCTGGGACACATCGATATCCTGGCGGCCGAACAAGCCGCCCTCGCCGGCGTGCGGATTGAGGGCGGCGACCGCGATTTTCGGCCGCGCGATGCCGAGGCCGAGCAGCGCCTTGTGCGTGAGGTCGATGACAAGCCGCAGACGCTGCGGCGTCAGCCGTGCAGGAACGTCGGCCAGCGCCACATGGGTCGAGACGTGACTGACGCGCATGTTGCCATGGGCCAGCAACATCACCGAGCCGCGGACGCCGGTGAGCTCGGCCAGCATCTCGGTATGACCGGGATAATGATAGCCGGCCTTGTTCAGCGCCTCCTTGTTGAGCGGCGCGGTGACGATGCCGCCAACGCGCCCCGACAACGACAAGCGCACCCCCCGCTCGACGGCCTTGTAGGCAAAGCGTCCGCCAGCCGAAGACAAC
>NZ_DASSRP010000317.1:0-43884 GCF_035701725.1 Bradyrhizobium sp.
ACGCCGCGCCGTGCTCGTGCTGATGCGGCTTCAGGAGATACATCGCCATGGTCGGCACCAGCGTGCGCGACAGGATGAACGACCAGATCATCGCGAATATCACCGCTTCGGCCATCGGGACGAACAGGAAGCGCGGGATGCCCTGCAGGAAGAACATCGGAATGAAAACGATGCAGATGCAGAGCAACGACACGAACGCCGGCACCACGATCTGCTGCGCGCCGTCCAGAATCGCAGGCCGCACTTCCTTGCCCTGCTCCAGATGCCAGTTGATGTTCTCGATCGTCACCGTGGCTTCGTCGACCAGGATACCGACCGCCAGCGCCAGGCCGCCCAGCGTCATGATGTTGAGGGTTTCGCCGATCGCCGCCAGCATGATGATCGAGCCGAACACCGCGAGCGGGATCGAGGTCGCAATGATGAGTCGAGCGCCAGCTTCCCAGAAACAGCAGGATCATGACGCTGGTCAGCACCGCGGCGATGACGCCTTCGCGCACCACGCCTTCGATCGACGCCGCAACGAAAACACCCTGGTCGCCGACGAATCCGATCTTCAGGGCATCAGGAAGTGAATCCTTGTAGGAAGCAGCTTTGGCCTTGATGCCGGCGATGATGTCGAGCGTCGAGGTGTAGCCGTTCTTCAGCACCATCATCAGCACGGAGCGGTTGCCGTTGACGTGCACGACATTGGTTTGCGGCGGATTGCCGTCACGCACGGTGGCGACGTCGCGGATATAGACGGTGGCGCCGTTGACGACCTTGATCGGCAGGTCGCCCAGTTCGCCGGCCTTCAGCGGCGAGTTGTTGACCTGGATGACGTATTCGAAACTGCCGATCTTCGAGGTGCCGGCCGGCTGAATCAGGTTCTGCGCGGCAAGCGCCGTGGCGACGTCCTGGCCGGACAGTCCGAGCGACTGCAGCTTCTGCGGATCGACGTCGATCTGGATCTGGCGCTGCTTGCCCCCGTACGGATACGGGATTGCGGCGCCCGGCACGGTGACCAGCGGCGTGCGCAACTGGTTGATGGCGATGTCGCCGAGAATTTGTTCTGTGAGGCCCTCGCCCGATAGCGCGAGCTGGATGATCGGAACCGTCGAGGCGCTGTAATTGATGATCAACGGCGGCGTCGCGCCGGGCGGCATCTGCTTAAGGATGGTCTGCGAGACCGAGGTCACCTGCGCATTGGCGGTGCGGATGTCGGCGTTCGGCTGGAAGAAAATCTTGACGATGCCGATGCCGTTATACGAGTTCGCCGTAATGTGCTCGATATCGTTGACGGTGGTCGTCAGGATCCGCTGGTATTGGGTGATGATGCGGCCGGACATCTGATCCGGCGGCAAACCGGTGTACTGCCAGATGACGCCGATGACCGGAATCCGGATATCCGGAAAGATATCGACCGGCGTCCGCAGCGCCGACAGCGGCCCGATAATCAGGAGCAGCAGCGCCAGCACGACGAACGTGTATGGCCGGTTCAGGGCGATACGGACCAGCTCAGTCATGGAACAGCCATTCCCGGATCTAACTTATCGGACGATAATGATGCAGTGCGGCATTTACCTGAAACGCCGCCAAATAGCTAACAACGGAACCGTCAAATCCCTTCAATTCCACGCGAACTTATTGTCGTCGCCAAGCGGCCCGACGTGAGACTGTGCCCGTTCCGGGTTAATGCATCAGCTCAAGGGCGTCGTTAAAGAATCGTGGACCGCCGAAATTGCCTGATTTCAGGGCAAGAATCATCGCGCCTTCCTTGGCACCGACGGCACGCAATACCGGAACTCCTGCCGCGATTTCCGGGCCGACAAGGAAACCCGGGATGCCTAAGCGATCGACGACGGCGCCTGAAGTTTCACCACCGGCCACCACCAGCCGCCGCACGCCGCATCGCACCAGACCTTCGGCGAGATCAGCCATCGCTTGCTCGATGGCATGCCCGGCTGCATCACGCCCATGACGGGATTGCAGGGCTGCGACCTCTTCCGGCGTCGAGCTGGAAGCTATCAGGACCGGTCCCTCGGCCAGTCGCTGCACGGCCCAGGCGAGCGCGCGGGCGACCTCGTCCTGCCCCGTGATAATCCGGTCCGGATCGAGATGAAGCACGGCCATCGTCTCTTCGGCGCTCGCAATCTGCTGCAGCGTCGCCTGGGAGCAACTGCCCGCAAGACACGCGGCCGGCCCGCCGACCGGGGCCTCCGCGAGCTTGCCGGCGTCGCTTTCGCCCCTGCCCGCAGCCACCAGCGCGCGCGCCAGCCCCAATCCAATGCCCGACGCGCCGACCGACAGGCGATGGTCGAGCGCCACAGTTCCGATCGTCTCCAGGTCGAGGTCGAACACGGCATCGATGATAGCCGCGCCAAACCCCTTGGCAGCAAGATCCGCCAGATGTGCGCGCACCGCTTCCGGCCCGCGAACGACGGTTGTGAGATCGACGAGCCCGATCTTGGTCTTGCTCTGACGCGCCAGCACCCGCACCAAATTTGAATCGTGCATCGGGTTGAGCGGATGGTCCTTCAACGGGCTCTCGTTCAGCGGCACGGAGCCGACGAACAGATTACCCTGGTAGACGGTGCGCTTGGTCTCGGGAAAAGCCGGCGTGACCAGAACGATCTTGTCGCCGGAATCGGCGCGCAGCGCATCCATCACCGGACCGATATTGCCGGCATCGGTGGAATCGAAGGTCGAGCAAATCTTGAACAGCACGTGCTCCGCACCGCGGCTGCGCAGCCATTTGTCGGCGGCGGAGGAACGCGTCACGGCAAGGCCTGCCTCGATCGAACGGCTCTTCAGCGACACCACCACCGCATCGACTTCGGGCAATTCGAGCTTGTCGGAGGGAACGCCGATCGTCTGTACCGTGCGCAGGCCCGCGCGCGTCAGCGTATTGGCGAGATCGGATGCACCGGTATAGTCGTCGGCGATACAGCCCAGCGCGAGTTTCACGACGTCTTCCCCACATATGGCTTGAACCACGCCAAACCATCCGTGGTCTTGCCGCGCGGATTATATTCGCAGCCGACGAAGCCGCTGTAACCGAGCCGGTCCAGCTCGGCGAACAGGAAGGGATAGTTGAGCTCCTCGTCATCAGGCTCGTGGCGCGAGGGAATGCTCGCAATCTGGATATGCCCGATCGTCGGCATCATCTCGCGCAGCCGCATGGTGACGTCGCCGTGCAGGATCTGGCAGTGGTAGATATCGAATTGCAATTTCAGGTTCGGAATTTTCAATTCCTGAATCAACTCGTGGGCAAAGCCGAAGTCGTTGAGGAAATAGTTCGGCGTGTTACGCATATTGAGCGGCTCGAGCACGACATCGATACCGTGGGACGCGAAGAATTCCGCCGCATAGGCCACCGACTTGTAAAACGCCTCGACGGCGCGCCGGTCGCCTCGATCGGCCAGCCCCGCCATCAGATGCAACCGCTTGACGCCGGTCGCCTGGGCGTAAGGCAGCGCGGTGACGAGACTCTGTTTCAGATCGTCGAAGCGCTCCGGCAAGGCGGCAAAGCCTTTCTCGCCCGCATCCCAATTGCCGGGCGGCAGGTTGAACAGCGCCTGGGTCAGGCCGTTGCCGTGCAGGCGCTTGCCGATCTCCTCGACCGGATAGGCGTAGGGAAACAGGAACTCGACCGCCGTGAAGCCGGCTTTCGCCGCCGCCTCGAAACGATCGAGGAATGGCACCTCGTTGAACATGAGCGTGAGGTTGGCGGCAAAACGGGGCATCGGTCGTCCTCTTCTCGATGGGGTTGCTGCTCGATGCTACTTGGGCTCGCCGGGAAGATGCGTGCCGGTGACGCGGGCATACATCCGCGCCACCGAGGCATCGTCATCGCGACCCATGCCTGACGCCGCGGTCATCAGAAACATTTGCAGCGCGGCGGCCGAGACCGGAACCGGGAATTTGGCCGATCGGGCCATATCCTGGATGATGCCGAGGTCCTTGACGAAGATCTCGACCGCACTGCGCGGCGTATAGTCGCCATCGAGCACATGCGGCATGCGGTTTTCGAACATCCAGGAATTGCCGGCGGAAGCCGTAATGACCTCATAGACCTTGCGGATGTCGAGGCCTTGCTTGGCGGCAAAGGCGATGGCCTCGGAAGCCGCCGCGATATGAACGCCGGCAAGCAGCTGGTTGATCATCTTGAAGGCCGCGCCCTGGCCCGCGGCATCGCCGAGCTCATAAAGCTTGGCCGCCATCGCATCGAGCGCCGGCCGCGCTTTGGCAAAGGCAGCCGCGCTGCCAGAGGCCAGGATGGTCAACTCACCCTGCGCCGCCCGCTGCGCACCGCCGGAAATCGGCGCGTCGAGATAGTGCCGCCCGGTTGCTTCCAGCTGCTTGGCAAGCCGCCGCGCGATTTCCGGGTCCATGGTCGCGGAGGAAACAAACACCGCACCATTGGCCAGCGTCTCCGCAACGCCGTCCTTGCCGAACAGGATGGCTTCGGTCTGGGCGGCATTGACGACGACACTGACGACGATATCGGCCGCGTCAGCCGCTTCGGCCGGGCTGCTAGCGCCCTTCCCGCCCTCGGCGACGAACTGCTTGACTGCGTCCGCGGCGACATCGCATCCGGTGACCTCGAATCCGGCGCGTTTGAGCGCCGAGGCCATGCCGTACCCCATCGAGCCGAGCCCGATCACGGCGACGCGCGGTTTGGCGGAAGAAGACATGCGGCGTTTCCCTTACATTCTACGGATTTGACCCCTGCCTATCACGGCTTGGCCGCTCTGCCAAAGCATGAGAGAAGGTTGGAAAAGGAAGCGCCACCATGAGCGAAACAAAAATCCGCGAGGAAATCTGCCGCCTAGGGCGTTCCCTGTTCGAGCGCGGCCTGACGCCGGGCTCCTCGGGCAACATTTCCGTCAAACTCGACGATGGCGGCTGGCTGGTGACGCCGACCAACGCTTCGCTCGGCTTCCTCGACCCGACGCGGCTGTCACGGCTGGATACGGCCGGCAAGCTCCTCTCAGGCGATGCCCCGACTAAGGAAGTGCCGCTGCACAGCGCGCTGTACCAGACCCGCAGCGCGGCGCGCGCCGTCGTGCACCTGCACTCGACCCATTCGGTCGCGCTTTCGATGCTGCCGGAAATCGATCCGCGCGCGGCGCTGCCGCCGATGACAGCGTACTACATGATGAAATGCGGCGCGACTGCGCTCGTGCCCTATTACCGGCCCGGCGATCCGGCTGTGGCCGACGCCATCAAGGGGCTCGCGGGGAAATACTCGTCCGTATTGCTCGCCAATCACGGTCCGGTGGTTTCGGGCGACACGCTGGAAGCGGCCGTGTTCGCCGTCGAAGAGCTGGAAGAGACGGCCAAGCTCTATCTGCTGTTGCGCGGCTTGAACCCGCGCTACCTCACGCCGGCGCAGGTCGCAGATTTGACCAGGGTGTTCGGCGTGACGTTACCAGACGATCACCAGCATTGATCTCGTGCCCCGGAGGCTGCGCAGCACGTTGCGATTGCGGCGTGATGCGCCGCTGATCCGGGGCCAATACCAAAACGAGGGTCCTGGCTCTGCGCCGCGTCGTTTCATGCCGCGGCGCGTCCGGGACACGGGATTACAATCCCAGATACGCCTTGCGCACGTCAGGATTGCTCATGATTTCGGACGCCGTGCCCTGCATCTGCAGCCGGCCGGTTTGCAGAATGTAGGCGCGATCGGCGATTTCCAGACATTCGGCGATGCGCTGCTCGACGATCAGAACCGTCACGCCGGTATCGCGGATGCGCTTGACGGCCTGGAGGATCTCATCGACCAGCTTCGGCATGATGCCTTGCGAGGGCTCGTCCAGCATCAGAAGCCGCGGACGTGTCATCAGCGCGCGGCCGATCGCGAGCATTTGCTGCTCGCCGCCGGAAAGCGTCTCGGCGCGCTGCTCGAGCCGTTCGGACAATCGCGGGAACAGCTTGAAGACGAGATCAAGCGGGCCTTCGCGGTCCGCCTTGCCACGGTAGAGATAGCTGCCGAGCCGCAAGTTGTCGCGCACCGACAGCCGCGGAAACAGGCGGCGGTTCTCCGGCACGTAAGCGATGCCGCGCGCCGTGATCAGGTGCTGCGCCATGCCGTCGATGCGGTCGCCATCGAAGGTGACGCTGCCGGAACGCGGCCGCTCGGCGCCGGCAATGGTCTTCAACAGCGTCGACTTGCCGGCACCATTGGCGCCGGCGACGGCGACGACCTCGCCCTTCTCAACCTCGATCGAGACCTGCGAGATCGCAACCAGCCCCTGATAGGCGGTGGTGACTTCACGCACCGACAGCATGACGATCCCCAAGATAGGCCGTGATCACTTTCGGATCGCGAACGACGTCGGCCGGCTTGCCCTCGACCAGGACTTTCCCGAGATCGAGCACGATGGCGCGATCGACCAGCGGCATCACAATCTCCATGACGTGCTCGACCATCAGCACGGTGACGCCCGTGGTGCGCACCTTGCGAACCAGTTCGACGCCGGTCTGCGCCTCGATCGGCGTCAGCCCGGTGAGCACTTCATCGAGCAGCAGCAGTTTCGGCTCGGTGGCAAGCGCACGCGCCACCTCGAGGCGACGCTTCTCCGATGGAATGAGCTGGCTGGCGAGCGTGTTGGCCCGCGCCGCCAGCCCGCAGAACTCCAGCACCTCGTGGGCCTTGCGGCGCGCCTCACGCATCACGGTGGTGCGGATCAGCGCGCCGACGATGACGTTGTCGACCACGGTCATGGTCTCGAAGCTCTTGACGACCTGGAAGGTGCGCCCGATGCCGCGTTCGCAGCGTTCCGCCGCCGATAGCCGCGTGACATCCTCGCCATCGAAGATGATCGAGCCTTGCGTCGGCGTGTAGACGCCCGCGATCAGATTGAACAGCGTCGACTTGCCGGCGCCGTTCGGACCGATCAGGCCGACGATTTCGCCGCGCCCGATCGAGATCGAGACATCGCTGTTGGCGACCAGGCCGCCAAAGCGCTGCCAGATGCCTTTGGTTTCCAACAGCGCGGTCATCGGGCGACTTCCTTGCGCCGGAGCGAAAACAGTCCGACCAATCCTTGCGGCCGCGCCAGCGAGATCAGGACAATCAGCCCGCCGTAGACGATCAGGTCGACGCCGCGGCCGGAGCCGCCGATGAACGAACGGGTCAGTTCCGTGAGCGGAATGAGGATGACGGCGCCGAGCACCGGTCCCCACAATGTGCCGATGCCTCCCAGCACCGCCGGCAGCGCCATCAGCAGCGAGAACTGAAAGCCCATGACGCTTTCGGGATCGATATAGGAGACGAACTGCGCGTAGAAGCTGCCGCCGATCGCCGTCAGGAAGGCCGAGACCGCGGCCGCGCCCATCTTGGAATTGAAGACGACGACGCCGAGGCTTTCGGCGGCATCCGGATTATCCTTCACCGCGCGCCACCAATAGCCCCATTTGGAATCTTCCAGCCACCAGGTGACGAGCCAGGCGATGCAGGCAAGCGCCAGAGCAAAATAGAAGTAAGGCAGCTTGCTGCGGGTAAACTGGAATTTCAGCCAGCTATCGCCGCGCACGGGAATATCGATACCGAGCGCAGCCCCTGCCCAATCCCAGTTCTGGAACAAGAGAAGCGCGGTCTCGGCAATCACGATGGTCGCGATGACGAAATAATGCCCGCGCAGACGGAAACAGGGATAGCCGAGCGCCATCGCGATGGCCGCCGAGATCAAGCCACCGCCGATCATGCCAAACCAGGGCAGCACGCCGAACTTGGTGAAGAGCAACGCCGTCGTATAGGCGCCGAGCCCGAAATAGAGCGCATGCCCGAGCGAAATCTGTCCGCAATAGCCGGAGAGAATGTTCCAGCTCTGCGACAGCGCCGCATACATCAGGGTCAGCACCATGATGTTCTGGACGTAGACGTCCTTCACGAACAACGGGACGGCAGCCGAGATCGCCGTAAAGACGGCGGCGATGACGAGATCGCGGCGGCGGCGCTGGGCGAAAGTCGTATCCATCACATTGACCCGAACAGGCCGCGCGGCCGGATGAAGACCACGAGCAGATAGACCGCGTAGATGCCGATCGATTTCAGCGACGGCGGCAGGATCAGCGCCGTGGACGCCTCGACAAGGCCGACGATCAGTCCGCCGGCGAAGGCACCGAACACGCTGCCGAAGCCGCCAAGCGCCACCGTGACGTAGGCGATCAGCGCAAAGGACGCGCCGACATCGGGATAAATGTAGAAGAAGATCGCCATGATCGCGCCGGCGAGGCCAACGAGCGCTGCGCCCAGGCCCCAGCCGAGCGCAAACACGCGGTTCTTGTCGATGCCAACCAGGGCGACTGCGCCGGCGTCCTCACGCGTCGCCTCAAGCGCCCGGCCGAAGTCGGTGCGGTTGATGAAGAAATAGAGCGCGACGAACGCAGCGATCGCCACGAACGCACCGCATAGCTGCGGCACCGGCAGGAAGATGCCACCGAGCGAAATGGTTTTGCCGCCGAGCCAGGAATGCGTGATGCTGCGATAATCCGGCGTGAAGAAATACTGCGCAAGCCCGCGCATCACGATCGCAAGGCCGAACGTCGAAAAGATCTGCACCATGCCGGCATTGGCTTTGGCGCGCATCGCAAACCGCACGATAAAAAGATAAACCACAGCGCCGAACACGAACAGCGCCGCGGCGACCAGCGGCGCCGACAGTAGCGGGTCGATCGCGAAGAACGCGAACAGGAAGAACGTCGCGTACATCGCGATCATCAGGAATTCGCCGTGCGCGAAATTCACGACGTCCATCAGGCCGAAGATCAGCGCCAGCCCCGCGGCGATCAGGCCGTAGAGCAGTCCCATCAAGAGGCCGCTGGCCAGGCTTTGAATGATGGTTTCGGCGGTCACGCCCCCTGCCCCCGCATAGCGAAATCTACTTCATTGGCCAGGAGGCGTCGGCAACCGCCGCCTGCGCCGGGAAGATGGTGACAAACTTGCCGCCGACATATTGCAGCAGGACCGGATCGGCATCGTTGTTCTGGCCGGTCTCGTCGTATTTGACCCGCTTCCAGGGCATGATGGTCTGGTCGCCGGGAACGTCCGTTGCGGCGAGGGCGTCGCGGATCTTCTCGCCTTCGGTCGATTTGGCGCGATTGATGGCGTCCGCCATCAGGATCAGCGCCATGAACTGCCGCGAGGAGTAATCGTTGAGGTCCTTGCCGGACTTTTCCTTGAACATGTCGTTGATCTTGCCGACCATCGGCCGCTTCTGCGCCAGGTCGAGCGAGAAGGTGCCGCGCGAGATCACGCCTTCCAGCTTGTCGCCGACCGCGTCATAAAGCGCCTTTTCCGAGAAGCCGGCATCCTGCGCCACGATCGCCGGCGGCTTGTAGCCGAGTTCGCCCATGGTCTTGACCAGCAGGATGCCATCGGTGGTGTAGCTCGAAGGCATCAGCACGTCGGCGTTGGCGGCCTTGAGCTGCTGCACTTCGGCAGAGAGCGAGGGCGAATTGGCGCGATACTTGACGTCGGCGACGATCTTGTAGCCGCGCTCGGCGGCGAGCTTGGTCTGCGCATTGGCGGAATCGGTGCCGAAGATCGTGTCTTCATGGAACAGTGACAGGGTTTCGATCTTGGTGCCCTTCTTCTTCATGACGTCGAAGAAGTCGAACATCGCCTTGGAATACATTTCGTCATGCGGCGAGGCGCGGAAATAGAATTTCAGGCCGCGGCGATGCAGGCTCGGCGAGGAGTTGTCCGCCGACATGAACGGGATCTGGTAGCGTTCGCAAATCTGGCTGACGGTGACCGCAACCGCACTCTGATAGGTACCGACGACCGCGCAGACCTTCTCCTGCGTGATCAGGCGCTCGGCTTCGGCGCGGCCCTTCTGCGGATCGGCCTGGTGGTCGGCGAAAACGAGGCGGACCTTGGCGCCGCCGAGACCCGGCAGCCCCTCGCCGCGCGCCAGCGGCAGATCGAAATCGAATTTCTTGTTGATGATCTCGGCCGCGGTCTCGAACGCCTTCTGCGCGTCGACGCCGATCTGGGCGCTCGCGCCCGACAACGGATAGATCACACCGATGACAACTTCGGAGGTTTGGGCACGCGAGGCCATCGGCAGCAGAGCAGCGCTCGCGGTGGCCCCGAGCAACACGTTTCGGCGGGAGATCGTCATCGAAGAATCCTTTTGTATCGCGGCTATGAAACGATTGAGAGCATGCGTAAAGCCTCAAAGAACGGCAAGCGTTGCTTCCGGTTAAAGCACGGCAAGGTCCCTGTTCTGCAAGTCGGTTACCAGCATCAAGCCCGGTGCATGGGTGATAGCAAATGGCACCTTGGCCGCAGCGATCACGGCCTGCGGTGTGACGCCGCACGCCCAGAACACCGGGATCTCGTCCGCTTCGACCGGAACCGGATCGCCGTAATCGGGCCTGGTGATGTCCGTGATGCCGATCAGATGCGGATGGCCCAAGTGAACCGGCGCCCCATGCACCGAGGGAAAGCGCGTGGTGATCTGCACCGCGCGGATCGCTTGCGCCGGTTTGAACGGACGCATCGACACCACCATCGGGCCGGCGAACGGCCCGGCCGATTGGCAGGCGACATTGGTCCTGTACATCGGCACGCGGACGTCGCGCTCGATATGGCGGATCGGCAGGCCTTCAGCCAGCAACGCTTCTTCAAACGAGAACGAACAGCCGAGCACGAAGGCGACGAGATCGTCACGCCAGTGCGCCTTGACATCGGTCGGCTCGTCGATCACCTCGCCGTCGCGCCAGACGCGATAGCGTGGCACGTCGGTGCGAATGTCGAGGTCGAGTCCGAGCGAAGGAATGCGGGGATCGCCGACATCGGACATGCCGATGATCGGGCACGGCTTGGGATTGAGCTGGCAGAAACGATGAAACGATGCCGCGAATTTTTCCGGCAGGATCGCAAGATTGCCCTGAACAAAGCCCTTGGCGACGCCGGCAGTGGATCCCGTCTTTCCCGAACGGTAGGCAAGTCGGGCCTCCCGGCTTGGAAGTAAATCTCCGTCCTCACGAAACGGCTGCACTGCCGCAGAAATGGTCATGATGTCTTCCTGCCCATGATCTCGACATCAGTGAAACTCACACGTACTATAAAGTCTAATCTTACTTTCTAATCAGTTTGGATAAGCCATGCTTATCAGAGCAGGACCGGCAACATGGTGGACTTCAAGTCTATCGAGACATTCCTTTGGGTGGTGACGCTCGGCAGTTTCCGCGGTGCCGGCCAGCGCCTTAACACCACGCAGCCCGCGATCTCGCAGCGGATTGCCCAGCTCGAACGCGAACTCGGCGTCAAGCTGTTGAACCGCGATCATCGCGTGGTGTCGCCGACCGCGAGCGGCCGGCAATTGATGCATTATGCCGAGAAGCTGATCGGTCTGCGGGCCGAGATGATGTCAGAAGTCGGCGATCGTTCGGCGATGCGCGGCGTGCTGCGGCTCGGCGTCGCCGAAACCATCGTGCACACCTGGCTGTCGCGGCTGGTCAAGAGCGTCAACACCGACTACCCCAACCTGTCGCTTGAGATCGAGGTCGACATCACACCAAACCTGAACGCCCGCCTGATGGGACAGGAAATCGAGCTCGCTCTGTCGCTCGGGCCAATCGCGACCTCCGGCGTGCGCAACCGCGTGTTATGCGACTACCCGATCGGGTTCCTGGCAAGCCCGTCGCTCGGTCTGCCCGCCGGCCCGCTGAAGGCGAAAGACCTCGCGAAATTTCCGATCATCACCTTTCCGCGCAAGACACAGCCTTATGAGACCGTGCGCTCGCTGTTCAACCGGCCTGACCTGCCGCCGATCCGCCTGCACGCCAGCGCCTCGCTCGCGACCGTGATCCATATGGCGCTCGAAGGCCTCGGTATTGCTGTCATTCCGACCTCCATCGTGGAAAACGAACTGGCGGACGGAAGGCTTCGGCTGCTTTCAACCGACCTTAAGATCCCGCCTTTGACGTTTTGGGCGAGTTGGCTGGAATCGCCGGACACGCTCGCGGTCGAACGCGTCGCCGACCTCGCTGCCAGGATCGCGCAGAGCAGCGCTGCAACGGACGGTTCGATCATTGACGCGCCGCGAAGGGCGCGTCATTGAATCAGGGCCCGTCCCTATCACCGGAAAATCTCATGCCCACCGCATCTAACCTGCAAATCGACTCCGCCCGCCTCTGGGGCACGATTCACGAGACCGCCAAATTCGGCGCCACCCCGAAAGGCGGCGTGCGGCGGCTGACGCTGGGTCCCGAAGACAAGCAGGTGCGCGACTGGTTTCGCAAGGCATGCGAGGCCGCCGGCCTCGAAGTACATGTCGACGCGCTGGGCTCGATGTTCGGCCTGCGCAAGGGCCGCGACATGTCGAAGGCGCCGATCGGGCTCGGCTCGCATCTCGACACCCAGCCGACCGGCGGCAAATACGACGGCGTGCTCGGCACGCTCGCCGCGCTCGAAGTGGTACGTACGCTCAATGACGCCGGCATTGAGACCGAAATTCCGATCTGCATTGCCAACTGGACCAATGAGGAAGGCTCGCGCTTTGCGCCGGCGATGATGGCGTCTGCGGCCTATGTCGGCGATTTCACCACCGATGATATCCTCTCGCGCAAGGATGCCGAAGGCGTGACCGTCGGCGAGGCGCTGGACAGCATTGGCTACCGCGGCGATAAGCCGGTCGGCTTCCAGAAATTCTCAGGCTTCGTCGAGCTGCACATCGAGCAAGGGCCAATTCTCGAAGCCGAAGGCAAGACCATCGGCGTCGTCGATTCCGGCCAAGGCGTGCTGTGGTACGACGGCAAGATTGTGGGCTTTGAAAGCCATGCAGGTTCGACGCCGATGCAGCTTCGCCGCGATGCGCTTGCAACCTTGTCGGAGATCGTGCTCGCAATGGAGGCGATCGCCAAGAAGCACGGACCGAATGCTGTCGGCACCATCGGCGAGGCGGTCATCGCGAATCCCTCGCGCAACGTCATTCCCGGCGAAATCGCCTTCACGATGGACTGCCGCAGCGCCGATGCCAAAATCATGGACGCGCTGGATGCAGACCTGCGCGCCGCCATCAAGGAGATTGCAGCGCGGCGCAAGGTCGAGGTTACGGTCGATCTGATCTGGCGCAAGCCGCCGACCCATTTCGACCCGAAGCTTGTCGATGCGGTGGAGAGCGCGGCCAAGAAACTCGGCTTCTCACATCGCCGCATCACGTCCGGCGCCGGACACGATGCCTGCAATCTCAATACGAAGATTCCGGCCGCGATGGTGTTCGTGCCCTGCAAGGACGGTATCAGCCACAACGAATTGGAAGACGCGACGCAAGTCGATTGTGCGGCGGGCGCCAATGTCCTGATGCATACCGTGCTGGCGCTCGCCGGCGTCGCGTCGTGAGCCTGTCTTAAGGACGAAGGAGAGTTTCGTGCGCGGCGTTTTTGTCGATGCTGACGATTCGCTTGCCGATATTTTCGAGCGGCTGAACGAACCCGGCGATCCCGCCGTGCGCGTCAACCGTGACCCCGACATCAAATCCGCTGACATGCCGGCGCTGGTCGACGGCGCCGAAGTCGTCGTCATCGACCACACCGAATTGCCGACGGACGTTGCCAAGCGCTGCAACGGCCTCAAGCACGTGGTGTTCCTGGGGACCGGCGCGCGCAGCTACATGAACCCGGATGAACTTGGCCAGCTCGGCATTACCGTTCACCTGATCAAGGGCTACGGCGATACGGCGGTCGCCGAATGCGCGATCGCGCTGATGTGGGCGGCGGCGCGCGGTATTGCGACGATGGATCGTGCGATCCGGGCCGGAAACTGGCTGGGCGAAGACGGCATGCAATTGACCGGCAAGACGCTTGGCCTGATCGGCTTTGGCGGCATCGCGGCCGAGGTGGCCCGCATCGCGCTGGGCAGCGGCATCAAGGTGATCGCCTGGAACCGCTCGCCAAAACAATTTTCCGGCGTGGAGTTCGCTTCCGTCGAGACGCTGCTGGGACAGAGCGACATCGTGTCGCTCCACCTTCTGCTCAACGACGAGACGCGCGGCTTCCTCTCCCGCGAACGCATCAACGCGATGAAGCCGGGGGTGATCCTGATCAATACCGCGCGTGGCGCCGTGGTCGACGAAGCGGCGATGATCGAGGCTTTGAAGTCAGGCCATATCCGCCACGCCGGGCTCGACGTATTCAACACCGAGCCGCTGCCATCAGGCCATCCGCTGACCAAAATCCCAAACGTCACGCTGTCGGCGCATGCCGCGTTCCGCACACCGGAAGCGAGCGAGAACCTGATCCAGGCTGCGTGGGAACATTGCCGAAGGATCGCGAAATCGAACTGACCGGATCAAACGAACCGGTCGCTCCGTCGCAAAAACAGGCGGAGCAGATCGTGACCTGCCCCGCTCGGTAACCACCTGCTATTGTCTCAGAACTTGTAGGTCAGACCCGTGCCCACAAGCCACGGATCGAGATTGACTTTGCCGGTCACCGGAACAGCGCCGTTGAGCGTGCCATTCCAGTTTGGTTCAAGCCAAAGCTTCTTGAGATCGACGTTCCATCCGACGTGCTTGTTGATCATGACGTCGAAGCCGACCTGCACGACAGGCGCAAATGCGTTGTGCAGATGACTGGACGTTACGACCGTGCCAGCAGCGTTTGCGGCATTGCCGGCTGACTGATCGAAGAACACCGTGTAGTTCACACCGGCGCCGATATAAGGCTTGAAGGCGCCCAAATCAGTAAAATGATATTGCAGCGTCAGGGTCGGGGGCAGCAGCCAGGAGCTGCCAACAGGAAGACCGTTTGTCGCCGCCACGCCGGTGCCGGTGATGTCGTGACGGGTGACGCCGAGGATCAACTCGGCCGCAATATTCCTGGTAAAGAAATACGAGATATCAAGCTCGGGCGTCAGGTTGTTGGTGACCTTGACGCCTGATCCCGGCACCTGATCCACCGACCCGGAGTCGTTGGGGATGACGCCAAGCGCACGCAGACGGATCATCCAGGGATTCCATTCATCGGCCACAGGCGGCGGAGCCTTGTAATAAGGCGCCGCCGGTAGATCGGCCGCCGAGCCCACACCTGCGAAACCAAAAAGGCCGATGGCCAAGGCCAGCGATCCGACCTTCGTCTTAATTCCAGTCATCTTGAAACGTCCCAATGTATCGGCGGCGGGAAGGATTCGCGCAGCCAACGGGACATGAAGGAAGGTTGGGTCGCAAGAATTTGCGCTGGATCAAACTCGCGCGCTAGCCACCGCAGATTGGCGGTAGCTGTTGCACGCAGGATACAGTTGAACGCTTCGTTCTATCGGATTCCTGCAGGCAACTCTCCTGCCATTGTCATCTCTGCGGTTGTCACGATGAACTCCGGTACGAATCTACTCCACCATCTCCGCAACCGCTTTGCCGCAAGCGGTGGTGTCGGCATTGCCACCGAGGTCGCGGGTGCGCAGCGTGCGCTCGCCGAGCGTACGCTCGATCGCGCTGACGATGGCGGCTGCCGCGTCCTTCTCGCCGAGATGTTCCAGCATCATCGCGCCCGACCAGATCATGCCGATCGGGTTGGCAATGCCCTGCCCGGCGATGTCAGGCGCCGAGCCGTGCACCGGCTCGAACACGGAGGGATAGTCACCTTCGGGATTGATGTTGCCCGATGGGGCAATGCCGATGGTACCGGTGCAGGCCGGGCCGAGGTCGGAAAGAATATCGCCGAACAGGTTCGAGCCGACCACGACGTCGAACCAGTCCGGATGCAGCACGAAATTCGCCGTCAGGATGTCGATGTGGAACTTGTCCCACTTCACTTTCGGATAGTTCTTGGCCATCGCTTCCACACGCTCGTCCCAGTACGGCATGGTGATCGAAATGCCGTTGGACTTCGTTGCCGAGGTCAGGTGCTTCTTTGGCCGGGAGGCGGCGAGTTCGAAGGCGAATTTCAGGATGCGGTCGACGCCGGTGCGCGTCATCACCGTCTGCTGGGTGACGAATTCGCGGTCGGTGTCAGGGAACATCCTCCCGCCGACGGATGAATACTCGCCTTCAGTGTTTTCGCGCACCACCCAGAAATCGATGTCGCCGGGCTTGCGGCCGGCCAGCGGCGACGGCACGCCCGGCATCAATCGTACCGGGCGCAGGTTGGCATATTGATCGAACTCTCGCCGGAATTTGATCAGCGAACCCCACAAGGAAACGTGATCGGGAATTTTCGCCGGCCAGCCGACCGCGCCGAAGTAGATCGCATCATGCCTGCCGATCTTGTCCTTCCAGTCATCCGGCATCATCTGGCCGTGCTTTTCGTAGTAGTCATAGGACGCGAAATCGAAATGATCGAAGTGCACGGCGACGCCATGCTTCTTCGCCGCGGCCTCGATGACGCGCAGCCCCTCCGGCATAACCTCCTTGCCGATCCCGTCGCCGGGAATGACTGCGATCCGGTATTGCTTTTTTCCGCTGCTCATCGAAAGAATCCCTGGGTTCGCCGGCCTGTCGATCGGCCGGCTTTGCGATGGCCCCTGCAATGGACCAAACAGGGTTTGCGCGCAACGGTGCAGTGCAAGATTGACCGCCGCCGGAGGGGCGGCCTAAGTGAAAATGTCCCTCATTTCCTTCCCGCCACCCATTTAGCGAGCAATCCCATGGATCTTCATCTGCGCGGCAAACGCGTCCTCATCACCGGCGCTTCCAAGGGCATTGGCGCGGCCGCCGCCGAAAGCTTTGCCGAAGAAGGTGCGAACCTGCTTCTGGCTGCGCGCAACGCCGAACAGCTCAAGGCGGTCGCTGAACGCCTGCGCTCGGCGCACCAGATCGATGCCGCGACGATCGTCACGGACCTGCGCAAGCCCGAAGACATCACACGGCTGGTGAAAGAGGCCGCCGACATCGACATCCTCGTCAACAATGCCGGCGACATTCCCGGCGGCTCGATCGACAGGATCGACGAGGCCACCTGGCGTCATGCCTGGGAACTGAAGGTGTTCGGCTATATCAACATCACGCGCGCGATCTACGCGCAGATGAAAGCGCGTGGCGGCGGCGTCATCGTCAACGATATCGGCGTCGCCGGCGAGAAGTTCGATGCGAACTATATCTGCGGCTCGACTGGCAACGCCGCGATCATGTCGTTCACCCGCGCGCTCGGCAGCAAGAGCCTGGCCGACAACATCCGCGTGGTCGGCATCAATCCGGGCCCGGTCGGCACCGACCGCCACGTCACGCTCTTGAAGACCCGCGCCAAGAACCAGCTCGGCGACGAAAATCGCTACAAGGAATTTCAGAAAGGCTTACCGCTCGGCCGCCCCGCGCATCCGCGCGAAATCGGGGACCTGATGGCGTTCCTAGCCTCCGACCGTTCAGCCTACACGTCAGGCGTGATTTATACCGTCGACGGCGGCATCGCAGCCGGCTGGGGCTAGCCTTCTTGTCCCGGACGCGATGCAGCGTTCATATGCTGCTCCGCAGAGCCGGGACCCACCGACAACCCACCACGATCCCGGATCAGCAGCGCATCCCTCCGCGCTGCACAGCATCCGGGAAACGCAACTACACCCGCTCGATGATCTCGCGGATCATCGTCGTGATCCGTCCCGCGGGCGATGCCATTTGATCCATGATGGTGAAATGATTGGCGCCGGGGATCTCTTCATAGATCACCGGCAGCGCGTGATAGGCGCGATAAGCGGCAAAATCGGCGGTCTGCTGGCGCAGCAGCGGCAGCTCCGCACCGCCTACGGTCAGCGCCATCGGCTTGGCCCCGTGGGTCAGCAGCATCGGCGAATTACGCCTGGACATCGCCTCGTCGAGGCCGAGTTTGACGTTGAGATAAGAGTGCCGGATCGGCTCGAGATCGTAGATGCCGCTGATCGCCACCCCGCCTTTGATGTGCTTGTTTTGCATCGCCATCGACGTCAAGTGACCGCCGGCGGACCAACCGGAGGCCACCAGGCGGCTGGCGTCGGCGCCCAGCTCCGCCAATCGGCCGGCGAGATGGTCGATCCCGGCGTGAATTTCCGCGACGATCTGCTCGAGCGTAACTTCGGGCGCGAGCGTATAGCCGATCAGCGCAACATTGATGCCATGCGCCATCGGGCCTGCCGCGAACATCGTGAAGAATTCTTTGGCGCGCATCTGCCAATAACCGCCATGGATGAACAGCAGCGTCGGCGCGTTCGGAGCCGCCTTAAGGAAGTCGATGCGGTTGCGCGCACGGGGGCCGTAGGCGAGATTGAGGTGGGCGCCGTGCCTGGCGCGCATTTCCGCCGAAAGCTTTCCCCACCCGTCCACCATCTCGCCGCTGCCGGCAACCGCCGCCGAGTTGTTCAGACCGCTGTCGAGCGCCTCCTGACTGAGGCTGCGCCAGTCAAGCTCCTCAAACGGCGTGGTCATGCTGCTGTCTCCGCCCATCTGCCTACTTTCGGTCCTTGTCGTAGGGCGTTTTACGGGGTTAGACAATCGTCTATCAAAAATCGGCCACTCAAGGGAAAGCCCGATGCCATCGGATCAAGCGCTCATACGGTCAACGGCATGCGCACTCGTCGACCAACTCCGATCCGGCGAGGTCACGCCATTGGACCTGCTCGATGCACTCGAGAACCGCATCGCCGAGGTCGATCCCAAAACCAACGCATTGCCGATCCTGTGTTTCGACCGGGCGCGCGCCAGCGCCAAGGTGCTGATGCAGAGACCGGCCGGGGAGCGAGGCTTGCTCGCCGGACTTCCGGTCCCGATCAAGGACCTCACCAACGTCGCGGGCGTGAAGACCACGCAGGGGTCGCCGATCTTCAAGGATACCGTCGCCAGGCAGTCCGACATCGTCGTCGAGCTGCTCGAAACCAATGGCGCCGTCGTCTACGCCAAGTCCAACACCCCGGAATTCGGCGCCGGCGCACACACCTTCAACGAAGTATTTGGCGCGACGCGCAACCCGTGGAACACGTCGCGCTCCGCTTCCGGCTCTTCCGGCGGCTCCGCGGTGGCGCTCGCGACCGGCATGGCGTGGCTTGCGCACGGCACGGATATGGGCGGCTCGCTGCGCAATCCCGCGAGTTTCTGCGGCGTGGTCGGCCTGCGCCCGAGCATCGGCCGCGTGCCGCATAGTCCGGCCTTCAAGATCGACCGCAACCTGACGGTCCACGGCCCGATGGCGCGCAATGTCGAGGACATCGCGCTGTTGTTGGACGCGATGAGCGGCGAGCACCCCGCCGATCCCTTGTCCCTGCCCCGCCTGCCGACGTCATTCCTGTCGGCCGCCCGGTCCGGCAACAAGCCGAAGCGCGTCGCCTACTCGCCCGATCTTGGCATCACGCCGGTCGATCCCGAGGTCGCAGCGATCACGCGCAAAGCGGCCTTGCGCTTCGCCGAGGCGGGCGTCGTTGTCGAGGAAGCTCATCCCGATCTGCGCGAAGCCCATGAATGCTTTCACGTGCTGCGCGCCTTCGATTTTGCGATCTCCAAAGCCGCGCTGCTGCGGAACAAGCGCGATTATCTCAAACCGGAAGTGATATGGAACATCGAAGAAGGTCTGAAGCTTTCCGTCGAGCAGCTTGAACGCGCCGAAGGACAACGGGTTGCGATGGCCGCACGCATGCTCGAATTCTTCAACAGCTATGACCTGCTTCTGACGCCGGCGACGATCGTTGCCCCGTTCCCGATCGAAAACCGCTACGTCGCCGAATGCGCCGGCAGGAAGTTCGACAACTATGTCGTATGGCTCGGCATCGTCTACGCGATCACGCTCACCTGCTGTCCGGCCATGTCGTTGCCTTGCGGGTTTACCGCCTCGGGGCTTCCGGTCGGCATGCAAGTGGTAGCCCCGCCACGCGGCGAACCGTCGCTGCTCGCCGGCGCCAAGGTGCTGGAGGACATTCTGGGCCTGCGCGATGCCACGCCGATTGACCCCAGACCGGCCCGGCAGTAATCCGCACGCCACGAACTTCAAGAAGCGAGGCGATCAGTGGAAGCTGGCGGGCGGCTGTTCCGCCGCTATAATCCGCCTCAAGCAATAACCACTTGGCCGGCCGCTGGTGCGGGCAGCCTTCAAAAAACAGTTTCGGGGGAGAAAACGTGACCGAACAGACTGCAAGCGCGACCGACCGTCTCGATATCCAGGACGTCGAGCGCCGCGTGAAGGCGATCTTCATTGGTTCCGTCGGCAATCTGGTCGAGTGGTACGACTTCTACGCTTATACGGCGTTCGCCCTCTACTTCGGCCCAGCGTTCTTCCCGAACAGTGATCCCGTGGTGGTGCAGCTCAACGCCGCCGTGCTGTTCGCCGCGACTTTCCTGATGCGACCGCTCGGGGGCTGGTTGTTCGGCTACATAGCCGACCATCATGGCCGCCGGCTGTCGCTGACCTTGTCCGTGGTCTTCATGTGCTTCGGCTCGCTGATCATCGCGGTCACCCCGACTTATGCCTCGATCGGCATCGCCGCTCCCGCGATCCTGGCGCTGGCGCGCATCATCGAAGGGTTGAGCCTCGGCGGCGAGTATGGCGCCAGCGCCACGTATCTCAGCGAGGTCGCTGACGCCAAGCATCGCGGATTCTACTCGAGCTTTCAGTACGTCACCTTGATCGGCGGGCAACTCACCGCAATCATTGTACTGTTGCTGTTGCAGAAAGTGTTTCTGACTCCAGAAGAATTGAGTGCATGGGGTTGGCGGATCCCGTTCGTGATCGGAGCGGCGCTCGCGATTTTCGCTGCCGTCATGCGCCGTAATCTACACGAGACCGAAGCGTTCGAAGAAGCCAGGAAGGTTGTGAAGCCGACCGGCTCGATTCTCGGCCTTTTGCAATACCCCCGCGAGCTTCTGCTGGTAGTCGGGCTGACCGCGGGCGGCACTGCGGCCTTCTATACGTTCACGACTTACATGCAGACTTTCGTCAAATTGTCGGTCGGCCTCACCGCGGATCAAACCACCATAGTGATCTTCGGCACGCTCGTCTTTGCAACCCTTCTGCAACCGGTCTATGGGGCCCTGTCGGACCGGATCGGCCGCAAGCCGCTCCTCATCTTCTTCGGTGTCGTCGGCACGCTCGCCACTGTGCCGATCCTGACCGAACTGAAGGGAAGCAAATCGCCGTTGATGGTGTTCCTTTTGATCTGCGGGGCCTGGATCTTCACCGCCGGCTATACCTCGATCAATGCGGTGGTGAAGGCGGAGCTGTTTCCGACCAAGATCCGAGCGCTTGGCGTCGGCATCCCCTATTCGATCACGGTCTCGATCTTCGGCGGCACGGCGCCCGCGGTTGCACTCTATTTCAAGAGCCTCGGGCATGAGGATTGGTTCTACTATTATCTCTCCGGCATCATTTTTCTGTCGCTGATCATTTACTCGACGATGCGCGATACCAAGCATGAATCGGCGATGCATCGGCACGAATAGAATGATCGTTTCTCACCTTTCCTTTTGGGAGAGGTGAAATTTTGAGCCTGGTGAAAAATTCCGGTGAGGGGTTAAAGTCTGTCAACAGACCCCTCACCCGGCGCTTCGCGCCGACCTCTCCCCGCCGGGGAGAGGTGAGCCGTCGTTGGAGACGCCCATGCCCACCGAACGCTTTCAATTCCCAGGTTCGGGGGGCCAACTGGCGGCCGCGCTCGATACGCCGGATCGGCCGGTGCGCGCCTACGCGCTCTTTGCGCATTGCTTCACCTGCGGCAAGGACGTGCTGGCCGCCAAGCGGATCGCGGTTGCGCTCGCCGCCAGGGGCATCGCGGTGCTGCGGTTCGACTTCACCGGTCTTGGATCGAGCGAGGGCGATTTCGCCAACGCGACCTTCTCCTCCAATGTCGCCGACCTGGTGCGGGCCGCCAATCATCTGCGCAAGGCCTATCAAGCGCCCAGCCTTCTGATCGGCCACAGTCTCGGCGGCGCCGCTATTTTGGCCGCGGCCGACCAGATTCCAGAAGCCAAGGCGGTCGTTACCATCGGCGCGCCGTCCGATCCGACGCACGTCACCGGCCAGTTCGCCGCTTCGATCGAGAAAATCCGCGAGGACGGCCAGGCGGAAGTGTCGCTCGCCGGCCGTCCCTTCACCATCAAACGCGAATTCCTCGACGATATCGCTGAACACAACCTGATGGGCCACATCACGCGGCTCCGCAGGGCATTGCTCGTGATGCACTCACCGACCGACGATACGGTCGGCATCGACAACGCGACGCGCATTTTCGTCGCTGCCAGGCATCCCAAGAGCTTCGTGTCGCTTTCGGATACGGACCACCTGTTGAGCGACCGGCGCGATGCCGCCTATGTCGCCGACGTCATCGCCGCGTGGGCCTCTCGCTATGTCGAAATACCAACGGCCCAAAGTGCGGACCAAAGCATGACGCCGCGCGAAGTGATCGTGCGCGAGACCCGCAACAGCAAATTCCAGCAAACCGTTTCGGTTGGTCCGCATCAACTGCTCGCTGACGAGCCCGCGGCCGCGGGTGGCGAGGACACCGGGCTTGCGCCCTACGATCTCCTGCTGGCCGGTCTTGGCGCCTGTACCTCGATGACGATGCGGCTTTACGCCGACCGAAAGTCGCTGCCGCTGACGCGGACGACCGTCACGCTCAGGCATGGCAAGATTCACGCGGAAGATTGCGCCGAGTGCGAAACCAAGGCCGGCATGCTCGATCAGATCGAGCGCGTGATCACGATGGAAGGCCCGCTCGATGCCGAGCAGCGCGAGAAACTGCTGGAGATCGCCGATAAATGCCCGGTACACCGCACCCTGACATCGGAAGTTCGCATCCTCACCAGCGCCAAGAGCTGACGGCGTTCAGCTGGCTGCGTCTTGCTCCTTGAGCGGCGGGACCCGGAGCGCGCCGCGAAGACCCGCGGCCGTGCCCAAGAGGATGCCGGCGACGGCGACAAAGGATGAGAGCGCCAACGTCGAGATTCCGGTCAGCCCCTGCCCGATCGAACAGCCCAGCGCCATCGCCCCGCCCGATCCCATCAACGCCGCGCCGATGATCGAGCGAAGCATGTGCTGCGCAGACTGGTAGCCTTCGAGACGAAAGCGAGCGGTCGCGAGCGCGGTGATGAGGCTGCCGGCGAAAACGCCGAATACCATGGCAATGCCGAAATTGAGGGTCAACCCGGTCGACAGCATCACATATTGCACGGCATCGACGACAGGGGCGATGAAGGTCAGCGAGGTCACCGCGGCCGGATTGAATTCATCCGCGCCGAGATAACCGGTCGCGATCCAGCCCGCGGCCACCAGCAAGCCGACCGCGATGCCCGCCGCGATCTGTCCGCTTGCGCGGCGGAACCGCGCGTGCGCAAAGGCGAAGATGATCAAGACCGCCGATATCGCCGAAGCCACCGCGATCCGCGCCGGCAGTCCGCCGCCCGTCGACAACAGCTCGGGCAGCGTCAGGTGAGCCGGTTTGATCGTCGATGCCTGCAACAACGCCATTCGCGCCGGCGCGAGCAATCCGCGCAAGGTCATCTGCGCCGATATGCCGAGCACAATCACGACCACGAATGAACGCAGATTGCCGCGGCCGAGCAGCACCAGTGCCCGCGAGCCACAGCCGTTCGACAGCACCATGCCGTAGCCGAACAACAGCCCGCCGCCGAACATCAGCGGCATCGAGAATGACGGCT
This sequence comes from Bradyrhizobium sp., assembly GCF_035701725.1. Taxonomy (GTDB): domain Bacteria; phylum Pseudomonadota; class Alphaproteobacteria; order Rhizobiales; family Xanthobacteraceae; genus Bradyrhizobium. The sequence goes on from NZ_DASSRP010000317.1 coordinate 23,535, forward strand.
GGAGATAGACCGATTTGGTGAGATCGACGGCACCGTATCCGACCAAACTTTGTGTCGCGATCACCGCGACCGCGAGCGCCAGCGCAAAGGTACGGATCAAACGGTCGTCGCCATCCGTCCACCAGCCACGCAGGCTGCTCAAGAGACAAAAGCCGCTCAATAACCCGACGATGCCGTAGGCAAAGCCGATCAACGCGCCCGCGCCGACGACGATGTTGAAGTCCTGCGGCATTTTTTCAGCTTATGGCCGCAGGATGATGCGGTCGCGCGAGGACCCTGCAACCGCGAGAAAAGCCGACCGCGCATCTTCCAGCGGATAGATCGCATTCGGCCGGATCGCAAACGGTTCGAGGTGGCCGCTCAGGAAGCCCGGAACCAGTTCGCGCAGCACCGCGCCTGTCGCGGTCGATGACAGGCCGAGCGTGTCGATGCCGAAGTAGGAATGCTGGCCGCGATAGAATTCGAGAATGTTGAACTGGACGATGCGGTCGATCGCTGCGATCAGGATCTGACGTCCACGCAAAGCGAGCGACTTGTGCGCTGCCTGAAAATAGGGATCGCCGACCGTGTTGAACACGATGTTGGCGCCCTTGCCGTCCGTCAGTTCGCGGACGCGTGAGGCGGCATCGGTCGTTGAGGAATCGATCATCTCGACGGGACCATTGCTGTGTCCCGCATATGCTTCGTCCTTGCGGGCCACGCCAATCACGCGCGCGCCGCGCCAGCTCGCGATCTGCACCGCGGCCTGCCCGACCTTGCCGGTCACCCCGAAGATGAGCACGGTCTCGTGCCGTTCCGGCATCCCCGCGCGACGAAAGCCTTCGATTGCGGTGACGAAAGGCACGCCGATCCCGGCGGTTTCGGCCCATGACAGGTTCTTCGGCTTTTCCACGACGGCATCCGCCTCGACGACCAGATGCGTGGCATGGGTGCCGTCGCGGCGAATGCCGAGATCGCCGGATGAGCCGAACACTTCGCGGCCGATCATATTGGTCGGACCGTCGATCACGACACCGGCATAATCTCGGCCCGAGGTGCGCGGGAACACCGCGTAGGGCATCAACCCTGTCGCCGCCTTGATATCGGAAGGATTGACGGCGGCCGCCTTGATCTCGATCAGGACCTGACCGTCGCCGCGCGACAACAGTCGCCGCTCGACCGCAGGCATGACAGCGGCCGGCGTCTCTGCCTTGGCGTTGAGGCGAACGCAGCGCGCCTCAACCGTGACCGGCTGCGTATTGGAATTATTCTCGGACGGCATCGTATTTTCCGGATTACAGACGATTGTCCACGCTTAGCGCAGTTTTCGTCCATGCGACAATGCCCGCCCGCGCGAAGGCGCGCGGAGGAGCGGCCGTCGGCACGAGAACCTAGCGGTTGGGATCGGGATAGATCAGGCTGCGCCAGCCCGAGCGGTCGAACGGCTGCCATTGACCTTCGACCTGCGCGAGGCGGTCGGCAACGGCATAGACAACGGCCGGGTGATGGCCCATGCCGCAGTGGCTGCTTTCAACCTCGATGCTTTCGGCGATCGCAGACGGTTTCTCCTTGCAGCCCTGCCAGGCGCAGATGCCGTCGGTGCGGCTGAAGATCGCCGTGGTCGGCACCGGAGGCGGTTCCGATAACGATCCGCCGAAACGATGGTCCTCCTCGGCGCGGCGGCCGCTGGCCATCTCATAGACGCGCCAGGCATTGGTGGCCTTCGGATGACCTGCGAACGGGCTGCCGAGCGTGATGACCGAACGCACCCGGTCCGGCATCGTCTTGGCGAGCTGACGTGCATAGAGGCCGCCAAGGCTCCAGCCGACCAGGCTGATCTTACGTCCATGCCGGTCGCTGAGTTCGCAAACGAGATCGACCAGTCCCTCCTGCACACCGTCGCGCAGGCCAAGGTTGCGGCCCTGCCGCCATCCGCTGACCGCATAACCCTTGTTCTGCAGGAAGCTGCGCAGCGGCCGGGTGGAAACATCTGATGCGATGAGACCGGGAAGTACGAGCACCGGATGCCCGTCGCCACGCGGCGCCAGGCTGAGCAGCGGCAATGCGCCCAAGAACGCGCCGAACTCGTGGATCGCCCGTCCCTCGAGGAACATCAGGGTCCGCGACGGCGGACGCAGCGTGTGGGCAGTCGCGGTCATCGGATCTCCCTTTCGGACGAGAGAAAGCTATGGCGCCGATTCGCTCATTCAAGCCGCGCCCAGCCGGCAGGACAATAGCGTCCATCACACAGCAGCAGGAAACCTCTTGGAAAAAGAGGCTATCGCGTGCGCCGCAAAAAATAAGGCCCGCAAGAAGCGGGCCTTGAAAAGGGATGCTACTCGAAGGCTGCGATCAGGCAGTCTTGTTGTAGACCTTCGCGAAGTTGTCCTGCGCGGACTTCGCACCTTCGGTGACGAGCTTGCCGAGATACTCGGTCGACGCCTTGGCGCGCGAGACCAGGGTCTCACCGTGCGCACGCAGCAAATCCGACTGGATCTGAACCGCTTCGTTGATCGACTTCGCAGAAGCGAGCTTGTCGACGCCGGCGAAGAACGCTTCCGTATCCTGGTAGATCGCCTGCTGAATGTTGCGGCCGATCTTGGCGGCTTCGCTGACCGAACCCGCGACGGCGGACTCGATCACTTCAGAGGCCTTTTCCGAACCGGCGTAGAAGTCGGCGGCACGTTCCTTGGCGGTCTCGGCCTGCTTCTTCACGAATTCACGAGCAGCCTCGGGCACTTCCAGATTCTGGAAGTTCTTGAAGGCTTCGGTCACGGGAGCAAAGGCTTCTTTGAAGGTGTTGTACACGGAATTGGTTTCGGTGGTCATGGGGTCTCTCCATCCTCAGGGTTTGAGCTATGGGCTCTCCCCGTCCACTTGGCCCGGGGTGACCTCTACATAACAGGGTTAATGGTGCGATGCAATATATATGTTGCAACGCGATATCACAAATTCGTGATGAGCGGAATATTCGGGCAATTTGCCCAAGGAAACGGCCGATTCCGAAGTTTTAAGAAGGTCTTACGGCACCCGGAACGCCATAGGCCTCCATTTGTGCCTGGACCTGCGCCACATTGTGCCCCAGGACGACAATGTCGTGCTTTTTACCGTCGACGTCCCGGACGTGGTCCCGCAGTAACGCTTCGGCCTTGAAACCGAGGCTCTCAAACAGCGCAACGGCGGCGCGCTGGTCAACCGTCATCTGCACTGACAGCTTTTCCAGGCCGGCGCCGAGCGCCAGCGCGAAGGTCTCCTGCGACAACGCCCGGCCCACCCCCTTGCCGCGCACGTCGAGCGAAACCACCATCCTGATTTCGCCGACATGGGGCGACCAGGAATGGGAATCCCTGACCAGGGTGCCGCAACCGACCACCCCGCCGTCCTTGAGGGCGAGCAGGCTCGTGATGTCGCCCGCCTCGATTTCGTTGATCCAGGCCGACAGCACCTTTGGCTGGCTGATGTTGCGCGGCAGGAACAATAGATCGTGGGGCGGCAGTGCCCTGGCAAAAGCCAGTACGGCAGCCTCGTCGGCGCGCCCCATCAGGCGGAATTCGATTTCACCGGCCTCCGTGTTGGCCCGGCGCGGATAGGAACGCGTCTCGCTCATGTCGATCTCTCGCCTAGCCAGGAATCCAGTTTGGGCCACAGCCGGCGCACCGCATTGGCGCCAGCCACCAGACTGACGTGGCCGCCTTTGAGGATCACTTCCTCCTTGTCGGCCGAACCGATCTTCGCGATCAGGTGCTTGGCAGCGCCATAGGGAATGATGTGATCGTGCTCGGCGACCGCATGCAGGATCGGCACCTTGATACGGGCGATGTCGGCCTTGCGGCCGCCGACGGTCATGGTGTCGTTATAAAGCTTATTGTCCCACATCAGGTCCTTGGTGATGGTGCGGAAATACTCGCCCGCGAGCGGCAGAGTATCGGTCGCCCAGCGGTCGAACATCCGGTACGATTTCACGAACTCGTCGTTCCAGATGTTCTCCCATAGCTGAACCTGGCTCGCCGCCCGCGATGCCGGACGCAGCATCTCGAAGGAAGACAGGATCATCTCCGGCGGCACATTGCCGACGCTATCGACGAGGTGATCGACATCGAAATAACGACGGTCGGAAAAATTCTGAAACAGCTTCATTTCGCGAAAGTCGATCGGGGTTGTGAAGCAGATCAGGTTCTTCATCGGGCCGTCGTTGAAGATCGAGCCATAAAGCAGCGACAGCACGCCGCCGAAACAATAGCCGATCACGGTGATGTCGCTCTCGCCGGAATCGCGCTGCACCTGCTCAACGCAATGCGGAATGAAATCGAGGACGTAATCCTCCATCCGCAGGTTCTTCTCTTCCGGTTTCGGCGCGGTCCAATCCAGCATGTAAACGTCGTAGCCACGCTTCAAGAGAAACTCGATGAAGCTTTGGCCCGGCACCAGGTCCAGGATATAGCCGCGATTGGTGGTCGCCATCACGATCAGGATCGGCACGCGGTAGATTTCGTCCGCCACCGGCCGATAGTGATAGAGATTCATCGTGCCGCGTGCGCTGAGAATGTCCTTTGGGGTCGAGCCCAGCGAGGGCCCCGAGGTCGAAATATATTCGACACCCTTGATGCTGCGCTGGATCGCGCGCTCGACTTCGGTCTGAATCCGTGCCGGGATCGAGGCGAGATCGATACCTGCCAGATCCGGACCGGCGGCCATCATTTTGGCTCTCCGCCCGCCGGGGGCGGACGCTTGGTGCGCGGCGGACGCGGCGCCTGCCGAGACGTCGCCGAGTTGCCGGCCGCACCGCCCTGCATCTGATGCAGCATCGCCTTGATCTCGTTGAGCTGGCCTTCAATCGATTGCAGCCGCTCGGCCAAGCCGATCATTTGGGCGCGGCTAGGCAGATTCATGGAGACCAGATATTTCTCCATCAGCTCGCTGAGCTGCTTTTGCGCGTTGGCGGTCGCTCCGCCCATTTGATTGACTGCTTTGCTGAACTGCGGCGAAGCCATCGCCTGGTTGGCAAAGGCATTGAAGCCTTTTTCCATCTCGCCGATCATGTTCTGCCACAGCGCGACCGGATCGCTGCTCTTGTCTGCCATCGGCGTCCTCCAGCAAGATCGCGACGTCGTTGCGTCGAGGTGGGCTGCTTATTCCGCGAAACGGGACAACCGCCAGCCATCATACGACACCCTCGCGTAAGGCCGGTCAACCGCAAAGGCGATTTCGCGCGCGGCGGCTTCTGCAGCGCGAAAAAGCGTGGCATAAAATGCACCACCGACAGGTTCGCTCAAAGTACTGCAAGAAGGAACCGCCGACGTGAACGCGCCCTTTCACCAACCGCCGCAGATCGCGCGGGCCAACGGCATCGATCTTTGTTACGAGATTTTTGGCGATCCCGCCGCCGAACCGCTGATCCTCATCATGGGGCTGGGCGCGCAGATGATCCAGTGGGATGACGAATTCTGCCGGCAACTGGCCGCGCGCGGTTTTCGCGTGATCCGCTTCGACAATCGCGACATTGGCCAGTCCAGCAGACTGTCCGGCGGCAGGCCGCTGACCGCGCTGGAATTGCTGAAGCTTCGCCTGTTCAGGATCCCGGTGAAGGCGCCCTACCGGCTGAGCGACATGGCCGAAGATACCGTCGGCCTGATGGACGCGCTAGGCATCAGGTCGGCTCACCTGGTCGGCGCCTCGATGGGCGGAATGATCGCCCAGGAAATCGCGATCTCGTTTCCGCAGCGTGTGAAATCGCTGACCTCGATCATGTCGACCACGGGCAACCCGAAAATTCCCGGCCCGACGCGCGAGGCGATGGCCGTGTTGATGGCGCCACCGCCGAAATCCAAGGAAGAATACATCGTGCGTTTCGGCAAAACCTGGAAGGTGCTGCGCGCCGGCTCTTTCCCGGACGACGAAGCGCTTGATCCCGCGCGCGCCGAGCGCACCTTTGCGCGCGGTCTCAACCCGCCCGGCGTCGGCCGACAGATGCGGGCGATTCTGGCCTCGGGCAGCCGCAAGCAACGGCTACGCGGCGTGAAGGCCCCGACGCTGGTCATTCACGGCACCGTCGATCCGCTGGTTCGCCCCGCCGGCGGCAAGGACACCGCGGCCTCGATCCCCGGGGCGAAGCTGGTGATGATCGAGCACATGGGTCATGCGCTGCCGATAAGGATGTGGCCGCAGATCATCGACGCGATCGACAAGCACGCGCACGCGGCTTCTGCGAGGACACACTGAGGACCAGGAGAGCCCGATGAGACTGGAAGGCGGATGCTATTGCGGCAACATGCGCTACGTCGCCGAGGGCGACCCGATGCTGAAGGCGCAATGCCATTGCCGGGAGTGTCAATACTTCTCCGGCGGCGCTCCCAATATGTTCATGCTGATGCCGATCAAAGGGTTCAGCTATACCAAAGGAACCCCGAAAAAATTCACTCGCAGCGACCTGGACAATCCGGTGACCCGCGATTTCTGCGCCGAGTGCGGCACGCATCTGGTGACCCACCGGCCGGGACTGCCCGCGGCAATCCTCAAGGTCGGCACGCTCGACGATCCCGGTGAATATGGAACGCCCAAGATCGCGATCTTCACCTGCGACAAGCAGGCGTTTCATTCGATCCCCGAGGGCATGCCGAGCTTCGAGAAGCTACCGCCAAGATAAATGATGCTGGTCGTCCATTCGCGGGGACGGCATTGAATTGCGTCAGCCGCCCGCCCAGACGTCGAGTACGTAGCGGTTTTTCGCGCCGAGATCGTCGATCCACCGCTGGCCGCCTTGCGCATCCGCACCGCTGTTCTCGCGATAGATCGCAACCAGCGCCGCCTTGACGTCAGGCTCCATCTTGCCGCCATCGCCACAGACATAGATGATCGCGCCCCGCTCGATCAGCGCCCAGACCTTGTCCTTTTGGGCCGCAATCAGATTCTGCACATAGGTCTTTGGGCCGTCGCCACGCGAGAACGCCGTGTACAGGTCGGTGATGCCCTCGGCCGCAAAAGCTTTCAGCTCCTCGGCGTAAAGGTAATCCTGCTCGGGATGCCGACAGCCGAAGAACAGCATCGCCGGCCCCAAGGTCGAGCCCTTCGCCTTCAGCGCGGCGCGCTCCTGAAGAAAGCCGCGGAACGGTGCGAGGCCCGTGCCGGGACCGATCATGATGATCGGCACCGCCGGATCGGCCGGCAGCCGGAAGCCGGCTTTGGTTTCGCGCAAGGTCGCATAGATGGTCTCGCCGGCGCGGCGGCCGGCCAGGAAATTCGAACAAATACCCTTGTAAATGCCCCGTCCCGACACGGCGGGTCCTTCGACCACCGCGACGGTGATGCTGCATCGTGAGGCATCAAGCGAAGGCGACGACGAGATGGAGTAATAGCGCGGGGCGAGCAGCGAGAGCATTTCGAGATAGACGTGCAGCGGCAGCTCACAGGCCGGATGTTCTTCCAGCAGGTCGAACACCGATTTGCGTTTGCCAAGAATCTCGTTGCGGTAACGCTCGCCGGACGCCGCGTCCTCGCCGACGAATGACAGGAGTTTTGGCTTCGTCACCGGACAGCGGGTGTGCTCCGACATGATCTGGATCTGCTTGCGGGTTGCGACCTGCTGCAATTCAACAAACTCGGCGAGCAACCGTCCGACCGAGATGGCCTCGCCCGCCGGCAATTGCGCGCGCCGGCCCTCGGCGACCTGCAGCCGTATCTGGTCCGAGGGAAGAAAGCCGAGCCGGCGCGCAACCGAATCCACCAGCGCGGGATCGTTGCGTGGAACGACGCTCAGATGATCGCCGACGCGATAGCTCGCGCCGGGAGGCAACTGCACCTCAATGTGCCGGGTCGAGCGTTGTGACGGGTTGGGGCCGGTCTTGTTCTGCAGCTCAGTATTGGCGATGATCTGCATCGGCGCGGCACCCCCGAGTGCGACGACGACGTTGGAAACCGATGGCGCCACCGGTTCGATGCTGTAGAGCGGTTCATCTTCGGCGCTGCGGCTGAAGCTGGACTCGATGCCGAACTCTTTAGTGGCGAGCGGCGCAAGCTTGGCAAACCAACTCTCGAATTCGCCGTCGAGATCGCCGCGGGCATCGCCCTCGCCGCGCGTATAAACGCTCCTGCCGCCATGCGCGGCCAGCTCTTCATCGATCAGGCGCGGGATCGACTGGTAGGTCGCGGCCCAATCGCTATTGCCGCAGCCGAACACGGCATAGCGCAGGCCGGCAAATGCATCCTTCGGCAAGCCGCTGCCAAGCCATTTGACAAATCGTGTCGCATTGTCAGGCGCCGCACCATTATACGAAGCACAAAAGATCAGCACGCCGCCTTTGGCCGGCAATTTCCCGACGTAATCGTCGAGCGGCGCGAGCGTAGTCGCAAAGCCGTTGACTTCGGCTAAATCGGCGACACGTGTCGCAAGCTCTTCGGCCGTGCCCAGATTGGAGCCGTATAACACGAGCAGCGGCGTGTTGTGACCGGGCCGGGTCCGCACCCTTGGCGCTGCCGCCGGCGCCGCAGGCTTTGCCGCCGTCGCGCCGGCAAAATTACCGCGCTCCTGATCGGTTCGCGGCCGCACCTTGATCTTGAAACCATCCGGCTTGATCGTCAGCGTTTCCTTCAGATGCATCTGGTAACGATGCACGTCGAGCAATTTGAAGCGTTGCAGGATCATGCCGATCGCAAGCGCGGCTTCATGCATCGCAAAGCCGCGGCCGATGCAGGCGCGCTGTCCGTTGCCGAACGGCTTCCACGCATTCACGGGGCGCGCCGCTTCCGCTTCGCGCGAAAAGTTGTCCGGATTGAAGGCATCAGGATTGGGCCCCCAAACCGAGGGATCGCGATGCAGCGCCAGCACCAGCACCGTGATGAAGGTGTTTCTCTTGAGCCTGTACTTGCCGCCGATGACCTCATCGTTCAGCGGCGTGATGCCGTAGGCCGGCGCCGGCGGCCACATCCGCAAGGCTTCCTTCAGCACCTGCGTGATGTAAGTGAGCTGCGTCACCTGCTGATAGGTCGGCTTGGCATTGATATCCGGCCCAAGCACGCGATCGACTTCCTCATAGGCCTTCTTCAGTACTTCCGGATGTTTCAGCAGAGCATAGATCGTGCAGGACAACAGTCCGCTCGTGGTCTCGTGGCCGGCGATCAGGAACGTGTTGATCTGGTAGCGGATGTTGACGTCGTCGAGCTGCGTGCCGGTGACACGGTCGACCCCGGTCATCATCGCAGCCAGCATATCCTTCTTGTCGTCGGCGGCGGCCGCATTGGCACGCCGTTCGGCGACGATCTCGTCCACCATCTTGTTCATGAATTCGACGTCTTGGGCCATGTCGCGCCGACGCTTCTGCATCCACAAATTTTCCAGCGGCAGGCCGCGGATCATCATGATGGTTTCAAGCGATCGCACCAAAGACGCCACAAAGGGGTGGTAGTCGCGACGATAGAAGGAATTGAAGCGGTAGTCGAAGCCGCACAGCCCGATGGTGTCGAGGGTCAGCGCGGTCATGTCGTGGACGACGTCGATTTCGTCGTCGGCGTTCAGTCTCTCCCATTTCTTCACGAGCTGTTCGGCGATGTCGACCATGCTCGGGTGATAGGACTGCATGGCGCGGTTGCCGAACGGCTGCAGCAGGATGTTGTGCGCCTTGCTCCAGTTCGGCTCGGTCGTGTCCGCGGTGAACAGGCCATCACCGCCGATCGCACGGACGCGCCGCAGCGGCCCCCGCACGGTCTTGTCGAAGCGCTTTTCGTCACTGAGCTCGTCAACGAGGTCATGGCCGGAAACGATGACGAGCGGCGCGCCCATCATGTCGAGCCAGAAAATCGGTCCCAGCTCCCTGGCAAGCCGCGCCAGATTTTGCACCGGGGCGGTCGAATCCAGCGACAGCATGTTGCCGACCACCGGCTTGGTCGGCGGATGCGGGATCGGAGCTAGCCTGTTCTTCGATGCCATCGTGAAAGAGTCCCCCTACCTCATCTCTTCATCGCGAGGAGCCCGCGACAAAATTGCAATGCAATTTGCGCTGGAGCGACCAAGCGATCCAGTCTTTCTTCTGGATTGCTTCGCTGCGCTCGCAATGACGGTCTATCCAAACCGCTTACGTCGCCATTCGATCAGCCTGGCGCTGACTTCCTCCGGCTTTTCCTGCTGCGTCCAGTGCCCACTGTCGCGCACCAGATATTTCTCGAGATCCGGCACCATCTTCTCCATGCCGTCGGCGGCCGATGGCGGCAGCACGGGGTCGTTCTCCGCCATGATCATCAGGGACGGCACGCGAACCGTGTGATCGAGAGCTTCCGAGCGTTGCCAGTTTCGGGTCCAGTTGCGATACCAGTTGATGCCGCCGGTGAAGCCGGTCTTGCTGAAAGTGTCGACGAAAACCTGCTTTTCTTCCGCCGACAGGATCGGCTTGCGTGGATCGTATTTGGCATCATAGGCCGCAACCATTTGCGGGAATGCCAGATTGAGCTTCGGCGAAGCACCGAGCCCCTCGACCGGCTGCGCGGCCGGCGTGTCCGCCTTGCGCGGCAGCGGCTTGCGCATGAAGAACTCAAAGGTCTGATCCACCCGGCTAGCGAAGATCCTGTCGGCCTCGCGCGAGGGATCCTGGAACTGCACGATATACATCTGATCGCCGAACCGCTTGCGGAACAGCTCGATCGGGTCGATCGGCGCGCGCGGCAAATGCGGCGTGTTGACGCCGACCACGCCGGCGACGCGCCCAGGATGCCGCAGCGGCATCTGCCAGACGACAAAGCCGCCCCAGTCATGGCCGACAAAGATCGCCTTGTCGATCCCAAGATGATCGAGCAGACCGACGAGATCGCCGGTCAGATGTTCGAGATCGTAGGCCTCGACCGGCTCGGGCCGCTCGGTTGCGCCATAGCCGCGCTGGTCCGGCGCGATCACGCGAATACCGGCTTCCGATAAAGCCTTGATCTGGTAGCGCCAGGAGAAGGCGATCTCCGGCCAACCATGGCAAAGCACCATCGGCGGCGCATCCGACTTAGGACCGGCCTCGTAGAAGCCCATCCGAATCCCGTTAACCTGCGCAAATTGCAGCGGCGGCATTTCGATCATGGCGCGTGCCCTACTCCGCTGCGCCCTTCACCTCGGCCGAGGGCGGCGCGAAAGCGGCCTCAAGCGCTGCGAATTCATCCGGCAGCATGTCACACAGCACCTGCACATGCGGAATGATATTCGCGCCGGCGATGAAGCCGAAGTCGAGCTGATCGCGATAGCTTTGCACGGTGATGTTGAGCGCCAGCCCATGGGTCGAGATCGACACCGGGAAGATGTGCAACAGCTCGGCGCCGGCGGCATACAGCGTCTGGCGCGGCCCCGGAACATTCGAGACCGTGATATTGGCCGCCGGCGGCAGCACATCCGACAGATTGGTGCGGCTGTAGAGCAGCGCCAGAATCTGCACCAGGATCGGCGCTCCCAGCATCGACACATTCTGCACCTGCGGCATCAATGCGCGCAGCGGATGCGACATCTCCTTGGCCTTGGTCGACTGCGCGATGATCGTCTCCAGCCGCGTTCTGGGATCCTCGACATTGGTCGCGATTGCGCAGATCATGCCGAACACCTGATTGTTGGAGTCGGTGTTACCTTCTTCGCGAAGTGAAATCGGCACGGCGGCGGTCATCGCCTTGGCAGGCAATGCGCCGCGTTCGACGAGATAACGGCGCACGACGCCGCTCGAGATCGCCAGCACGACGTCGTTGAGTTTGCCGCCGGAGGCTTTCGCCACCGCCTTGGCGCGCGACAACGGGATCGAGACCCCGGCAAAACTGCGCTCTGATGAAATCTGCTTGTTGAGAATGGTCGGCGGCGACATCATGCCGGTGAGGCTCTCGCGCGATTTCGGGTCGGTGATCTTCCCGACAACGTCCGAGACGCTCTTGAGCAACGTCGGCACGTTGCCGGCGAATTTGATCGCATTCTCGATCTGGAACATCGCATTGTCGAACAGGATCGAGCCGAGATCGCTCTTGCCGGAGCGCGGCAATTCGATGCTCTGGGCAGCCGCCGAGGCGTTGAACGGTTCGCGCCACAGCTGCTGGTAGGAATCCAGGAGATTGGCCGCGATGTCGCGCGGCTCCTGGCCGACCTTGGCGCGCTCGGCCGGCGGTTCCACGACCCGCGGCACCGGCGTCAGGTCATAGATCATGTTGGTCAGCGCAGCCCCGGCGCCGCCGTCGATGCAGGCATGGTGCATCTTGGAATAGAGCCCGATCTCGTTGTCCTTCATGCCCTCGAAGACGTAAAACTCCCAGAGCGGGCGCGCGCGGTTGAGCAGCTTGGCATGCATCCAGCCAACGATGCGCTCGAGCGTGGCACGATCGCGCGGCGCCGGCAGGCTGGCGCGGAAGATGTGACGATCGATATCGAACTGATCGTCCTCGACCCACGACGGATGGTCGATGTCGAGCGGCGCCTTTTCCAGGCGCGCTTTCAGGATCGGTGCGATATGCAGCCGCGAGGCGATCATCGCCTTGAAGTCTTCGAAGAAGTCGCCCTTGTATCCCTCCGGCAGACGGAAGATTGCCATGCTTCCGACATGCATCGGCATTTCCGGCGTTTCCAGATACAGAAACGACGCGTCCATGGCGGACAGTTTCCTGGCCTCGCTCATAGGCTCCTCCCGCGAACCGTGACGCTACACCTTGAGCGGTGTTTTTGATTTTAGTTCAGACCGTTCATGATTGTGCCCGTTCTGGCGCCGCATATGCAATGGCAAAGGGCCCGGACCGGTCAAATTGGCTGAATTGGCCTTCGCCCTGGGCGAGGCGATCGGCGACCGCCCACAATACCGCCGGGTTGACGCCAAGGCCGACATGGCTCGCGAGGTAGACCTCGATGTTCTCCGCGGTGGCCGAAGGACGCAGCAGACAGGTGCGCCAGTTCACGACGCCATCCGCCCGCGAATAGATCGAGGTTGCCGGCACGCTCAGATCCCCCGCGATCGCTTCAAGAAACACGGGATCATCGCCAACCGTCTCGCCGGACAGCGCCTCGTAGAGTCTCGTCGCATTGGTGGCGCGCACGTCATTGGCGAACGGGCTTCCAAGCGTCACCACGGAGCGCACCATCTCGGGCGCATGCAGCGCGAGGTCGCGCGCATAGACACCGCCGAGGCTCCAGCCGACCAGGCTGACCTTGCGGCCGGTGGTTGCGTGAATTGCGGCAAGCCGCTCGCGCAACGCCGCACGCATGCGCGAGAGGCCGCCGAGATTTCGGCCCATCTGCCAGGCATGGGTGTCGTATCCGAGTTCCGTCAAATAGCGCCGCAGCGGGGCCATCGAGAGGTCGCTGGCGAGAAAGCCCGGCAATGCCAGCACCGGGTGACCGTCTCCCCTCGGAGCCCGCATCAACAGCGGGGACATGATCAGGCTGGCATTGAGTTCGAAGATGCCCCGCATTTCGGCCAGCAGCAGGCCGAGACCCGGCGGGCGAAGCGGCCGGCCCGGCGGCACGTCGCCTCCGTCCGGCGACGCGGTCATTTCTTGTCGGGCGAGCGCGAGCCGCCAAGGCCGGTCATGGCCGCGAACATGTCGGTGAAGCGTTCGGCGAATTTCGGATCGAACGACAACCAGCTCTGCATGAGCGCGTCCGGCGAGACCTTCTGGATATTGTCGAGCATCTGCTGCTGGAGCTTGTCCATCACCGCCGTCTGCATCGGCTGCACATCCGGAAGTCCGAAGAACTGTCGCGCCTCTTGCGGCGTGCAGTCGATCTCCACGTTAACTTTCATAGACACTCCCTGGCTGCCTTGAGCGGGACACCAGTATCGACACGCCTCGCGGGGGACGCAAGCCGTCCGAACGGCAAAAGCCGAACGTGGTCAACCGAACCTCTCGACTGCATAGGGGCGCGGATCGGTGAACGGCTCGGTGTCGGTCATCATTTCCGCCAGCAGCCGTCCCGTGACCGGGCCCAACGTCAGGCCGTGATGCTGATGGCCGAAATCGAACCACAGCCCGGAATGGCGCGGCGCCTTGCCGATCACCGGCAGCATATCCGGCAAGCAGGGACGCGCACCCATCCACGGCTGCGCATCGACCGGCTCGCCGAGCGGAAACAGCGCGCGTGCCCGCGGCAGCGCCTGCTCGATCTGGATCGGCCGTGGCGGCGCATCGCGGCGGGCAAACTCCACCCCGGTGGTCAGGCGAATGCCCCGGTTCATCGGCGCCAGCAGATAGCCGAGATCGGAATCCAGGACCGGATGATTGAGCACAGCATTGCCGCTCGCCTTCAGGTGCAGGTGATAGCCGCGCTTGACACCCAGCGGGATCGAATAGCCGAGCGGCCGAAACACCAGATCAGACCATGGCCCGAGCGCGACCACGACTTCGCGCGCGGACGCGCCGTTGACCCGCCAGCCGCTCCCTTCCTGAGCAAGGGTCCGCGCATCCGCCGTGACGAAGCGTCCGCCCTTGCGCAAGAACAGCGACGCATAGGCCTTCGCCAGCCCACCCGGATCGGCAATGAAGCCAGGGGTCGGCCAATAGACCGCGCCCGCAAAATCACCGCTCAGATTGGGTTCGCGCGCGGCGATCGCGCGGGGGTCGAGGATCTCGCTCGGAATACCATATTGCTTGACCCGCTCGGCCTCGCTGGCCGCAGCCGCAAGACTGGCTTGCGCGCGAAACAGCTTGATCCACCCGGTGCGGCGAAGCAGTTCGCCCGCGCCGGCTTCCGCAATCAATGCCTCGTGCTCGATCAGGCTTCGGCGGATCAGCGGCAGCTCGGCCATGGCGCTGTGCATCGCCCGTTTGGGGGACGAGGCGAGATAGTAGCGCAACAGCCACGGCAGGAAGTCCGGCAGCTCGGAAAAACGATAATAGGCCTGCGGCGAACGGTTCAGCGCGTAGTTGAAAATCTGGCCGATATCGCGCGGGAACATATAGGGAAAGACCGAGGCACTTTCGATCAGCCCCGCATTCCCATAACTCGTCTCTTCGCCCGCATTTTCATGCTTGTCGACGAGGATGACATCGCGCCCTTTGCCTTGCAGCTGCAAGGCCGCGCTGACGCCGACCATTCCGGCGCCAAGTACGAGGACATCCGCTTTCGGTTCCGCCATCCTTCACTCCTGTCGATTTGGCGAAATCCAGAAAAGCCGCCAGCGTTGAACTTAGGTAGGACATGATGCCCGTAAACCATTGCAGCCAGAGGAAATCGCCTTTGCGCGGCGGCCAAACTCTGGCAACATGGTTTGGCATCGTTATTGCAGCCCTTGCTGCATCAGCGAAGTGTACACCAGCGTGGAGAGCGTTCACCAATGCCGTTACGTCAGATCTTGCTTGCAACGGCCACTGCTTCGATCGTCGCCTTTGCGGCGCTGCCGGCCTCAAGCCAGACCATACGCTATGCCAACCAGGGCGAGCTCAAGTCGCTCGATCCGTATACGCTCAAGGAAACCACGACCATTGCGCATCATGCCCACGTCTATGAGGGCCTGGTCACCCGCGACAAGGAGCTGAAGATCGCCCCGGCACTGGCCGAAAGCTGGGAGACGCCGGAGCCGACGCGCTGGCGCTTTCATCTGCGCAAGGGCGTCAAATTCCATAATGGCGACCCCTTCACTGCCGATGATGTGATCTTCTCCGCCGACCGCGTGCGCGCCAAAGGCTCAAACTTCCTCACCAACGTCCCTGCGGATGCCAAGTTCATCAAGATCGACGACTATACGGTCGACGTCAAACTCGATGCGCCCAACCCGATCCTGACCTCGCAATGGGACGGCTGGTTCATCATGGACAAGAAGTGGTGCGAGGAAAACAATTCCGTCGCGCCGACGCCGGCTTCCGCGACCACGCCGAGCTACGCCTCGCTGCACGAGAACGGCACCGGTCCTTTCATCATCGAAAGCCATCAGCCCGGCGTGAAGACCGTGTTCAAAGTCAATCCGAACTGGTGGGGCAAGCCCGAACACAACATCAAGGAAATCGTCTTCACGCCGATCGGATCGGCCGCCACGCGCGTTGCGGCACTTTTGTCCGGCGAAGTTGACGTCATCGAGCCGGTGCCGACGCAAGATATTGCCCGCGTCAATACCGGCGGCAATGCCACAGTCCTGACCGGAATGGAAGTTCGCACCATCTTCCTCGGCATGGACCAGGAACGCCCTGAACTGCTCTATTCCAACGTCAAAGGCAAGAACCCGTTCAAGGACATTCGCGTCCGCGAGGCCTTCTACAAAGCCATCGACGTCGATCTGATCAAGACCCGCGTGATGCGCGGGCTTTCGACGCCATCGGCGCTGATGGTCGCGCCGCAGCTGTTCGCACTGTCGAAGGATTTCGTGCGGCCCAAAGCCGATCCCGAAGCTGCGAAGAAGCTGATGGTGGAAGCGGGCTATCCGGACGGTTTCGAAGTCACGATGGACTGCCCCAACGACCGCTACATCAATGACGCCGACATCTGTCAGGCCGTGGTCGGCATGCTGGCGCGCATCGGCGTCAAGGTGAATCTTCTGGCGCAGCCCAAGGCGCAGTATTTCGGCAAGGTGCTCAAACCGGGCGGCTATCAGACCTCGTTCTATCTGCTCGGCTGGACGCCCGCCTCGATGGATTCCCATAACGTGCTCTATGACATCATGGGCTGCCACGATCCGAAGCAGCCGACGCGCGGCGAGGCCAATCTCGGCGGCTATTGCAACAAGGAGCTTGACGCGCTGGCCGACAAGATCCTGATCGAGCCGGACACCAACAAGCGCGACCAGATGATCAAGCAGGCGTTCGAAATCGGAATCAAGGACTACGGCTATATCCCGCTGCACCAGCAGTCTCTGGCCTGGGGCGTTTCGAAAAAAGTGAAGATCACCCAGCGCGCCGACAATCAGGTTCTGTTCTACTGGGCTACCAAGCAGGAATAGCAATGGCTTGAGGTTTGCGGTCCCGGGAGGTTCACCTTCCGGGACTTGTCGTTTCAGTCCAGTCACACGCGTCTTGCGATCCAAGGAAGAAGCGAAAAGAAGAAATGCTCGCTTTCACGCTTCGCCGCGCCATTCAAGCGATCGGGGTCATGATCGCCGTCGGGATCATCTCGTTCTCGATGTTCCGCTTCGTTGGCGATCCCGTAAGCCAGATCGTCTCGATCGACACCTCGGCGGCAGAGCGCGCGGAGATCAGGAAATCGCTCGGCCTTGACGATCCTGTCGCCGTGCAGTTCTTGCGCTATTTCAGCAATGCCGCGCAATTCAAGTTCGGCGTCTCCTATCAGTTCCGCCTTCCGGTCGCGGATCTTCTGAAAGAACGCATGCCGGCGACGCTGGAGCTTGCGACCTGTGCGACCATCCTGGCGCTGGTGTTCGGCATCCTGATGGGGGTCTATTCGGCGCTGCGCCGGGACACCCTGCTGGCGAAACTGTTCCAGACGATCTCGCTGATCGGCATTTCGCTGCCGACCTTCCTGATCGGCATTCTCCTGATCTATCTGTTCTCGGTGACGCTCGGCTGGCTGCCTTCGTTCGGCCGCGGCGACGTCGTGCGTCTGGGTTGGTGGACTACGGGCCTTCTGACCGCCTCGGGATTGAAGGCCCTGATCATGCCCTCGATCACGCTCGGCCTGTTTCAGATGACGCTGATCATGCGGCTGGTACGCGCCGAAATGCTGGAAGTGCTGCGTACGGACTATATCCGTTTCGCCCGCGCACGCGGGCTAACCACGCGCGCCATTCATTTCGGTCACGCGCTGAAAAATACGCTGGTGCCCGTGATCACCGTGGCCGGCCTGCAATTTGGCTCGGTTATTGCATTTGCGATCATCACCGAAACCGTCTTCCAGTGGCCCGGCATGGGGCTTCTGTTCGTACAGGCCGTTCAGAATGTCGATATCCCGATCATGGCCGCCTATTTGCTGATGGTGTCGCTGATCTTCGTCACCATCAATCTGGCCGTCGACGTGCTTTACACCGTGGTCGATCCGCGCTTGCGCTCGACCGTCGGCCGCCCGGTCTAAGAGAAACTGAGATGTCCGACGCCGCCCTGCCCCACAAAGCCAGCGCAAGCCGCACCCCGCCGGCCGGACTGATCCGGCGTGCGCTCGACAGCGACATCTTCTATTCATTCCGCCGCTCGCGGCTGACCATGGTGGCAGCCATTATCACGCTGCTGTTCTTTGCGGTGGCGATCGCGGCCCCGCTCATCGCGGTTCAGAACCCGTTCGACCCGAGTGAGCTTCAGCTGATCAATTCGCGGATTGCGCCGCTCTGGACTGCGGACGGCCAAAGTCCGTTCCTGCTCGGCACCGACGAGCAAGGCCGCGACGTGCTGTCGGCAATCCTCTACGGACTGCGCATTTCGCTGGTCGTCGGGATTCTCGGCGTCATATTTTCCGGCGTGCTCGGCATCGGGCTTGGCCTGATCGCCGGCTATTTCGGCGGCGCCCTCGATGCGCTGATCATGCGTATCGCCGACGTGCAGCTCACCTTCCCCGCGATCCTGATCGCGCTCCTGGTCAACGGAATCGTCAAATCGCTGTTCGGCAACCGGCTCGATGCGATGAGCATGCTGGCCGTGCTCGTGCTTGCGATCGGCCTCAGTTTCTGGGTGCAATATGCGCGCACCGTGCGCGGCTCGGTGATGGTGGAAAAGAACAAGGATTATGTGGCGGCGGCCCAGCTCATCGGCCTGCCCGCGCCCGTCATCATGCTGCGGCATGTGCTGCCCAATACCATGGGCCCGATCCTGGTCATTGCAACCATCAATCTCGCGCTCGCCATCATCACCGAGGCGACCTTGTCGTTTCTCGGCGCCGGCATGCCGGAGACCATGCCATCGCTCGGCACCCTGATCCGCATCGGCAACAACTATCTGTTCGCCGGCGAATGGTGGATCGTGGCCTTCCCCGGCATCGCGCTTGCCGCGCTGATCCTGTCCATCAACCTGCTCGGCGACTGGCTGCGCGACGCCCTCAACCCGAAACTGCGATGAGTGTACCGGTTCTTTCCGTCCGAAACCTGCGGGTCGAATTCGCCACCCGTCATCACGTGCTGCGCGCGATCGACGGCGTTTCCTTCGATATCGCCAAAGGCGAAGTGCTTGGGGTGGTCGGCGAATCCGGCGCCGGCAAGTCCGTGACCGGACTTGCCGTCATTGGCCTGATCGACCGACCCGGCCGCATCGCCGGCGGCGAAATCCAGCTCTCGGGCCTGCGGATCGACAATCTTTCGCCGGAAGAAATGCGCCGCATCCGTGGAAAACGGATCGGAATGATCTTTCAGGACCCGCTCACCAGCCTTAATCCGCTGTACCGGATCGGCGACCAGCTGATCGAGACCATTCGCACCCACACCAGTCTCTCCGAACAAAAGGCCCGCAAGCGCGCGATCGACCTGCTCGCGGAAGTCGGAATTCCCGCGCCAGAAAAGCGCATCGATTCCTATCCGCACGAATTTTCCGGCGGCATGCGCCAGCGCGTCGTCATTGCGCTCGCGATCTGCGCCGAGCCCGAACTGATCATTGCCGACGAACCGACCACCGCGCTCGACGTCTCGGTGCAGGCCCAGATCATCGCCCTGATCAAGCGCCTCGGACGCGATCACGGCACGGCGGTGATGCTAGTGACCCACGACATGGGCGTGATCGCAGAAACCTCCGACCGCGTCGCCGTGATGTATTCCGGGCGCATCGCCGAAATCGGCCCGGTGCGCGACCTCGTGCAGAATCCGCTTCACCCCTACGCCAAAGGCTTGATGGGCGCGATCCCGACGCTCGCGAGCGACGCCACGCGTCTGGTCCAGATTCCGGGCAGCATGCCGCGGCTATCGGCGGTTCCACAGGGCTGCCCGTTCCATCCGCGCTGCGCCTTCGCGTTCGACCGCTGCCGTACCGAGCGGCCCGAGCCGATCGCTCGCGGCACGCAGGCCGTGGCCTGCCATCTCTACGATGCCGCCCCGCAGGAGACCGCGGCATGAGCGAAAAACCTTTTGTCGATGTGCGAAATCTCAGACGTGTCTTCGATGTTTCGAAGCCGTGGCTCAATCGCGTGCTCGAAGGCGGGCATCTGGAATTTCTCAAGGCCGTCGACGACATCTCTTTTGACATCGCCAAGGGCGAGACCTTCGCGCTGGTCGGCGAATCCGGCTCGGGAAAAACCACCGTGGCGCGGATGGTGGTCGGCCTCTTGCCGCCGACGTCAGGCGATGTCGTCATCGATGGCGTATCGATGACCGATCCGCGCCAAAGTCAGGCGCGGCGGGACTTGCGCCGCCGGATCCAGATGATTTTCCAGGATCCCTATGCGAGCCTGAACCCGCGGCTTCGGGTCGATGCCATCATCGCCGAGCCGATCCGCGCCTTCGAGCTTCTGAAAAGCGAAGCTGATATTCGCGCCCGCGTCGGCGAATTGCTCGGCCTGGTCGGCCTGCATGCCGACGATGGCTGGAAATTT
>NZ_DASSRP010000318.1:0-4357 GCF_035701725.1 Bradyrhizobium sp.
GATCGGCGATATCGTCAAGTGGCGCGTCCAGGAATACGAGCGCGAGCAGGAAGCGCTGCGCGAGTACATCAAGACGGCTTAGCCGATCGATAGAGCGCGCAAAGCCGAAGCTCGCCTGATCCGGCAATCCCCTGATGCAAGCTTCGCAATCAATTCGGCTTTGCAACGTTATTCGTCGATCACCGCCTTGGCGGTGACCGGCGTCGGCGCCAGGATGTCGACGACTTCCTGGATCGAAACGATGGCGCGTTCGGTCGCGCGGGCGCCATGGCTGATCAATTCGTCGGCGCGATGAAAATCGAACCAGCCGATCTGGCCGACCCGCGGCGTGATCAAGAGATCCGGCGGGTCGCCCGCGAGCCGCGCGCGCGTGATGCGATCCTGCATGATGTTGAACGCATCCACCATCACCGATGAGATGCCGGGCCGGCCGCCGCCGCCAAAAAATTCGCGTTTCACAGCGCGTTCGGCCGAGAAGAATTTGCCGAAGCCGCGTTTTGGCGGCGCCGTCGCCAGCTCCTGCTCGGTCGCAACGGCGGAGGCGCCGTGCGAATAGATCGTCGTGGAATGGGCGAAGACGTCGCTTGAGAGATTGGCGGCAATCACGATCTCGGCGCCGAGTGCGCGGGCGGTCGAGACCGGCACCGGATTGACCAGCGCGCCGTCGACCAGCCAGCGGTCGCCGATCAGAACCGGCGAAAAGATCCCGGGCAGGGCATAGGAGGCGCGCATCGCCTCCACCAGGCGCCCATGGGTCAGCCAGGTTTCGTGACCGGTGCGGACCTCGGTGGCGACGCTGGCGAATTTCAGCGGCAGGTCCTCGATCAGGGTCTGGCCCAGCGAGGCCTCAAGCTCTGCGGCAAGCTTTTCGCCGCCGATCAGGCCCGATCCGTTCAGCTTGAGATCGAGATAGGACAACACGCTACGCGGCTGCAGGCCGCGAGCCCACTCTTCCAGCGTGTCGAGATGTCCGGCGGCAAAGGAGCCGCCGACCACCGCACCGATCGAGGTTCCGACGACCACATTGGGAACGATGCCGTGGGCGGCCAGCGTTTTGACGATACCGATATGGGCGAAGCCGCGGGCGGCTCCGCCGCCGAGCGCGAGCCCGATGACCGGCCGCCGGCCGGCCTTGCCCTGGTAGTCTCCGTTATTTTGGCCTCGGCCGATCCAGTTATTCAGCACAGTTACAAACAATCTCCTCGTAGGACCGGTCAGCCATAGGGGCCGCATCGCCGAAACGGGGGCCGGAATCGGGACACCGGTCGCACGAAGGCTATCGCGAGCCCGCGGCTCCCGCCAGAAAGGCCGCCAAGCATGGTTTATGCCGTGCTTTGGGATGAGAATGTGACGGGACGGCGGAGAATCAAGTTAGGTAACGGCGGCGAACCGTACTGGTTCCGTATCTCCCCGGCCGGGCCAATCGAGGCTTGAATTTGCCGCGTTTTCAGTGAAAAGCATCCATCATGAACTGGGGAAAGCAGGGCGGTCGCAAACTGGGCGGGCATAGGCGCGTAGCGCCCGTGTTGGCCTTGTTGGCGTTGGCGGCGGCGTTCGCCTTTGCCGGCCCCGCATCGGCGCAATTGTTCAGCGATCGGCCGCCACCCGTGCCGCCGGCGCCCGTGCCGGAAGCGCCGGCAGGCCCGGCCATGAACCTGGCACCTTCCTCGGGCCCCGCATCGGTTCCCAGTCTGCCGCCGCCCCTGACGGCGCCACCGGCGGTCGCCGCCGTGCCGCCGGTCGTTGCGGCGCCGCCCCCGGGCGCTGCCACGCCAAACCAGGCTGTGCTGGCGCTGACGGCGCGGTTCGGCAAGGATCAGCCTGCGGTCACCGGCGGGCTGGTGTGGCGCATCTTTTCCGACAAGCCAGACGAGACCGGCAATATCAAACTGGTTCGCGAGGATCGCAGCGCCACGCCCAATATCGTGCTCCCGCCCGGCAACTATATCATCCACGTTGCGCTCGGCCTTGTCAGCGCGATCAAGCCGATGACGCTGAAGGCCGAGACCTATCGCGAAACATTCCTGCTTCCCGCCGGCGGGTTGCGCATCGAGGGCCGCGTCGGCACCTCCAAGATTCCGCAGAACCAGATTTCGTTCGCGATCTACAAGGGCAGCCAGTTCGAGGCCGGGGAACGCGCCTCGCTTGTGCCGAGTGTCGCGCCCGGCGACGTCGCCATGCTGCCCGAAGGCACCTACTACATCATCTCCAACTATGGCGATGCCAATTCGGTCGTGCGTTCTGATATCCGCGTGCAGGCCGGCAAGCTGACGGATGTCACCGTTACCCATCGCGCCGCCGTGATTACGCTCAAACTCGTCAGTGACCGGGGCGGCGAGGCACTGGCCAACACCGCTTGGTCGGTGATCACGCCGGGCGGCGACGTCATCAAGGAATCGATTGGCGCGTTTCCCAAGGTCATCCTGTCGGAAGGCGAATATCGCGCCATTGCCAAGAACGAAGGCAAGGTTTACGAACGCGCTTTCAATGTTGTTAACGGCGTTGACGGCGAAGTCGAAGTCGTTGCGCGCTGAGACCATCAGCCGGCGGGCGCTGTCATAGTCTCTAATCCACACTAACCATCGCACGATTTAAAACTGTCATAATCGCGGCTCCGGCGTCCGCCGAGCGGTATTTTTACGCCCCCTTAAGCGCGGCCCGCGTTGATAACGCGCGCTGTCGTTGCGCGTTGGGGAATGCCATGCTTGCTGCCAGGAAATCGCCGGAGAAATCCGAACCCGAGATGTTTGATGATATCCCGGTTCTCAAGCGCAAGTGGCAGGCGGCGATGCGGCCCGGCGATAAGCTGCCGGCTTACGAAGACGTGATGTTGGGGAGTCTTGGCCGGCTCGCCGATCACATTGTTTTGCTCAAGGACGGACCGCAGGGCCTCGAAGTATCGCGCACCGGCCGTTACGCGCAGCTCTGGCTGGAGCATGATCGCTTCGAAGTCGCGCTCGATGCGCTGTCGCCGGATTGCGCGACCGCCTTGTCCGAAGTTGCCGGCAGTTCGCTTGCCAGGTGCCGTCCTTGTCTTTCGATCGCCCACTGTGTGCGGGATGGTCTGGTGCGGACCTATGATCTGCTGGCGCTACCGACCTCGTCGCGTTGGGGCCACACGCTGGTCGGCGTTTATGTCAACGAACGCGAGGCGCAATACAACCTGCTCGACGCGATCTTCTCGACCACCGACGAAGGCGTGCTCTCGCTGGCGGCGATCCGTGACGCGGAAGGTCGTCCGTTCGATTTCCAGATCGTGCACCACAATGACGGCGCGGCGCGGTTGCTCAAGCTACCGTCCTCTGAGCTGTTGTGGCAGCGGCTCGGCGGCGGGCGCAACCTTCTGAGCGCCCATCATGTTGCCGAGCGTCTGCTGGCGGTGATCGGCAGCGGCAAGGCAGACCAGTTTGAACTCGACAGTGACGAGCGGAGCCTGAAACTCGGCGTCGTCGCCTTCGGCGACATTCTTGCGCTGACCATTTCGGACGTGACCGCTCTGAAACGCCGCGAAGCCTCATTCCGTTTGCTGTTCGACAACAACCCGATGCCGATGTGGGTGTTCGATGCCGAAACGGCGAAATTTCTCGGCGTCAACGATGCGGCGATCCAGCACTATGGCTACGCGCGCGAGAAATTCCTCGGCATGAAGCTCGATGAAATCTGGCCGGAGGACGAGCGGATCACCCACAGGGAAGCGCTGCTGCATGTCGGCGAGGCCTATCAATCGACCCGCAACTGGCGGCACATCAGAGCCGATGGCAGCGAGATTCACGTGCTCACTTTCGGCCGCCGGGTGACGTTCGAGGGGCGTGACGGCTACCTCGTCGCCGTGGTCGACATTACCGAGCGCCGCAAAGCCGAAGCGCGTGTGGCCTACATGGCCCACCATGACGGACTGACGGATCTGCCCAATCGCGAATTCTACCGGGAGCGGCTGCGCCAGTCGCTCGAAGAAACGCAGGCCGGCAGCAAACGGATCGCCGTGCTGTGCGTCGATCTCGACCTGTTCAAGAATGTCAACGATTCCTTCGGCCACCCGATGGGCGACCGGTTGCTCAGGCTGGTCGCCGACCGCCTGCGCTCGCAGGTGCGCGGCAATCATCTCGCAGCGCGGCTCGGTGGCGACGAATTCGCGGTGATCCTGTCGAACCTCTCGCCGAACGAAGTCAGCGATTTCTCGACCCGGCTGATCGACGTCCTGAGCGCGAGCTACGATATCGACGGCGTCGAGGTCGTGATCGGCGCCAGCATCGGCATTGCGCTGGCGCCGAGCGACGGCTCGACTTCGGAAGAGTTGATGCGCAACGCCGACATGGCGCTGTACCGCGCCAAGTCCGATGGCGGCGGCGTGCATCGC
>NZ_DASSRP010000319.1:0-11459 GCF_035701725.1 Bradyrhizobium sp.
TGGCGTACGTCCCGCGAGCAGCTCGGCCGTGCGCTGGAGACCCCAATCTTGGACCTCGTCGGCCCCGAACGACGACACACCAACCTCGGTCACCCAGACCGGCAGCGCGACGAGCGCCTGGATCTCCGCGAGCTTGTCAGGCCAAGCCTCGATCTTCCAGAGATTCCAATCCAGCGGAAATCCGTGAACGGCGACGGCATCGACATGGTCAAGCACGCCGTTGTCCTTCATATTGGCGATGAAGTGCGGATCGATCGGGGAGATGCCGCCGAGCACGCGCGGCAATGACGAATGGACCGACCGGATCGCTTTTCCCGCAGCGATCGCCATGGCGGCATAGTGCTTCCAGTCGGGATCGAGCTGCAGGTCCCAATGCGATTTGTTGTTGGGCTCGTTCCAGATTTTTGCCGCTTCGATCATTTTGCAGCGTTCCGCCCTGGAGAAATCGGGTCTTCGATCCGCGGCCGTGCGCCTTTCCGGCAGAGATATACTTCCTCCTCGGGATGCGCTGCGATGATGAAGCCCGCGCTTCGCAGCATGGCCTCGACGCAGGCGCGGTTCGGCGCCCACCAATTGGTCGGATCATCGGCATATCGATGTTCGATAAAGTGGAGCTTCGGGTAACCGGGACTGTCGAAATGCTCCGTTGTCCAGAAATCGTAATTCTTGTCGATCGTGTCGACTCGGCTGGCGCCGCGCTGCATCGATTGAAACAGCAGCATGTCGGCCGCGACATGTTCGTGGATCAGGTCGAGCGCGAGGAGCGGATGACGAAGGTGGTAGAGCACGCCCATGAAAATGACGAGGTCGAACTTCTCGCCGAGTTGACCGACGTCATAGGCCGAGAGGTTTCGAAATTCGATCTTGAGGCCGCTGACCTCAGCCGCAAACCTTGCCTGCGCCAGATATTCGTCGTCCGTGTCGAGGCCGAGCACGCGCGCGGCACCGCGGCGCTTCATTTCCATCGCATAGAAACCGGCGTTGCAGCCGATATCGAGCACGGATTTTCCCGCAAGACATTCCGGGATCACTCTCGCGAATCTGCGCCATTTCACGTTGGGATAATCGCCGAGAAAATGGTATGGCGCCGTGGGCACCCCGTTGAGGTCGAGATTGTGAAACCAGGGACCGAGCGCATCGATACGCTCTCTTATCTCGTCTCGTGAAAGCAGGGAGGTCACGACACTCCTCCTCGATCGGAGTTGGCGATCGATGCGGTATCTGCTCCGGACGCGGCGAGAAGGGTGAAACGCTTGCTGTCTTTCTCGGATGTTGCGGCGAGCAGCGCGATAGCAGTCCGGTACCCGTCGATCGTGCCGACATCGACGTAGGAGCTGCCGGCTTTGACGCCGACGCCGTAGCCGCCGGCCGCGAGATAGCTGTTCACGAGTGTTCCAAAGTATTCGTCCTGCCGTCCGCGCTGTTCCCACAGCAGCAGCAGATCGCGAAATCCGGACGCGGACATTTTGAAGGCGCCCCATATCCAGTTCGACGATGCATTCGCCTGCTTGACCTGGATTTCCTTGACCTGTTCGCCGTCAAGCACCACGGCATCGAAATGCTCCGGATGTTCGACGGGAAAAAGCAGAAATGACAGCGCAACCTCGGGAAGGGAGCCAAGCGCGGCACTTGGAAACCAGACGGTATCGGGCAATCCGACCAGAATATCCTCCTGCGAGCCGACCACCGTGCGAGCCCTGAATACGGCGTCGCAAAGCCCCAGCGCATGCGGTTGAACCACATAGGCGAGTTGCGCGCGGCCATAGCTATCGCCGAAATATTCGAGGATGTCGGACTTGCCCGGCGAAATGACGAAACAAATCTTGTCCGCGCCGCCAAGGATCAGGCGCTCGACCAGATATTCGGCGACGGCACAAGGCCGCGCGAGGCCATTGTCGGTGCGGCTACCGACCGGAAGCAGTTCCTTGGAAAATGCCAATGGCTGAATTCGGCTGCCGCGTCCAGCGGCCGGAACCACGCCCCACATGTCAGCTCTCCTCAAACGCCGGTTGGGAGGCGTCATGCTGCTGTATGCCTTCAAGCAGCGCGACGAGCTCACGCGCGCGTCTTGCCGAACTATGTTGATCGAGTGTGCGTTCGCGGGCGTGAGCCGCGATCCGTCTCAATTCGTCATCCTGGCGTTCAAGCGCCGCCAGCACGTCGCTCCTGTCGCGCGCGAGCAGGATCTCGGTGCCGGGTTCGAAAAATTCGGTAATACCTTCCCAGACATCGCTCAGGAGCGGTGCGCCGCAGGCGGCGGCCTCGAACAGGCGTCCCGATGGACACCAGCCCATCTCGGCCATCGGCTTGCGAGTAAGGTTCAGCGTCAGCCTTGAAGACGCAAAGAAAGCGGCATGCTCGGATGGTGGCAGGTGACGGACGAAATAGATGTTCGGCGACCACGGAAAGTCCGGCGGATATTGCGCGCCGGCGATCAGAAACCGCAGGTCCAGCCGGACGGCGGCCGCGCTCGTGAACAAGGATTCAAGCGTATGCTGCCGGTCCTTGGAATAGGTGCCGAGATAAGACAGATCCGCACGGTAGTGCGGCTGGGAAGCGGCCGGCCGATGAATGTCCGGGTCGACGTGGCCGTACAACGCCTCGATGCGGCGCGCGCCGGCCAAGCGTCGAAACTCGCGAAAGACGGCATCGCCGCCAGTGAAGCTTAAGACCAGATCGAAGCAGCCGAGACCCTCGGCGCCGATATAGGGGACCTGTTCGCCGGTACTCAGTCTCGCCAAGGTAATTGGCGTATCGAGGTCGTAGAAAACGTGTATCGCGCGCGCGCAATCGAGACTAAGCGCGGTGGCATCGGTCGCATCGGGGCAATAGGACGTCACGATGATCGCATCGGCATCACCCGCGGCGCGGCGTGCCGTGGGTCGGACAGTTTCCCAATCGCTGTAGAGTTCGAGCCGCCCACCGGGCAGTTCGTGGAAATCCCTCGCGGCCGCGTAATAAGATACGTCGCGTTCAAAGAAAGCGACGTCGTGGCCAAGCCGAATGAGGTTCTTGCAAAGTCCCCGCCACAGGGTGGCATGACCGTTGCCCCATGACGAAGAGATCGTAAGGCCGAAGATGACGATCTTCACACGGAAACCCTTTGATTGATCCGGGAGATGTACGCGCCGGTAGCGTCGAAACACAATGTGCTGATGCTGGCCGGATCCACGGCGATCGCGAGAAAGTCGTCGAGCGCTATGCGCGCGTAGTGCAGCAGCGCCGCCCGAATGGGTTCGGCATGGCTGACAATGAGGGTTGCGCCAGCTGCCGGCTCGCTCCGGAGTTCTTCGATATGCTGGACGACGCGTTGCTGCAGACATTGCATGCTTTCGCCGTGGGGCGGGCAAGCGGTGCCACGCTGGTTGTTCCAGACGTTCCAGGCAGGGGATTGATCGAGCTCAACGAAGGATCGGCCTGTCCAGTCGCCAAGGTCGATCTCGTCGAACGCCGGTACGATTTCGACGGGAATGCAGAGAGGCCAGGCTAGTATACTCGCCGACTGCTGGGCGCGCCGCTGAGGGCTGGATTGTATCGCAGTGACATTGCGCGGGATCGAGCCGATGCATGCCGCGATCTGACGCCGGCCCAATTCATCGAGCTCGATGCCCGGCATGCGGCCGCAGAGCACGTGCGAGAGGAGGGCATGATGGCCGTGGCGAAGCAGATGCACAATTTTCGTCATTGTCATCCTTTGGCGTCGATAAAGGCGCGCGTTCGCTGCCGCGCTTCCTCGTCGCTGAACTGCTGCGGTGGAGATTTCATGAAATAGCTGGAAGGTCCGCTCAAAGCGCCGGCGACGCCGCGATCCATTGCGAGCTTGGCACATCGGACCGCGTCGATGACGACGCCGGCGGAATTTGGCGAGTCCCAGACTTCCAGACGGACTTCGGCGCTTAGCGGTACGCCGCCGAAGGTGGTTCCTTCCAGGCGGATATAGGCAAGTTTGCGGTCGGTAAGCCAGGGAACATGGTCACTGGGCCCGACATGAATGTCGTTTTCATCGAGTGGCACAGCGAACTGGCTGGTGACGGCCTGCGTTTTCGAGATCTTCTTTGAAGCCAGGCGCTCGCGCTCGAGCATGTTCTTGAAGTCGGTATTGCCGCCGAAATTCAGCTGGTAGGTGCGATCCAGCCGCACGCCGCGCTCCCTGAACAGATTGGCGAGCACGCGGTGCATGATCGTCGCGCCGACCTGGCTCTTGATGTCGTCGCCGATCACCGGCAGTCCCGCGGCCTGGAAACGCTGCGCCCATTGCGGATGTGAAGCAATGAAGACGGGAATGCAGTTCACAAAGCCGCAGCCCGCCTCAAGCGCCCGCCGGGCGTACCATTCGCTCGCCTGTTGTGATCCGACGGGAAGATAGGACACCACGACGTCAGTACGCGATTTCAGAAGAACGTCGGTGACGTCGCATTCCGGGCAATCGGCAACGGGAACGTCCTCTTCCAGATAGCGGCCGATACCGTCCAGCACCGGTCCGCGCTGTACTGCGACACCTGTGTACGGCACATTCGCAAAACGGTGGGTGTTGTTCGGCCGTGCATAAATCGCCTCGGCGAGATCGCGGCCGACCTTTTCCGCGTTGACGTCAAACGCGGCAGATATCTGAATGTCACTGACGTGGTAGCCGCCGAGATCGACGTTCATCAGGCCCGGCACCGGTTCGTTCGCCTTGGCATTCCGGTAATAAGTGAGTCCCTGCACGAACGAACTTGCGCAATTGCCAACTCCGACGATGCCTACGCGAACGCGGCGCCTGTCCTGAAGCCGTGAGTGCATCGTCCGTTGCTCCTCTTGAACGTAAGTACCTCGCGAACGTGCGGCTGATGCCTTCGTTCCTTTCCCTCCGTCAGGCTGGGTCGAGCACATCTGAATTTGCCTTGCTGAATCGAAAAAGCTTAACCCATGATAGGATTGAGCCGGACGGCACAGGAACGTTCTTGGAAGATGATGATGAAGATGATGCCGACAGGTTCGGGAGAAAGTGTCGGCGAATAAGAACGAAATCCATCAGATGACGTTGCCATCGGTGCGCACTCACCGATGGAGGCGAAAATGAGTGAGAGCCAGACCACCACAGATCATGGGGTCATTCGTAAATGGGCGACCGAGCGGCAGGGGCGGCCCGCAACTGTCAAGGCAACCGAAGATGACGGGCACGCGGGCATTTTGCGGATAGACTTCGGTCCGCCTGACGAGGGCCTCGACAGCATCGACTGGGACGAATTCTTTCGCAAGTTCGACGAGACCAAGCTGGCCTTTCTGTACCAGGATCGTACCAAAGACGGCAAAATCAGCCGCTTTCACAAATTCGTCCATCGATGAGGTCGTCCGCGGCGGCGAACGATTCGAATCCGGGCGATGATACGGGTACCGACTGGATCGCCGCCATGCGGGCCGGGGACTTTGCGCGCGCCTGGGAGATCAATGATTGCGATATGGCCCGTTCGCGGTCGGTCAAGCACGAAGGGCCGCGTCACCTTCAACGGATCTGGCGCGGCGAACCGCTCCGGGGAAGACGGGTGCTTGTTCGCTGCTATCACGGGCTGGGAGATACGATCCAGTTCGCCCGATTCCTGTCCCCGTTGCGACAGATCGCAAGCCATGTCACGGTTTGGTGTCAGCCGGCGCTGGTCGCGGTGATCGCGAAGGTCGACGGCGTCGATCGCGTCTTGCCATTGAATGACCGCACGCCGGAGGTTGATTTCGATGTCGACGTGGAAATCATGGAACTCCCGCATGCAATTCGTGCAACCCGTCAACAGGTCGAGATGCGCCATCCGTACTTGCGGCCCGGCGCCGGTAATCGCTCCGATCACAGGACGGGCGGAAATCTCTTTTCGATTGGATTGTGCTGGGATGTGGGTGACTGGGATCGGCGGCGCGTCGTTCCTCCCGCGCTTTTCAGGTGGCTCAAGCAGCCCGGCGTGCAGTTCTACTCGGTGCAGGCAGGGGACGTTGCCGAGGTGGTGAGGAAGATCGGCGCCATCGACATCAGTACGCCCGACATCGATATTCTCTCGGCGCGGCTCCAAAGACTCGATCTGTGCATTTGCCCGGATACGATGCTTGCTCACCTGTCGGCCGCACTGGGCTGCACGACGTGGGTGATGTTGCATTCGGAATGCGATTGGCGCTGGCCAGCGCGAGCGGACACCACTATCTGGTATCCGACGATGCGGCTGTTCCGCCAAAAGGTGGCCGGGGATTGGTCCCCGGTCGGCGCCGAAATCCGTTCCGCGCTCGCCAGCGAGATCGCCCGGCGCGGGCATGATCGCCGGATCTTGCGTCAGTAACACGCTGGGGCCGCTGACAGCGTTGCCGGCGCTGCAGGGCGTTGTATTCCGTGATTCTCGGACGTGACCGCCTCCCTCATGCCGAGATAACCGGGATCAAAGCGGGCGAGACTGGACAGCGCTTGCCGATGTTCGATTGTGATGGTTCGGGACTGCCAGGTGAGCAGTTGTCTGCGCCGCAATTCCTGGATGATGCGATTGGTATGCACCGGCGATATCGCGCAAGCCGAGGCGAGATCGGACTGCGTGAAGGGTGATGGAAATCGATCGTCGCCGGCAAGGCCGACGGCTCGAAGTCGCACGGCTATCTCGCAGAATAGATGCGCCACACGCGTGAGAGAATCGCGGCTGCCGAGATTGACGATCCAGTTGCGCAGGCAGGCCATGTCGGAGTGGACGAGCAATTGGAGCGCGTGACGTAGCGCTGGTGAGAGCGAGGAGATTTCGCAAAAAAAGTCGTGGGGCACGAAGGCGACCACCGTCGGTCCGAGTGCCGTAAGATGCGCGTCGAATCGCGGAACGGAAAGTGTGTGAAGGTCGGGGATGTCGCCCGGAACGTAAATCGAAGTGATCTGCCGTTCGGTTTGGTCTCGCCAGCACAAATAGCCTTGCAGCAGCAGGCAGCAGCGCAAAGGACGGTCGGACCTGTGCTGCACGCGATCGTAGGAAGAAAGATGGCTTATCGTGGAAGGCATCCGGGTCAGAAGGTCAAGGTCGCGCTCCGACAACTCGGCGACGCTCGCCAAGCGGTCGGCGAGCCTGGTGTAGGCGAAGCCCTTCTGCATGATTGGTCTCATCCGCCTGGCTGTTCGCAGTGAGCCAGAAGCCTAGCTGCTCTTTCGCTGACCCTGATCGAACAATCCGGGCACCTGACAGCCGTTCCTATTTTGGCTTGTTGGAGCCGGGAACGTCGGCGAACGTACAAAGTTGGTCATCAAGCGTTTTCCGCAATGGAACGGTCGAACGAAGGAAAGTGCGTGCGATGCGCATGCGTACAGTACGCAGATACGCGGCGGTCGCGGCGGTGACAGCGCTGGTCGTCGTCTTCGTCGTCGCCTGGCGGATCACCATGCCGCAACCGATTTCGGCGGCCGAAATGGGTCGCTTTCCGGACACCGGCGATGTTGCGCGTGGTCGGCAGGTGTTCGCCGCGGGCGATTGTGCCTCCTGCCATGCCTCGCCGGGGCAGCCGGACCGTCTTCATCTCGGAGGCGGGATTGCTCTGGCCTCGCCGTTCGGTACGTTTCGCGCGCCGAATATTTCTCCCGATCCGGTCGACGGAATCGGGAACTGGCGAACCAGCGATCTGGCCAATGCCCTGCTGCGCGGCGTTTCCCCTGACGGCAGCCATTACTATCCGGTGTTTCCGTATCCCAGTTTCGCGCATATGAGTGCTGGAGATGTGGTCGACCTGATGGCCTATCTACGCACGCTGGAGCCCGTTAAGGGCCGCGCGCCGCCCCATGATATAAATCCGATATTCAGTGTCCGTCGTTTCGTTGGTTTTTGGAAAACGTTGTATTTCAGTCAAACGCCGATCGAGCCGGATCCGAACCGCGATATGAAATGGAATCGCGGGCGATATCTGGTCGAGAGTCTCGGTCATTGTGCGGAATGTCACGCCACACGCGATCTGCTGGGCGGAATCAAACCGGAGACCAGGTTTGCAGGTGGCGTGGATCCGGAAGGCGTGGGTTTTTATCCCAATATCACGCCGGTGCGAATTGGCGGCTGGTCCGAACAGGATGTTGTGGAGATGCTGAAAAGCGGCCAGACGCCAAACCATGGCCGCGTCGGCTCTTCGATGAGCGAGATCGTGGTCAACACCGCCTTGCTCTCGGACGAAGACCGCCACGCGATCGCGGCCTATATCAAATCGTTGCCGGCGCGACCGACAGCGGCGCCCTAGGCGGCCCTAGTGCGCATAGAGATAGGCGGCGACGTCGCGTGCTTCGGCTTCGGATATGCCGGTGTCTGGCATCGCGGTTCGCGGCGATAGCGTTCGCGGTTCGACAATCCATTGGATGAGATTGTCGGGTGAGTTGAACGCGACGCCGCCGACGTAGACGCGGTTGATCAAGCCCGAAAGGGGAGGCCCGACCTGACCATCAGCGCCGGGAATTCCTGCGATGGTGTGGCACCCTCCGCATCCATATTGGCGCATGATTGCGGGCGCGCGGCGCGGTTCGCCGCCGGTGATGGCGCTCGCAATGCGCTCACTCTGACGGCTCGAGGACAAGGTCACGGCAGTTGTCGCGCCGATAGCGACGGCGAGGGCTAGAACTACAGCGGCCGCCAACGGCCAGCGGCGATTATGTCGCGCCGACCACATCGCTATTCCTTGTCCGTTCGCCCACCTGTCTGATCCAGACCGCCGTGAGTGCAAGCGCCACCCCGGCATAGATCGTGCCGGCGGGCACCCACATGATGATGCCCGCGAGCTGCTGGTCTTGCAGCGGCGTCAGGCCGAAAGCGTAGGCGTTCGCAGTCTGAGCGCCGTAGAGGACGCGAGGCGCCAGCGCCATCAATGCGCCGAGCAAGCTCGTGTGCAACATTGTCATGAAGACCTGCCAGGCTGCGACCCCGGCGTCGTTTCGCCTCAGCACCGACCACCAGAACAAGATCGCGGTTAAAAAAAAGCTCAGATGTTGCAGGCGATGGATCGCGAGGTTGGTGACGGCTGCATCGAACGGCCCGGGCGCGTGCCACAGCCAGATCGCAGCCCCGTGCAGCGCCGTCGCCTGGCTCCGTCCCGTCAGCCATTGCCATGCAAGACGAAGCGGATTGCGCCGCATCAGGCGGCCAATTCCGACGCGAAGCGATCGCGGAAAGGCCCAGAGCATGGTCCCGATCGGGTTGGCGAGCACCAGCAACGGCGCCGAAATCGCCATGATGATTTCATGCTCGATCATATGGAAAGTGAAGAGATGTTCACCGAGCCAGTGCAGTGGCGAGATCAGACTTGTGGCAAGGCTCAGCCAGCCTGCCCAACAGATGCAGCCGAGCCAGAGCCGGCTCCCACCTCGTTTGCCTCGCTGCCGAAGTGCAACATTGCCCGCGGTGTACAGCACCGCGAAAATGGCGAGCGGCGTAACAATCCAGGGGTCGAACGTCCAGGGAAGGTGTTGCGTTGGCTCGGCGGCAGCGTGCGCCGAAGCGCGCTCGGCGTGGAGCAAAAAGGCCACCGTGACGAAGCCTAGCGCTCGCATCCGCTCAAGGCCCAGGACGCCAGCGTTTGCAGAGCCAGCGCGAAAGCGAACATGATTGCAGATAGCGCGCTGAGGCGCGCGTCGAATCGAAGCGTCTCGGGCGAGCCAAATCCCATGGGCGTGGCGGAAGCCGATCGCCAGGAGACGCATCCGGCTAGTAATGCGAGCGCGGTGAGGCCTGAGGAAACCAGCGCGGACAAATGTGACTGCCGGGTGCAATCGACAAAGGGAAGCATTTGGCCAAGCAGCATGTTGAGCGCCCAGGCCGATGCGGAAACGCAAAGGCCCGCCCAACTCGCCAGACGGGCGTATGCACGTGAAAGCGTCATAGGCGCGGGACCCAGTAAATGCAGCCATAGATAGGAAGCCACGCCAGCACGACAAAGTTCCAATACATGGCGTTGTCCTGTACGTCGCCCAGCCGCCGGGGGGTTCGCCCATGGCGGGTGAACACCAGCGCGGCGAGCACCAGCGTATCGACGAGATCGGTAATGAGATGGGTCGTGTGCAGGCCGAGCAACACCCAGATCACGGAGCCGTACGCGTTGGTGTCCCAGTTCACGCGCAGGGCGTTGAATTCGAAAGCTCGGACGACCAAGGGTGCGATCCCGAGGAGCGACATCACGATAATGCCGATCCGCACCTTGCGCAGTTGTTGCGCCTGCGCCCAGCGCGAGATCAGATAGTTCGGAACCAGGCTTGCGATCAGGATCAGTGTGACCAGCGTCCCCGGCAGCAGATCGGGAGGTGGTGCGTCGATCGGCCATGTCGTGGCGAGACTCATCAAATAGAGGTAGACGGCAATGACAAGCGCAAAGCCGGTGCCCTCGATCAGCATGAAGGCGGCGGTACCCCACCAGGTCACACTGCTTGTTCCAAAGCCGTGCAACGGCAATCGTGAAAGATCGACGACCGCCCGCTCCCTCATGCCTCGTCCTCCGGCACACCCTTGGGCCAGAACCATCCCACGAGGGCGATGGCGACCGGGATCGATCCCCAGACGATGGCCCAGGGTGAGAAGATCGACCAGATCAACTCGATGGTTGTCGCAATCGCCGTCAGCAGCGGCCAAATCGAATTGCGCGGCGAAGCCTCACGCGCTTGCGGTTCGGCGGCAGCGACCGATGTGATGACGAGCTCGCGCCGATCGGTGCGCAGGCCGGAAGCGACGGCCAGTGTGTCGGAAGGCTGCCACAGCGGATCGCGGCTACGAACCACGGGAACGCAGACAAAATTGTAGCTCGGAGGCGGCGAGGACGTTGCCCACTCCAGCGTCGGCGCGTTCCACGGGTTGGCCGGTGCAGGCGATCCGAATTTGGCGCTGCGCAGGGCATCAAAGAAGAGCAGGACAAAGCCCGCGACGAGAATAGCGGAGCTGGCGCTGATGAAAAGATTGAGCCCATGCCAGGGCAGGTCCGGCTGATAGGTGTAGATGCGGCGGGGCATTCCCTGCAGGCCGAGAATATGCATCGGGAAGAAAGTCAAATTGAAGCCGACAAAGATCAGGGCAAAAACCCAGCGGCCGATGCGTTCGCTCATCATTCGGCCGGTGATCTTTGGGAACCAGTAATAAAGGGCGCCGATCAGCGGGAACACGGCGCCGCCGACCAGCACGTAATGGAAATGCGCGACGACGAAGTAGGTATCATGCACCTGCGTATCGAAGGGAACGGAAGCGACCATGACACCGGTCAGGCCGCCGATTACAAACGTGACGATGAAGCCGATGACGAACAGCAGGGCCGTCCTGAAAACCGGTTTGCCGTCCCAGAGCGTTGCCAGCCAGCAGAAGATCTGGATGCCGGCAGGAATTGCGATCGCCATGCTGGAACCCGTGAAGAAGCTCTCGCCGAGCCGAGGCAGTCCGGTTGCGAACATGTGGTGCACCCACAAGCCGAAGGAGAGAATGCCGGTCGCAATGAGCGCCATGACCAGCGGCAGATAGCCGAAC
>NZ_DASSRP010000320.1:0-35495 GCF_035701725.1 Bradyrhizobium sp.
GATGCACCGTTCCAGCCCTTGCGCAAGCCGCTTGCGCAATCCCGCGTCACCATCATCACGACCGCAGCGCCATTCGACCCCGCCAAGGGCGACCAGGGACCTGGCGCGACATATAACGGAGGCGCCAAATTCTATTCCGTCTACGATGGCGATACGTCCAAGAAGCATGATTTGCGGATTTCGCACATAGCCTATGACCGCGCGCACACCTCGGCCGAGGACAGCGGCACCTGGTTCCCATTGCCACAACTTCTGCGGCTCGCCGCGGAAAAGCGCATCGGCGAAGTTGCGCCGCGGTTCTTTGGCGCCCCGACCAACCGCAGCCATCGCGTGACCATCGAAACCGACGCGCCGGAAGTTCTGGCCCGCTGCCAGGCCGATGGCGTCGATGCTGCGGTGCTGGTGCCGAACTGCCCGGTGTGCCACCAGACCGTGAGCCTTATCGCCCGCCATCTGGAGGCCAACGGCATCCCCACGGTCGTGATGGGCTGCGCCAAGGATATCGTCGAGCACGCCGCCGTCCCCCGATTCCTGTTCTCTGACTTTCCGCTCGGCAACTCTGCCGGCAAGCCGCATGACGTGGCCTCGCAGGCCTTCACGCTCGAACTGGCGCTGCGTGTGCTGGAAACCGCGCCCTCGGCACAAACCACCGTGCAGTCGCCGCTGCGGTGGAGCGCCGATCCCGCCTGGAAGCGCGACTACAACAACGTCGAGGCGCTGAGCGCCGATGAGCTGGCGCGACGCCGGCGCGAGTTCGACGCGCAAAAGGAGGTCGCGCGCACCTTGCGCGACACGGCCGCTTAAACTTGTAAAATCGTCCGTATTCCCGTCGCTTGCGGCCTGGCGGATTTGACGTTCGCTGCCCGTCCTCCCAAATCGGTTTACGTTAACGCGGCATTTTGGCCGCGCTGCCCTTTTATGCGCCACCGGCTCGCGTAAAAGGTTGGGCCTTAATCGGGAGCTTTTCGATGCCGGAGCGACGCCACAGCCCACGCGACAAGGTGATTTACGGCGGGACCGCCGAGATCGCCGAGAGCGGCACGTCGCGGGATTGCGTGGTCCGCAACATTTCGGAAAACGGAGCCCATCTCGAATTCAAGAGCGCGGTTGGGCTGCCGAAGGACTCACTTCGACTGACGATTGCGCGCAAGGGCCGCTCGTTCATGGCCAAGATCATCTGGTGGCGCGACAATTTCGTTGGCGTCGCGTTCAGCCCGGATCACTCTTACGAGCTGCCCGGCTCCGACCTTGCCGAACGGCTGCGCCGAAGCGAAAAGAAGAAGCGTCAGTTGCAGCGCCGCATCAAAGAGCTGATCGGCGAAAGCTAGCTTTCAAACCTCCCCGCGGGCCATCTCTCGATCTCTTGTGTCGCCTTCCCTGCCCGCCCATAATCGCGGAAAAAGCTGGTGGAGTGCATTCGCTGCCCGTCTAGCCGCGGGGTTGTCGAGCGAATGCCAAATCCCAAGCTCCACCAGAATCTATATTTGCTAGTGGTCCTCCGATTCTCACATTCGCGAAAGTGCCCGTTGCGAGGGAATGCGAATGTTAGAATCGGACCACGAGGGGAGGACAAGAAAACAATGCGCGATCTCTCATTGATTGTCGCCGCCGTCATAGGCCTGGCCTGCCAACCCGCGCACGCCCAAACCACCGACCGTACCATCGACGAAATCAAGACCGAGACGCTCGCCCGCGCGCAGACCGGTGCCTATCCTGCGCTCGGCATCCAGCCTGGCGATGCCAGCGAAGCGCTTGGACGGATCAAGAGCCGCGATCCCGATGAATGGGCCGCTGCCTGGAGCGCGGTGGCCGATACCTACAGTGCCAAAGCGAAGGCGGCGTCCGATCCAAAGGAGGCCGATGTCAACTTTGTCCGCGCCTGGCGCCTGTATTATTTCGGTCAATGGCCCGCCCCAACCTCGCCCGGCAAGCTCGCCGCGTATCAAAAGGCGGTCGACGCCTATTTGCAGCACGCCCGCTATTTCGATCCGCCGCTCGAAGTCGTGCACATTCCCTATGGCGACAAGGAGATCGTCGGCTACCTGAGATTGCCGCCCCATGCACCGCGGCCGGTGCCGCTGGTACTCGCGATCTCCGGCCTCGACAGCCGCAAGGAGACCGTCTCCGAGACCTATGCGGCCGCGATCCCCGAAGGCATCGGCTTTTTCGCCGTCGACAGCCCGGGCACCGGCCAATCGCCGCGCAAGGCCGACGAGACCGCCGACCAGATCTATTCGCGCGTGCTTGACTATCTCGCGACGCGGCCCGAGATCGACAAGAACCGCATCCTGGTGCACGGCCAGAGCTTTGGCGCCTACTGGGCGGCCAAGCTCGCGCACACCGAGGCCAAACGGCTGGTCGGCGCGGTGACCCAGTCGCCGCCGATCCATCGTACCTTCCAGCCCGACTTTTTTCGCGCGCGGATGTATACGCGCGAATACCTGTTCGATTACGTGCCGGCGAGCCTGTTCGTCTATGGCATGAAATCGGCCGATGAGCTGATCGCCTTCCTGCCGAAGATGTCGCTGCAAGCGCAGGGGCTGCTCGGCAGGCCGACGGCGCCCATCCTGGTCGTCGGCGGCACGCGCGATACGCAGGTTCCGATCGAGGACCTCGAGCTCTTGATCAATAGCGGCATCGATCCCCGCGAAGCCTGGATCAACCCAGCCGGCGGGCATATGGGACGCACCGCTGACGCGTGGCCGGACCCTGTGATCTTCCGGAAGATCATCCTGCCGTGGGAAGTGCGCCACCTCAACGCCATCGCCGGCGCCAAGACAGCCGGCGCGCCTTAGGCTCTGCCCGGCGTGCCTAAGCAACTGGCACTGGCAATCTCGCGAGTGCGAAGGTTGCGACGAATATCTCTCTTTTAACGCGCCCACACTTCTGTCAGCTTACGGCCGCCCGACGGGTCAACTTGCCGGGTGACAACGACATAAACGAACGAAAAGAACAGCCGGAGGAAACCTGATGCCCGCCACGACCGAGCGCCGCCTCATCGTCAATCGCCGTGCCCTGCTTCGTGCCGGCGGAGGTCTGGCAGGCATTCTCGCCAGCGGCCGCGCGCCTGTATTCGCGCAGGCGCAGCCGAAAAAGCTGGTCTTTTCGCACATCAATGCGGTGCCGGAATCGGCGGCCGTCGCCTTCGATTGGATGGCCAAGGAACTGACTGCCCGCTCGAACGGCGCGCTCGAAATGCAGTTCTTTGGCAAAACGCTGATTCCGCAAGAGCTTGAAATCATGAACGCCGTTAAATCCGGCAGCATCGCGATGGGCAGCCCGGCCGGCGCTGCCGCCACGATCTTCCCGGAAATGGGCGCGTTCCTCGTGCCTTATTTGGTGAAGGATTACGCCACCGCCTACGCGATGTTCAACGGCAAGGTCGGAGACAAGCTGAGCAAGCAGATCGAGGACAACTA
Source organism: Bradyrhizobium sp. (assembly GCF_035701725.1). Classification (GTDB taxonomy): domain Bacteria; phylum Pseudomonadota; class Alphaproteobacteria; order Rhizobiales; family Xanthobacteraceae; genus Bradyrhizobium. The sequence goes on from NZ_DASSRP010000320.1 coordinate 3,420, forward strand.
TAAGCTCAAGGTGCTCTGCTATTTCGACTACGGCTTCCGCCATTTCTGGACTTCGAAAAAGCCGATCGTCGAGCCACGCGATCTCCGCGGAATGAAGATCCGGGTGCAGCAGTCCAAGATCTTTGGAGACACCATTAACGGGCTCGGCGGCAACGCGGTGCCAATGGCCTATGGCGAGGTCGTCACCGCCGCGAAACAAGGCGTAATCGACGGCGGCGATCTTCCGATCGTCAACATGAAGGCGCTGAAGATCTACGAGGTGTCGAAATACGCCTCGCTGACCTATCACAATTACGGTCCGACCAACGCCGTGATGAATCTCGAGATCTGGAACGGGCTGACCGGCGACCAGCAGAAGCTGATTCTCGAGCTGTCGCGCGCCGCGCAGGAAAAGATCCGCCAGCAAACCGAGTCGGTCGATAATTTCGCGGAGGCTAAAGCTTTGCTGGAGCCGCTCGGCATGACCGTGGTCGAAGCCAAGGTCGACGAATTCCGTAAAGTCGCGCAACAGAAGATCTGGCCGGCCTACAAGTCGCAATACGGCGCGCTGTGGGACGAGATCGAAGGTTTCAAGGCGTAAAGCCGCGCGGCACCGGATTTGACGCGCATGCTGCGGATTCTCAAAACCGCCCCGAAGGTAGCGGTCACGGCGCTGATCGTACTTGCGATCATCAATCTCCTGGTCGGGGTTATCCTCCGCTACTTCGTCGGCGCCATCACCGACTGGCTCGATATCGATCCGGTGCCGTTCACGTGGGTTGAGGAAGTCGGCGAACTATCGCTGGCGTGGCTGACGCTGATCGGGGCTGCGATCGGCCTTCAGTCGCGCTCGCATTTCGCGCTGTCGGTGTTTGTACACCACCTGCCGGAAACGGCGCAGCTCTGGATTCATCGGTTTAATCACGCGCTGATCGTCTGCGTCGGGCTTCTGGTCGCCTGGTACGGCTGGAAGCTTTGCCTGCTCAACCGCGCCCTGACGACGCCCGGTCTGGAGATCAGCCTCGCCTGGCTCTACGCTTCGGCCGTCCTCGGCGGCGCTCTGATCGCGGTCTATGGCCTCGCCGAGATGCTATCGCCCTCCCTGCAGCCTGACTCTCCACATTAAGGCGCGCCGCTGATGCTACTCGCCACGGTCGCCGTCGTCTTCCTCGTCCTGATCCTGCTATCGATGCCGATCGTGTTCGCGCTCGCCGTCGCCGGCATCGCGGGCCTTTGGATCGGCGGCTATCCGATGCAGCAACTCTCCTCCGCGCTGGTGTCGGGGTCGCAAAGCTGGGTGCTGCTCGCCATCCCGGCCTTCGTCTTTGCGGGCAATTTGATGGAACGCTGCGGCATGAGCCACGCGCTGGTCGAACTGGCGCGCGCCTTGATCGGCTGGGTCAGAGGCGGGCTCGGCATGTCGGTCATCGTGGTTGCCTATTTCTTTTCCGACATCTGCGGATCGAAAATGGCGGAAGTATCGGCCCTCGGCTCGGCCTTGATGCCGCCGCTGACCAAGGCCGGCTACGACCGGCGCGACTCCGCCTCCCTGATCGCGGCCGGCACTGCGATGGGCATGCTGGTGCCGCCGGCCATCTTCATGATCGTGATCGCGCAGGTCACCAACACCTCGGCGGTCGCGCTGTTCGTCGCCGGCTTCGTCCCCGCCATGGTCATCATGTTCTGCCTGATGTCGGTGGTGTATATCCGTGCGCGGCAGAAGAATTGGCCGGTCGATAACCGGCCGAGCGTCAAGCGGCTTGGCGAGGCCGCACTGCACGCCGCAGTGCCGATGGTGGTGCCGTTCGTGATTCTTGCCGGTTTCATCCTCGGCATCATCACCGCGACCGAGGCCGGCGCCGTGGTCGCTGGTTACGCTTTCCTGGCGGCAAAGCTCTACTACCGCAACGTCTCCTGGCGCGAGATGGGCCGGATCGCCTACGACAGCGCGATCCTCACCGCCGCTGTGGTGTTCCTGCTCGCAGTCGCATCCGTCTATCAATATCTGATGGGCGTCAGCGGCGTACCGCAGCTTCTCGGCGAACTACTTTCGCCGCTGAAAGGGCACCCCTGGCTGTTTCTCTCGGTTACCGCGATCGTGAGCTGCCTGTTCGGCATGGTGCTGGAAGGCCTGCCCGCCGCGGTCGTGCTCATTCCCGTGGTGTTTCCGATCTCGGAATCGATGGGCATCGATCCGATCCATTTCAACATCGTTCAGACCGCTGCGGTGGGCATCGGACTTTTTCTGCCGCCCATGGGCGTCGGACTGTTGATGGCGCTGCGTTTTGCAAGACTGAACGTCGGCGAGCACTTCCGCACTTACCTGCCCTATATGCTCGCGCTGTTTGTGGGCCTGCTGCTGATCATCTGTATTCCCGAGATCAGCCTGACGCTGCCGAAGGCCGCCGGGCTGATCCGCTAGACCCGGTCGCAGAAGTCTTCGGGCGTCGGCAAGGCCGCGCCCGAAGACAATTGCGCCTGCCGATCAGATCAGGTGCAGGTGCTTCAGCTTTCGGATTTCTTCCACAAACTCCTCAATGCCCCGCTTGTCGTAGATCATCATCAGCCGTTCCGGGCTGAGGTTCGACAGCACCACGTTGCGGAAGAAGTTGTTGTAGCGGGACACGTCGCTGGCGTCGTAGCCAAATTGCGGCGCGACTTGAGCCAGCAGCACCTGGACGGTGGTGACGGCCGGGATGGAATTGACGAAATCGGCATCCGAGAGATTGTGGATCTGATATTCGACCAGCACGTTGCCCTGCCCTGCCTTGTCGAGATCGGTGCCGGAGCCAAGTTGGGCCAGCGGCGGCAGACGGAGCTGTCCGTTGTCCATCACCAGATAGCCTTTGGCGACGGGGTCGATCTGCGCGAGGATGGCGGCGGCCCGCAGCCAATTCACGACCTTGAACTCATTGCCGAGCGTCGGCGCCGAGTGAGCCGAAGCTTGCGTGATCACGAGCAACGGCGACAGGCCGCGCGCCATGGTCTCGGCAATGCTGATAATGTGGTGGCCGCCGGTGCGGGAATCGCCGGCCGCTCCGAAATTGTCGTTGGTTCCGGTGCCGCCGAAATTCAGTTCGGTGAACTCGGTGCCGTCGGCATTCCACTGGAACACCATCATCTTCGCCCAGTCGTGCCAGATCGGCGCGGCGAGAACGACATCCTGATTGATGTTGACGTCCGCATCATCGCGATCACGGATGATGCCGGTCGCGATCGGAAGACCCTGCCGACCAACGACACCATATTCGCCGCGATAGGTATCGGCGAAATTGATCGAGCTCTGGTCGTTGAAGGATTCGTGGACCGCAAGACCGCCGGGATAGGAATGGTGGCCGCCGAAGTTGCTGCCGGGCGTGGCCCTGAAGGTCATCGGCAATGTGGGACATGCCGAGCCGTCATTGATGACGGGAGGGAACACACCGGCCTTGACGCCGCCGGTGATGCTGGCCGCATCCGCGGGGTTGACGAGGTTCTGCGCAATCAGCGTGGAGATGATCTGGGACTTGACGGCATCGGTCACGTGAATGCGATGACGAATGCAGGTATTGGGATTAAGGAATGAATCGAGCGTGGCATTACGAAGCTGCGAATCGTCAATGCGTTCCGCGTTCCGTAGCAAGACATCGACAGCCGATCCAACGAGCTGCGATGCAGATCCGATCTGCTGCGCACGTGCAATTCCGGCGCCAACCTGCGTCTGGTCCGCAGCATTTGCATAAGCGCCGCTGAGCAAAACGGCAAAAAGAGTTACAGCTCCGTGACGAATCAAGGCGGCCTCCATCCTTCATTTCATGAAAAATCGAAGCGCGAAAATAATTGCAGACGCTGAATCTGCTTTCCGCACCCGACGATGGAACGCTAGCCGCGCCGCATGTCTCTCGCGTGAAGTTTAGATGTCCAGCAATTGACCGACATATTGCCACACGATTGCTCGCGCCGCCTTGTGCTTGAATCGCAACGCAATTCCGAGGAAACGACCCCGTTGCGGCGCCACCGAAAAAAATCGACGGACACGCTGGCGCAACGTCATTTGCGCTAAACATGCGCGGCCCTATGTTGCCGAGATCTTGCCGCGGATCGGCGCTGCCGGCCGCCGCGCCTCGCCTGCTTCCAGCACAAAACGCTGATCGAGCGAATACCAGGGCGCCGCAAAGCCAAGTTCGCTCGACGGCTCGTCGTGGCGAACGTAATTGCCGATCAGCGCGCGCGTGACGCCGAACTGCACGTCCGAATCGATATGGGGATCGTCGGGTGAATACACCTGCGAGATCAGCGTCTTGAATCCGGGCTTGAATACCATGAAGTGCAGATGCGCCGGACGGAAGTTGTGGCGGCGCGTGGCACGGACCAGATCCCCGACGGGACCATCGACCGGAATCGGATAGCCCGCCGGCTTGACGCTGCGAAATTGAAACCGTCCGTCCTCTCCGGAGACGAAGCGGCCGCGCAAATTCATCTCGGCCTGCTTCGGGTCCTGGTTTTCGTAAAGACCTTCCGGCGAGGAATGCCATACGTCGATCTCCGCACCGGCAACGGGCCGGCCAGCGGCATCCTCGAGCGACACCGACACCAGCAATTCCGCGCCCGGCGTCGGCGAGCGCACCAGCGAGTCTCCGCTCGCGCAGATCGGCTGGTCGTCGCGCCAGAATGGCCCCAGCATGTTGGCCTGGGTCTCGGTCTGACCTTGATTGCCGTTGTTCAGCAGGCAGATGAGTGGCGACACGCCGAGCGAGCCCGCCATCAGCATGACTTCGTTGTGGGATGCGGTCGTCTTGTGGCCGAGCTCGGCGATGATCCGCACGGCCTCGCCGAATTCGCGCTCGGTCAGGCGGACCTCGCGGACAAAGCCGTGGAGGTGCCGCACCAAGGCCAGCAGGATCTCGCGCAAGCGCGGATTTTCGATCCGCGAGAAAGCCTCGATCACCGCCTCCGTCACCATGGCCTGATTTTCGATGATCATGGGCTCCCTCCGCACCTTCGTGCGACCGCTTCTAACAAAAAGGCCGGCGCAATACGCCGGCCTTTTCTTGATCTACTTGCTACCCGCTCTCTAAGCCTTCACCAGCGGGCCCCGGGAGGCCGGGCCTTTCGACCCGCCGCCGCCATTCGGCTTCGGCTTGCGCGGCACGCTGCGCTTGCGCGCGCCCGGCAGCTTCTCGGGCTTCGGCGTCACCGGCCCCTCGACAAAATCGAAGCCGATCTTGTCCTGAGCGGTCGCCTCGTCCTTGACAAGGACGACGCGGACGTGGCCGCCGCCCTTGAGCTTGCCGAACAGAACTTCGTCGGCGAGCGGCTTCTTGATGTGCTCCTGGATGACGCGCGCCATTGGCCGCGCCCCCATCTGCTCGTCGTAGCCGTGCTGAATCAGCCAGGCCTTCGCCGGATCCGACAGCTCGATCGTGACGTCGCGGTCGGCAAGTTGCGCCTCGAGCTGAAGCACGAACTTCTCGACCACCATGCCGATCACGTCCGCATTGAGATGCGCGAACGAGACGATGGCATCGAGACGATTACGGAATTCCGGGGCGAACTGCCGGTTGATCGCCTCGTGGTCGTCGCCTTCACGTTTGCTGCGGGTGAAGCCAAAAGCCTGACGTGCCAGATCGGCCGCGCCTGCATTCGTGGTCATGATCAGGATTACGTTGCGGAAGTTGACCTGCTTGCCGTTATGGTCGGTAAGCCGGCCGTGATCCATGATCTGCAGCAGCACGTTGTAGAGGTCGGGATGCGCCTTCTCGATTTCGTCGAGCAGCACCACGCAATGCGGATGCTGGTCGACGCCGTCGGTCAGCAACCCGCCCTGATCGAAACCGACATAGCCGGGAGGCGCGCCGATCAGGCGCGACACGGTGTGGCGCTCCATGTATTCGGACATGTCGAAGCGCAACAGCTCGACGCCGAGCGTCGCCGCCAACTGCTTGGCGACCTCGGTCTTGCCGACGCCGGTCGGACCCGAGAACAGGTAGCAGCCGATCGGCTTCTCCGGCTCGCGCAAGCCGGCGCGGGCCAGCTTGATCGAGGCCGACAGCGATTCAATCGCCTTGTCCTGGCCGAAGACCACCCGCTTCAAGGTCTGCTCGAGGTGCTTGAGGACCTCGGCGTCGTCCTTGGAGACGCTCTTGGGCGGAATCCGCGCCATCGTGGCGATGGTTGACTCGATTTCCTTGATGCCGATCGTCTTCTTGCGCTTGCTCTCGGCCACCAGCATCTGCGCCGCGCCGGATTCGTCGATCACGTCGATCGCCTTGTCCGGCAGCTTGCGGTCGTGGATGTAGCGGGACGACAGCTGCACCGCGGCTTCGATGGCTTCGTTGGTATATTTCAGCCGGTGATAATCCTCGAAGTAAGGCTTCAGGCCCTTGAGGATCGCGATCGCGTCATCCACCGTCGGTTCGTTGACGTCGATCTTCTGGAAGCGGCGAACCAGCGCGCGGTCCTTCTCGAAGTGCTGACGATATTCCTTGTATGTCGTCGACCCCATGCAACGGATCGTGCCCGAAGCCAACGCCGGCTTCAGCAGGTTCGATGCATCCATCGCGCCGCCGGACGTGGCGCCGGCCCCGATCACCGTGTGGATTTCATCGATGAACAGGATCGCGTTCGGATGTGCCTCGAGTTCCTTGAGCACCTGCTTGAGGCGCTCCTCGAAGTCGCCGCGGTAGCGGGTGCCGGCGAGCAGCGTGCCCATGTCGAGCGAGAACACCGTGGCGGCAGACAGTACCTCCGGAACCTCGCTGTCGACGATGCGCTTGGCGAGGCCCTCGGCGATCGCGGTCTTGCCGACGCCGGCTTCGCCCACGAACAGCGGATTGTTCTTCTGCCGGCGACAAAGCACCTGGATGGCGCGGTTGATTTCGGCGTTACGGCCGATCACCGGATCGATCTTGCCGTCACGCGCCTTCTTGTTGAGATTGACACAATAGGTCTCGAGGGCCTCGCCCTTCTTCTTGGCGTCCTCGTTGCCCTTGGTTTCGGTTTCTTCATCGACACCGCGGACCGGGCGCGCCTCGGATACACCGGGCCGCTTGGCGATGCCGTGGCTGATATAGTTGACCGCATCGTAACGCGTCATGTCCTGCTCTTGCAGGAAATAGGCGGCGTGGCTTTCGCGCTCGGCGAAAATCGCGATCAGTACGTTGGCGCCGGTGACCTCTTCGCGGCCCGACGACTGCACATGAATGACCGCGCGCTGGATCACGCGCTGGAATCCGGCGGTCGGCTTCGCGTCGTCGGCACCGTCGGTCACCAGGTTTTCGAATTCGGTTTCGAGATAGTTGACCAGGCTGGTGCGCAGCTTGTCGAGATCGACGCTGCATGCCCGCATCACGGCCGCGGCATCGCCGTCATCGATCAGCGACAGCAACAGATGTTCGAGCGTCGCATATTGATGATGACGCTCGTTTGCAATCGCCAGCGCACGATGCAGGGATTGTTCTAGGCTTTGGGAAAAAGTCGGCATTCGCGTCCTCTGTGGCCCCCTGCCATCATGATCGTCGTTGACCGGTGAGGCAACAACAACCTTTGCCGTATAATATAGTTGCGTCCAGGCTTAGCAAAAGGCCAGCCTATGCAGTTCTCCCAGCACGCTAAAGTGAGGGGACAGGTTTGTCCGTACTTTTGCGGTTAATCGTCCTGCTGGATGCAAAACCCGTTCCGACTACCGGCGACGAGACGGTGAAATACGTCAAACCCGTCATTTGACCGGGACAAGACGTCACTTCTTCTCCATCACGCATTGCAGAGGATGCTGATGCTTGCGCGCGAAATCCATCACCTGCGTTACTTTCGTCTCGGCGATTTCGTAGGTGAAAATTCCACATTCGCCGATGCCGTGATGGTGAACGTGCAGCATGATCTTGGTCGCGGCCTCGACATCCTTCTGAAAAAATTTTTCCAACACGAGAACCACGAACTCCATCGGCGTGTAGTCGTCGTTCAAGATCAGGACCCGGTAAAGATTCGGCCGCTTGGCTTTCGGCTTGACCTTGGTGATGACGGATGTGGCTGGCCCGCCGGTTCCACCGGTACGATTTTCATCGCTCGACAGTCGCGGGGAGAATGCAGCGCTCGACGAGACTTGCGGATCAGGGCTGGAAATCAGGCGAAACATGACAGGCGCGTTTGAAGTTCTCTTGGGGAAGCCGAAAAACGACTAGTGCTCCGATTTTGAAGTTCGCTCGCATTTGCCGCCCCTTTTAAGCGAACTTCGAAATCAAAGGAGCACCAGCAAACTCAGTATTCCAGAGCGGTTTGGAATTTGAAATTCCTATGACGAAGCTGCCGCGACATTGATAGGAACTTCAAATTCACCCCACTGGCCGAGGCTCTCGAACGACACGAACCATCGGTCAACTCCGAAAGATACCTCCTGACCGTACGCCCCGTGCTGGGCCATTTTGCGACCGGCCGCGCGACGCAGAATATGTGTCCGGCCTCGCGCCGCCGCAAGCTTGGAAAAGATGCGATCGCCACGATCGCGGCTTGCAGGAAGCCCGATTCCCCGCACCGTGTTCCCGTATAGCTTAGTCAATTCGCAACGCTTTGACAAAAGTCACTCGCATTCCATCTTCGACGTTATTCGGCTTGCATCGGCATGCATTCGATCACTCCGATCACGTCCACCTGCCCGCAATTTCATGCCAGGCTTCATATTGGCGGCTGAGCGGCGCCGAACTGACCGGCGCCCCCTACGGCCCCCGGCGACCGAACCCGTGCGGCGAGCCGAGGGCTGGGGTCCCGGCCACCCCACGGAAATTGTGCATTGCACAAGGCGCGATGGCGGTTACACTGAGAACCTCGAATTCCGTGCTTTTCGGCAAGCCTTTCTTAATCATTTGGAAACCGCGGTCTCCTAACCTGATTCCTCAAGTCTGCCCGGCTTGGGGCAGGCTCCGAAATCTGTTTGTGAACAGCGTCTTAGCTGGAATGGCGGACTGTCGGCCGGCACTGCGGAATGAGCCCCTAGCCGGTTTCTGAACAGGGAAACATCACCAGCCCGTCGGGCATAATTTGGCCTCACGAACCGGTGATCAAGACAGAAAATGGGACGGGAAAGTTCATGCTTCGAACCAACTTGGTTGCCTCGCGCCGTTTGCGGGTTTGCTCTTTCGGGTTCATCGCCGCCGCAGCCGCCATCACTTTCACCACCGATATCGCTGAAGCGCGCCACTACCGGCACTATCATCATTACGTACGCCATTCCCGGTCTCACTCCGAAGACCGCGACAGCTACAGCCCGGCGTTCTCCCAGATCATCGTCGATGCCAATTCCGGCGCCACGCTGACGTCAAGCAATCCGGACGCCAGCCGCCATCCGGCCTCGCTCACCAAGATCATGACGCTTTATCTGCTGTTCGAGCGCCTCGACGCCGGCAAGATCAAGCTCGACACCGAAATGCCCGTTTCCAGGCACGCCTCGGAACAGGATCCGACCAAGCTTGGATTGCTGCCCGGTCAAACCATCCGCGTCGAAGACGCGATCAAGGGACTGGTGACACGTTCGGCCAATGACGCCGCCGTCGTGATCGCCGAAGCGCTTGCTGGCGACGAAGATGATTTTGCCAAGCTGATGACCCGCAAGGCGCATATGCTCGGCATGAGCAAGACCACCTATCGCAACGCCTCGGGTCTGCCCGATGACGAACAGGTGACGACAGCACGCGATCAGGCCACGCTCGGCCGCGCGATTCAGGATCGCTTCCCGCGCTACTACCGCTATTTCTCGACCGCCTCCTTTACCTTCCGCGGGCACGCGATCGCCAACCACAATCACCTGCTCGGCAGCGTCGAGGGCGTCGACGGCATCAAAACCGGCTACACGCGTTCATCCGGCTTCAATCTCGTGACATCGATGCGCCGGGGCAATCGCCATCTGGTAGGCGTCGTCATGGGCGGCCGCAGCGGCAGCTCCCGCGACGCCATCATGCGCAACCTTTTGGCGGAAAATCTCGAAAAGGCTTCCACCAAGCGCACGGTGGCTGCGATCACGGAACGCGGCTCCGCTTCGGACAGCAATGTCGACGTCGCAAGCGCCGATGATGCGGCCTCCGCGCCGCCCGCCCCGGCCGTTCAGGCTGCTCCCGTCCCGGTGACGCCCGCAACGCCACGGCCGGCGGCTGCCGCCTCCCTGATGGCCCAAGCCAGGGCCGATGCATCAGCCAGGTCGGATACCAGGGTCGATCAGGCGAAAAACACCGAGCAGGCCAAGACCGAGCCCGCCCCGCTGACCAGCGGCGTGCTTCAGGCCCAGGCCGCCGCGGCGATCCCCGGCTCGTCCGAGCCGATGAAGCCGGTCAAGGTCAAAACCGTCCAGATCAAGGCCGGGCAAGTTAAACTGGCCTCCGCCGGTCCCGTCCAGGCCGCGCCATCCGTCACCAGCACGATTTCCGCCGCCCCGCGCGCCGATGCGCCGGAGGCTTCGAACACAGCGATCGCCAAAGCCAATTACGCGAAGGCTGAAACTGCCAAGCCGGACACCAGCATTGCGAAATCTGAAACGCCGCGGGCTGAACTCCCGCCGCAACCAGCCGGGCACGGCACCGGCAATGGCATTTTGGGCGTTCTGCCCGCTTCCAGCGTTACAGGCTCATCGCCGTCGCAAGCGCTGGCCTATGCCGATCCCGCGCCCCGCGCACCGCAGCCGCAAAGCCCGGCGCCCGCCGCCGATAACAAACCGGAGACTGTCACGACCCATACCGGTTGGATCGTTCAGGTCGGTGCGCTCGAAAGCGAGAGCGAAGCGCGCCAGCGCATTGAGGCCGCCCGCAGCCAGGCACATGGCCTGCTGAACAAGGCCGAACCCTTCACCGAGCCGGTAATGGCCAAAGGCGAGCGCAAGCTGTTCCGGGCCCGTTTTGCCGGCCTCGATCGCGATCAGGCTGAAGCAGTCTGCAAGACCCTCAAGCGCAACGACATTTCCTGCATGACGGTCCGCAACTAGCACGAAAGACACCAAATCTTGAGAAACGGGCGGCTTCCTGATGGGTGGCCGCCCGTTTTGTTTTGCAACTTCTCGTCAAGATTTTGCAGTTAAGCCTTAAGGGAAGTGAGCCACGCCGAACAACGGCGGGCGGGAGCGGCGTCGAACCACAGGAGCAACTCGCGGCCTTCTGCGTTTGATGGCGTACCGGAGTTAGTTGTGATGCGTGCGAAGCAAAACCTCCTTGGCCTCGTTTACCCGGGCGGCGAGGTACGTCGACCCCCCTTGGTCGGGATGCAGTTTCTTCATCAGGGCGCGGTGGGCGCGGCCGATGTCGTCGCGCCCCGCTCCCGGCTTCAGGCCAAGGATCTGATAGGCCTCCTCGTCCGTCATTTTGCTGCCCGACGCCGAGCTGCGCTGCCGGCCTGCCGCGTCTCCTTGCGCGTGCTGACGCCAAGCGGGAAACCGGCAGTCCAGATAGCTTTCAAGTAACGGCGCGCTTTCGGCATCCAGTTCGCCGAACATCCCAAGCAGCGCCGGAAGGCGGAGATCGTCTAGCGGACGCCCGGCATAAGGTCCGGCAATGACGGTTCCGGTCAGCGCGCCGCTATCGTGATCCAGCGTCATCTCGAAGAACCGCGAGCGCACCCGCGAAGTCTGGCCGCTCGAGCGCGCTCCGCCACCACCGCCAAAAATTCCGCCGATCGGCCCAAAGCCGGCGCTGCCAAACGGCGCCCATCCCAGCAGGCCCGCGCCGAAGATCCCGAGCGGTACGGCCACCGCAAGTTCGCCCTTGATGCCGGTGAATGCCGCGACCGCAAGCGCCAGCACACCGCCGACGATCTTGATGGCACGCGCAAGCACGGCCGGGTTGGCCGCGCGAAACATCTGCAGCAGCAAATAGAGAACAATAACGGCGACGGCGCCTGCAACCAGCGTGGGCATGCCCGCAATATAATTAAGGCGGACGAAAAAAACACGCCGGGCCGCCCTCTGCGACCGGTGCCGTCAAAAAAACGCGCTAGGGTATCCTTGTTTTGAGGCTGCGACCCGAGAGGAGCGCCATATGACAGTGCCGGGTTTGACGACCATCAAGAGCCCTTATCCGCCGCGCGAAACCATGAGCCGGCTGGAAGCAGCGGTCAAATCCAAGGGTCTCACCGTGTTTGCCCGGATCGATCATGCCGAGGGTGCCGCGGCGGCGGGTCTTGAACTGCGGCCGACGGAGGTCCTCATCTTCGGCAATGCCAAAGGCGGCACGCCCCTGATGCAAGCCGTGCAGACCATCGCCCTCGATCTGCCGCTCAAAGCACTGGTCTGGCAGGACGCCTCTGGCGAAACTTGGTTGTCGTGGAACGATCCGGCCTGGCTTGCGGCGCGTCACGGTCTCGGTGACCCCGAGGCGGTGGTCGGCAAATTGTCGGCGCTGCTTCAGGATCTCGCCAACGTGGCAATTGCGGCTTGAGCCGCATCATTTCATCTGGCCGAGCAAGCTGGCTGCACCAGCGTCGCTGCGCGACAGCCGCAGCAGTGCTTCGCGTCCGCCAGCCGCGTAAGCCGCCGCTGCCCGCAAGAGCTTGCGCAACTGCGCCGCGGCACCGGGATCGAATCGCGACCACGCGCCACCCGTCAGGCGAGCGATTTCACGGAACGCCCGTTCGACGGTGGCGTCGCCGCCCTCCTGAAACATGAAGACGGGGACCTTGAGCAGGCCAAGTTCGCCGGCCTTGGCGCAGAGATCGTCGACGTTTTCCTCCATGGCATCGCCGACAAACACCATCGCCCGCACGCCGGACGCGACCGCTTCGCGCCGCACCTCCGACAGCACCTTTCCGATCTGGGTGTTGCCGCCGCGGCAATCGATCTTGCTCATCAGCTTCGCCAGCACAGCACTGTCGGAAATCCAGCTCGAAGCGCGACATTCGTTGAAACCTCGGTAATAGACCAGGCGGATGTCGAGACTGCCGAGCGAGGCTGCTTCCCGAAACATGTCGGCTTGCAGCGCGCACGCCATGTCCCATGTCGGTTGCCGGCTCATGGTTGCGTCAAGGGCGAAGACAAGCCGTCCGCGGCTACCGGGCGCAAACGGCGACATCGCTTTCGCTTTGGCGACGAAGGCCGCGATATCCTCCGAAGCCGACGGCTCGCGCTCCGGCATCGAATTGCGCTCGCCGTCCCGCATCACTCCGCGGTCCGATTTGGGCTTGCTGGGCTCGCCGGTCATGACTTGCTCCCGCAACCCAATGTGGGTTGCGTCGCCGGCCGGTCAATGCGGCATCGAGCGCCTTGAGCGAAGCAGATACAAATCAGTTGTGCGCGACCGGCGCATAGGGCGCGACCGGACCTGCATCCGTCATGACCGGAGGGAGCGCGGTCTCGGCCGGGCGGAGATCGCTGTCCGCGTCGAGCATCTTATCCAGCGTTTCCTGGATAGCAGCCTTGGCCTCGTCTGAGCCGGTGTCGCGCATGTCGTTATGCTGGAACGAGGTCTGCACCACCGTAATTCCAGCCTTCTCACAGATTTCGTCGTTGGGCACGACGCCGGGATCGGGTTTGAAGACGGGATCCTTCGAACGGAACGAAATGATCTTGAACCGGCCGTCGGTCATAAACGGCACGCGCAGGTTATCAAGCGTGACCACCTTCTTGATCTGGTCAGGATAGAGCTTGGCGAAGTACATCGAGATGTCGCCACCGTTGGAGTGGCCGATCATCGTCAAGTGATCATAGTCCGCGTTGGGCTGAACCTTTTTGAGCTCTTCGATCGCAAAGCGGATGTTGGCGACGCCACGATGATATTGCGGCAGACGGCCGACGTAGAGTTCGCCGACCTTGGTCACGAGGGGGGCATCCGTTGCGAGGTCGTGCTGAATGCTCGCAACCATGTAGCCACGCGCCGCAAAGAGATTGGCCAGGAACGAGTACTCGGTGAACTTTACGGTATTGCCGTGATTGAGGATCGCCACCGGCAGCTTGATCATGCCGGCGTCAGCCTGCAACTCGCGGTCGCGGCGGACAGCGACGTCGATTTCAACCGGGCGGCCACCGCGCGACTCGTCATGAAACATCAGCGTCTCATGGCGGATCGCCCATTTGCTGACGGTGAAATAGCCAACCGCAGCCAAAGCCGACAGGGAAAGCAGAACGCCAATTCCACGTTTCATCTTCGTCCTCTGCGGGACCGCTTGAACTGCCTGAATTTAACGTCCAGACCTTGCGTCACACGCTCATAATATAATTCACGCTGCCGTGACAGAAAGACCAAAAATTGGCACTTCACCGCCCGATCATTGTGCGACGCGGCATTTCGCCGGTAGGAAGACGCCGACGAAAGACGGCCGAACGGGCCTGCAATGCGGCCTCGAGCATCAATTAAGGGTTCAGATTTGGGGTAAAAGCCCGGTAAAACACGGCCTTAGGAAATGGCCCTGTCCGCGAGCCGGGCATTTGAGTGGCGTGCCAAGCCCCTGGCCGCGGTCGCGGCGAACCGCTTTCCGTGGGCCCCGGCGATGCTCCCGTCAGGCACCGATGATGTCGTGCAGTTCCAGCGGCTTGTCGACCTGACCGAACCACTCGGCGCGGTTCGCGGCGCGGCGTCGCCCTCGCTCGTCCAAGGGCAGTTTGAGTTGACGCAGCAGGCTTGTGACCTCCTCGCGCGCGGTGACGTGGCCGAGATTCGGCCGGGTCCCGAGCGTTTCCTCGTCGAGGTCGTCCAGCGCGGTCAGTCCACGCGGGAAGAACTCGCGGTAGACGACCCGCTCCGCAAATCCATCCACCGACCGGAAGCCAAGCCGCAACGACAATTCCTTGAGCCCGTCGGCCACGAGTTGCTTGTTGCGCGAACCGAGCATCGACAGGCGGTTGCGGACGACGATCCAGTCGGTCGAAACGCCATCGATCTGCCGGCGCTTGCGGCGGGTATCGCGCACCATCTCGGCATAATGGCTTTCGCCGGTGACCGAATAGGTTTCGGGATCGACGGTTCCAAGCACGTCGAAATCGAGGAAGCTGTCGTTGATGGGGGTCACCAGCGTGTCGGCCATCGAATGCGCAAGCCGCATCAGATAGCTGTCGGAACCCGGCGTGTCGATCACGATGAAGTCGAAGCTGTGCTCGACCTCTCTGACTGATTCTTCGAACTGCTCGAATTCGGTCATCTCGTTTTCGGCGATCTGCATGGTCTGGCCAAGCTTGATGCAGCGATGCACCGGGATCTCGAGATTAATGCCGGTCCGGCTCGCCCATGCGCGGCGGTTGTTGATGTAACGGGTGAAGCTTTGCTGCCGGCAATCAAGGTCGATCGTGGCGACTCGCTGTCCTGCCTTCAGGAGCGCGACGGCGATATGCAGGGCCGTGGTGGACTTGCCGGAACCGCCTTTTTCGTTGCCCAGCACAACAACATGAGCCGAGCCCGATTGACCCTGACTTGTCTGCAGCAACATGCCTTCGACCCCCCTTTCGTCATCTTCAAATTCCGCGCGAGCGCGGTCAAGTAAAATGCGCAAACGTCATCACAAATCGCGACCGAGCCTGCCGTTATGATGAATCGTGCGCCTGAGGGGATGCACGACTCGCGCAACGCGCGCCGGCCGCCGCAAACGCAGGCAGGCTGATCCCGTGCTTGGCGATGCACCGCGGAGCTTGATAGAGTCGAACGGTGTCCCATTGCCGGGACCGCGTCCCACCTCGCCTGCCCTCCTGCTTTCACCTCCGTAGATCGAAAACCGATGCCGTCACGTCCCATGATCGTCCGAACCATCCCGGCGCTGCGCCGCGCAGTCGATGGACTCCGTGCCAGGAAAGCCTCGGTCGCACTGGTGCCGACCATGGGTGCACTCCATGACGGCCATGTGTCGCTGGTTCGGCTGGCAAAGCGGCGCGCCCGCAAGGTGGTGGTATCGATCTTCGTCAACCCCACCCAGTTTGCACCCACGGAAGACTACGGGTCGTACCCGCGCACCTGGAAAGCCGACCTTGCCAAACTGACGGCGGAAGGCGTCGACCTGGTTTGGAATCCCGACGTCGATACGATGTATCCGGCGGGCTTTGCGAGCCGCATCCTCACCGATGGGCCGGCGACGGTTGGCCTTGAAGATCGCTTCCGCCCGCATTTTTTCGGCGGCGTCGCCACGGTGGTCGGCAAACTCTTCACCCAAGTACGCCCTGACGTCGCGATTTTTGGCGAGAAGGACTTTCAGCAATTGCGGGTCGTGACACGGATGGCCGCCGACCTCGACCTCGGCGTCAAGGTGATCGGTTCCAAGACCGTTCGCGAGCGTGACGGGCTCGCGATGTCCTCTCGCAACGTCTACCTCTCCGCGGACGAGCGCCGCGCCGCGCCCGTCCTTTTTCGAACTATGAAAGAAGCCACCCGTCGCTTGCGCGCCGGCGAGGACGTTGAGACCGCACAGAAGAGCAGTGTCGCGACGATCACGGCTGCAGGATTTGTCGTCGACTACTTCGAAATTCGGCAGGCCGAGACGCTGGCGCCGGTTACCTCGATCAAGGACGGGCCCTTGCGTATTCTGGTTGCCGCCAAGATTGGCAACACGCGGTTGATCGACAACATCGCCGTGTAGCAGTTCAGACTTGTTGTCGACCTGGAGTTCCGGTTCCGAAGTTCGGGCGCCGCCCGCACTAGAGCAGGCCGAGATCGCGCAATTCGCGGCGCATCGGTTCGGGCATGGCGGCAACACCTGACGCTGCCGACCGCGTCAGATCGGGGGGTGCGGTGTCCGCGTCGAAATACCGCCAGCCCTGGAACGGCCGCATGGGACGCGGCGAGACCGAAATCACCTTGGGCTGCATCACCAGGCGGCATCGCCCGATACCATCCTTATCGCGGAACGGCTCAATGCCGATCAGCTTTTCGCGCGCCGCGATTTCGCCGCGTATGACCCAGTAAAGCGACCCTCCCGTCAGGATCTCCTCGATGCGCTTGGGGGTCATTCGCGTGACGTGGATATGGTGAGCCGGCTGGCCTTTCTTTTTGGCGGTCTTCATCCGTTCCGCGACCCACTCCCTCAGGTCCTTCACGGAATCGCAGCCGACGCAAAGCTTGATTAGATGAAGCGGCATAATGCTGATATCGGCGCAGACGTAATGGTGACGACTTGCTCTTTCGCTAATGACTCAGCCGTCGGTTCGTCAAGCGAATGTCAGACTCGTCAACAATAACGGGGATCAATCCTGCGAAGCGGTCGGCGCGGGCGCTGACGGCGCTAGCGAGGTGGCTGGAGCCGGCGTCCGCGGAGCCTTGGGCGCGGCTGCCTGCTTCTTGGCGGCGGCGGGCGGCGCTGGCGATGCCGCCGAACTGCTTGGTTTGGGTGGCGGTGTTTGCGCCGCATTCGCATTGGCCGACGCTCCCGCCGCGCGCGCCGCCGCCAAAGGCGGCTCAGCCGTCATGATACTCACAGCCGGCGTCGAAGATGCGCTCGGAAACTCTGCATTGGTCGGCCGTCCCGTCGGCATCCCGGGAATCAGCGGTGCGACCGTCGCCGCTACAGCCGGTGCAGCGGCGGGCGGAGCGTTCCAGAGCGCCGCGTACCTCGCCACCATCCCGTCATAGGTCCGTTCCTCGATGTTCGCTGTGATGCGACTGCGATCGGTCAGGGATCTAAACGCTGCACAATCTGACGGCGTGCAGTGGTCGCGGGCCACCAGCACCTCGGCCATCAGTCCATAGCGATCGTTCTGCACCGAACGCCGCAGCGCCTGAAGGCTGGATGTCATATTCTTGTTGGCCGCAACCACGTCACCGTAAGCGGTCAGGCGCGAGATCTGGCGGGCCGCATAGGATAACGCCGCCGCTGTGGCCTCTGGAGAGCCGAACACTGCCTTCTCGCAAGCGGTCAAAACCGTCTCACCGGCCAGATCATCGACACAAGCGAGCGCGGGCAACATCGCAGCACTAGGCGGCGGCGCGGTGTCTCCTCCCGCTTCGGTGCCGCCCGGACCGAAACCACGGGTCACTGCCGCCAGCGCGATCCCGACCGCCAACAACGTGATGACCGTCAACGCACCGTTCGCGACCGATTTCTCGGCACGAAGCAAAGTGATGAGCACAATAACGGCGAAAAAGCCCGCCGCGGCCAATGTGAGCCACATTGGAAACGCGGGAGCGCGCCACATCTGATCGAGCGTGTCGGCCCAAGCCCAGTTCATGCGCGATATCCCCTCGTGGAGTGGATTTGACGCTCACCGTCGAACCCGCCACGGGCTCGTCGCGCGAATACCAAAACTCCACCGGTGTGGCGGCCCGGAAGTCCGCATCGTTTGCGCGGCGAGTCCGTCGTGCAGACTTCTGAACCATGGCCACACTAGATCAATAAGTTAGCCAGCGTCTTTTCGATTCCGAAGTTTTCCAAGCCGTCTTGTCGCACACACGAGCGTGTTGCGAGAATTGCTTTTGGAGACTTCGCGCGCAGAAGCACGCCAATGCCGCCGCACCGGCTGACCAACAACTTATTTCTGCGAACGGGGCCTTTTGACGGCGGGTGCAACCCAACGCCGCTTCACCGCGAATTCATCCGATCAGGAAATCGCGAGCTGACTTTCCTTGGCAACACGTTCGAACGCTTCAGTGGAGCTCTTGATGCGGTATTGGCAGTCGTCTCCTTCGGTCGGAAGGAGGCGGATCACCTCATAGGTTCCGCTCGCGGCCGGACGCGCGACATTGCTGGCAGTAAAATAGACGGTCTCTCCAACCTTGTACTTATGCTTCAACGCCCATCTCCATTACGCAAATACGTCAGCTTCTGCGCTCGTCCCCGCGGCTTTGGCTGACTGAAAACTGCGGCTTTATAGCATGCGCCTTCACTTTTTGGCCAGCGCGATCGGGACATGGCAAATACGATAATTTTGCAGGATTTTCAGCTAGATAAATCCTCGGTAACGGGCGTTTCGGCCGGTCCGAAAAGGACGCCTTCGTTAACGAAAACGGGCTCGGGCGTTAGACGGTCGCGCAAGCAAAATAATACCGCCGGGCGCTTACCGTCCCGGCGGTCAAAAACTGGTCTTCAAACCTTACGCGCTGTGCGGCAACTTACCGTCCGGGCTCGCCTTGTCGACGGCATTGGGAATTTGATGGGCCAGGATCTGGGTGATCTGGTCGACTGGGATGTTGTACTTGGCTGCAAGCTGTCTGACGGCATCGCTACCCAGCACTTCCTGCAGCTGTTCCGCCGTGATCGGCAGGTTCTGGCCGTTGCCGAGCCACGATTTTACCTGATCGCCGAAACCAGCCTGTTGCAACTTGGCCACGATGGTGGACAGCCCGCCTTGGCCGTTGTTGCTGCCCAGCACCTCGCTCAGCACCACGGGCAGAACCGCACCCTCAAGCTGTCCCAGCGCGTTCTTGAAGGCGGGCGAATTTTGCAGCGAATCGAGAATTCCCATGGCCGAACCCCTTTTGGGTAAGTTGAGCGACGTCGGTTCCGGGATTCAGACTGCGTTTGTCCGGCGAGGTCAAGCCGCCATGTTCTGGTCCGATGGCCGTTTCGGGGTCGTGGCGTCCGGAAACCGGTCCGGTGGACAAGCCTCACAAATCCATCACCTCGCTACGAGGCGAGGCCCAGGAAACAGGCCGAGAAATCAGCTCGAGGGGATCAATCTCGGCCCCGGCGCAAGCGCGGCGCGGGTTCGACGTCGGGCGCCGTTGGGCCAACGTCCGCAGGCTCGGCAATTTCGTCGGCCTGGGACTTCAGGCGGGCTGCTTTTTGCACCAACAACGCCGACAGTTCCGGGTTGTTCGTCTGCCGCGCGAAATTCAACAACGCCATCATCTGACGCGACAGATATACCCTTCCAACCATCATGCACCCCCAAACGAAGCGACCTTGCGCGGGCCCAACGCGGGCAAGCGCAATCGGTTTCCTCAAAAGTGCAAAAGTGAACGGACGGTTCCCGTAGCGTCGCAACGGCAACACTGCGTGTGTTCGAGCAGAAACGATTCGCGAAAGATCAGGCGGTCTCGAACTTGTCGATGATGAGAGTTTCGGCCAAACCCGCTTTGGTCCACTCGGCAAATGCAGGCAGTTCCATCATCGTGTCCATATACGCCCGCGTCTGCTTATTCACCTCGATCGCATAGGTGCGAAAGCGATGGACCACCGGGGCGAACATGGCGTCGGCTGCGCCAAACCTGCCGAACAGAAAAGGTCCGCCATATCGTTTGCTGCAGTCCGCCCAAATCTCCTCGATGCGAGCGATGTTGGCGCGCGCCTCATCCGACAGTTCGATCGCGCGCGGCGACCGGTGCAGATTCATGCCGCACTCGTTCCGGAGCGCCGCAAATCCCGAATGCATCTCCGCGGATATTGCGCGCGCATGCGCTCGCGGCGCGAGATCTTCCGGCCAAAGGCGTTTTTCCGGGAAACGCTCGGCGACGTATTCCATGATCGCAAGCGAATCCCACACCGTGATGTTGCCGTCGACCAAAATGGGCACCTTGCCCGCATGCGAAAATCCGAGGATCCGCTGCTTGTCAGCCGCGCCCGTATAGAGCGGAATGAAAATCTCCTCGAACGGGATGTTGTTGGCGCGCAGCGCCAGCCACGGCCGCATCGACCAGGACGAATAGTTCTTGTTGCCGATCACGAGCTTGAGGGTCATCTCAGATCCGTTTGGTTGTCGGACGGTAATTTGCCACGGCAGCAGGCGCGCCTTCAAGCTGGCCGCCGTTGCCGCGGCGTGGATTTGACGTTTGCCTCGCGCCGCAAATGTTGGAATCGGACGCCTTGCGTGGCAGCATCCATGCGTTCAACAGGGTCCACGCATGCGCGCTTATCTCGTCGATATCCTGGCGGTCGGCTTTTTCGTTCTGGAATGGACCGTCTACGCCATCACTCTCGAGCACAGCACATATGGACGCGACAGCCTGTCGGCCCGCATGCATCTCTATCGTGAGGTCTGGATTCGGCGCATGCTCGACCGCGAAGCCCGCATGGTCGACATGCAGATCATGGCGTCCTTGCAGAACGGCACGGCCTTTTTTGCGTCATCCAGTCTGATCGCCGTCGGCGGCGCGCTGGCGCTGCTGCGTTCGACCAACGACGCGCTTGCGGCGCTGAAGACGCTCCCGATCGATATGAGCCCCTCGCCCGCGCTGTGGGAGATCAAATGCGTTGGGCTGATCCTGATCTTTATCTACGCATTTTTCAAATTCGCCTGGGCCTATCGGTTGTTCAACTATGTCGCCATCCTGCTCGGCTCCATGCCGCCGGCCTCGCAGCGCGATACGGCGGAAGCCGAGGCACACGTCGTCCGGACCACGCGGATGTTCGAGACCGCGGGACGGCACTTCAACCGCGGCCAGCGGGCGTTCTTTTTCGCGCTCGGCTATCTCGGCTGGTTCGTCAGTCCCTGGGTCTTGTTTGCCTCGACCGCGGCGGTCGTGATCGTCACCTGGCGGCGGCAATTCGCTTCCAATGCCTGGCGGGCGATGGGAAGCTGAAGCCAGCGGATCAGGATTTGGCAAGCGCCGAAAACACCGTGTCGGGGGCATGCGCAATCACGGCGAGCAGCGCGCGGGCTGGCCCTCGCGGCATGCGCTTGCCCTGCTCCCAGTTGCGGATTGTCTCGACGGGAACGCCGAGACGGCTTGCGAATTCGAGCTGTGTCAGGCGGACCCGGCGGCGTAGATCACGCACCGTCGGAAGCGCGTCCGTACCGGCAGCCGCTGCGGTAAACGCCGCGCCGGAAACGGGCGCGGGGGACGAAGCGGTCATCACGGGCGCGAGCGGAAACTCCTGCCCGTCCCTCAATTCGACAATCCGTCCATCTGCTTTCAGCCGAAGACGTTGCATTCTCGCCTCATCTTGCGTGCATTGCGGACCGTCAGCATCGGCCCTCCATGGGAGAAATAGTCGGCGATGCGCGTTAAGAGTCGATTAACGATACTTTTCCTTCTCCGATTTGGCAGCCATTCCAGGACTATCGAGGTCATTTCTCATGCGGAGCTGCAGTTCATCCCGGGCCGGTCGACACCGGCCGGCGAATATGTGGCTCGCGGGCGCGCTGGCATGGCTCGCGCTGACAAGCACTGCTTCGATCGATTCCGGGCTGGCGGCAGGCATCCCTGCGGGGCCCTGCGCGCGTCCGGCAAACCTCGGCACTTCACGGACCCTCGCGGTCGATGCCGCCGCAACGCCGCGGGTCGGCCTGAAAAGCTTCCCGGAGACGCTGCCGCTGGCCGATCACGAGGTGGTGCTGACCTTCGACGACGGTCCTTGGCCCGCCACGACGTCGCGGGTGCTCGCGGCGCTGGGCCGGGAATGCGTTCGCGCGACCTTTTTCTTGATCGGCAGAAACGCCGCCGCGCACCCGGAACTGGTGCGCCGGATCGCGGCGGAAGGGCATACGATCGGAACGCACAGCTGGTCGCATCCGAGCCTGAAGAGAATCAAACCGGACGCCGCAGTCGAAGAGATCAACCATGGCATTTCGGCGGTGGAAAAGGCGCTACACGGCGCGCCAGCAACGGCCTCACCCGTCCGTTTCTTTCGTTTTCCCGGGTTCGAATCGACACCAGCGACGCTTGAACTTCTGCAGTCGCGCGGAATTGTCGTGTTGGGCGCCGATCTTTGGGCTAGCGACTGGAACAGGATGACGCCGAAGCAGGAATTGAAGCTGATTACCGACCGTCTCGATGCCGCGGGCAAGGGAATTATTCTGTTCCACGACACCAAGGCGCAGACGGCCGCGATGCTGCCGGCCTTCTTGCGGTATCTGCGCGACCATGGTTATCACGTGGTCCACATCAAACCGGCTGAACCTGCAGCCGCCGGCGGGCGCTAATCTGCCGAAAACATATGTGGACGCTGGACTATTAAGGCCGCATTCAGGTTGCGACATGACATGATGGGTCCGGCCAGAGGAGTGGATTGACGTTCGGCATGGGTCAGCGAAGTTTTTTCATGGACGGAGCGCGGCGTGGCGGTCGGTTGTGGCGGGAGGTCGTTGTAGCTTCTGCTGTCCTGGCCGGCTTTGCCGCCCAGGCAGCCCTTGCCGCCGATTGTCCCGGACGCCCTGACGCGCTCGGAACGTCCCGTACGCTGGTCGTCGATCCGCGCGAACATCCCCGCATTGGCACCATGCAGTATCCGGAAACGTTGCCGCTGGCCGACCACGAGGTGGTGCTGACGTTCGATGACGGACCGCTGCCGAAGAACAGCAACAAGGTTCTCGACATCCTCGCAGCGGAATGCGTGAAGGCGACCTTCTTCACGATCGGCAGTCAGGCACGCAATTCCCCCGAAGGCGTACGCAAGCTGCTTGCCGCGGGCCATACGATCGGCACGCACACACAGACTCACCCCTTGACCATGAATCGCATGCCGATCGAGCGCGCCAAACAGGAGATCGAGGACGGCATCGCCTCGGTGAAGGCCGCGCTCGGGGACGACGCCGACGCGCTGGCGCCGTTCTTCCGGATTCCAGGCCTGATGCGTGCCGACGCCGTCGAGGACTATCTCGCCGGACAGGGCATTCAGGTCTGGAGCGCCGATTTTCTGGCCGACGACTGGCATCATATTTCGTCTCAGCGCGTCTACGACCTTGCCGTCAGCCGGCTCGAGGCCAAGGGAAAAGGCATTCTGCTCCTTCATGACATCCAGGCACGCACGGTGGCTGCGCTGCCGCGGATTCTCGAAACGCTGAAAGCACGCGGCTATCACATCGTTCATGTTGTCCCAGCGACGCCCGATCGGCCGGCGACGCCGACCGAGCCTCCGCAATGGCTCCTGCACCCTGCGCCGGGCGCGATCGCGCAGTGGCCTGAGGTTGCGAGTTTCGTCGCTGCCGATCTCGGCAGCCTTCCGGCACCGGCGCGCATCGACTTCGATGCGGCTGAGGAATCGCCCATACTGCATCGGGCCGCCTTCGCCCGCCCGACCTGGCCCGAGCCGCCAGAGCTTGCGCCCGGAAGCGCAACCGTGACCCTCGCCGCGCCCGCCTCCAGTCTTTTCGAGATTGAAGGCGGCCTTGACGCCGCCCTTCATGGCGCAGCCTTGTCGCGTCGCACCCACAAGGCTGCTTCCGCCGAGCCTGCCAGTACCAAGCGGCTGTCGCGGCGCGAGGCACGGCGCCTGGCGCGTGCCAATAGCCGGGCGTCAAGGCTCGCTGATGCGGCCGGCCACCGGAGCCGTTACGGCGCGGCGCAGAGTTCAAGACAGAAGCCTCGAACCGTGGCGGCGGCGCACCGCGGCCCGGTCAAGCGGCTGGTTCAGATTCGAAAACGGCGCGTGTGAAGAATCCGGCGTCGCGCTTCCGCAGCCGTCTCAAGTCGGCGCGACGAACGCGCGGCAGCCATGATGCGGACTTCTTGAACCGTGACGTCAGTTCGTCACAATCTTCGACACGCATAGCAGCACGATCAGCGCGAGAAACAGCAAGTCGATATAGGCATTCATTTCGCCGGTGTGGCGCAACCTGGAAACCTCGTTGACCACGAGCTTGCGCTGGGCTGTGGCCGAGTGGCCTTCACCAGCGGCGGCCACAAGCCGGCGCGCCTCTCCTTCAAGCCGTTCGATCCGCTGATAGAAATAGAACGAGCGCAACGCCGACGCCGCGCGCATCGCGCTGTAAATGAACACCATGATCGCCAAGAGCGCTCGCTGGTTGTATTTTTCGAGGAAGTTCAGCGCATAATAGACAAAAACCAGAAAGAGGAAGTTGGAAGCGAACCGATAGGCGTAGCTCAGAAACCTCATGCGCGTCATCCATCCGGTGCAAGCATGGCCGTCTGAAGACGGACAGCTTCAGGGAACTTCGTCGTCGAGTAGCTAGCCATACACCGCTTCCGGCGCATGCCCATACGCCAGCGTTGTGACAGCGCAGCAACGGACACGCCGGCAATCGTATCCATGACCGGTGAAGGCCACGCCGAACTGTGAACGGATACCAACTTGCTTTCCGCGTCTGCCCCTCGTCGGGCCGACCGGCATTCCCAGCTGAGTTTTTGTTATGGCGCGCTCGGTGGGCGGTCGCACTCGTTGCGATTTCGAATCGCTTATCGAGCTAACCTTGCTGTCAGGTGTTCATAGGGCATCAAGGTGCGTTTCGCTAGTGCCCTTGCGCGACTTATCACCGAGCAGCCGGCCATTTCGAGCAAGGTGTCGAAATCGCGGAACGGCGACCGCGATAATGCAACCCGCACCCGCCCCGCATTTGCGCACACATCAGGAATAAGCGACGCGCTCCCGCGGCTTCTCCTCTTCATCGTGCGCGCGCAGCAGTTCCAATAGCCGCCTGCGCATGATCATTCCGGGCCGATCGGACGGCATGTGCATCTCGATCTTCCGGCCCATATCGACGATGGCGTCGGGGTCGGTGGATTCCAGCATGTCGCGGTCCTCGGCGATGATCGCAGCATCCCAGTCGATCAGTTCCTGGGCCGAGCAATCGGCGTCGGTGTCGTTGCGGAAAAGCAATTGGACGACCTGGATCTGGCCGTCCGAAACCGGGGTTGCGCAGTTGAAGATGATGTGACGGATGCCGGAAGGATATTCCATGTCAAGGCGGCGGCAGAACGGCATGAACCATTTGTTGCGCTGATGCCGTTTGGTGGTCGGCTCGGTCGTACCGGTGATCCTGAAGGCGCTCGGGGGATTGCGAACCGTGATGATAGTCTCGGCATCAAAGCCCTCCTCGTTCTCGGTGATCTCGTATTTTTCGGGCTTGGGTTGATTGATGTCGCCGAAAGTGCCCTTGTGGACGAAGGCGAAGTGCGCATTGTCGAAGGAGTTCTCCATCAGCCGCAGCGCCGCTGTGTTCCATTTCTCATAGAACTGGTTGATGCGGCGATAGCCCGGCGTGCCGTCTTCCGGAATCGCGGGAATGTCGCTCAAGGGCTCATCGAGCGCGACCCAAACGTAGCCATAGCGCGTCTGGGCGCGGAACGAGCGCGCCTTCGCCTCCGGCACCGGTTGCTCAAACGGAAACTGGGGGATCATCACCAGCTTGCCGTCGCGATCGTACTCCCAGCCGTGGTAGCCGCAGACAATGTTGCCGTCCTTGCACCAGCCTTTGGAGAGCTTGGCGGTGCGGTGACAGCACCGGTCCTCAAGCGCGGCCGGCTCGCCCTTCGCGTCGAGAAACAGCACCAGCGGCTCACCCAACAGCGTGAACGGCTTTGGCCCGTCCTTGAGATACTCGATCGGCATCAACGCGTACCAGAAGCGGCGCAGCACGGGTTGCTTGGTGCTCAGCATGATGTTCCTCCGCGAATTTCAGGCTGCCAGTCGCGTGACGACACGCGCGGCATCCGATTTCAGTTTTTGTAGGTCAAGTCCGGGAATGGCGCCGTCTTCGACGACGATGCGGCCACCGATCAGGAGATAGCGAACCTTCGCCGAGCCGCCACAGGTCACCGGCGCAATCAAGGGATCGTGCATGCCGAAATGCCGGGGTTCGTCGAGATCGAAGATCGCGATGTCGGCCTGCTGTCCCGGCGCCAGCGTTCCGACCTGCGGCATGCCGAGGACGCGCGCGCCGCCGGCCGTCGCCCAATGCACGACGTCTTCCGCCGTCACCACCCCGGCGCCTTTCACGGCCCGATGGGTGTGCCAGGCGCTGTGCATCTCGCAGAGCATGTCCGCGGCTTCGTTCGAGGCCGCGCCATCGACACCAAGCGAGACCGCGCCACCAATACGCGCCAGCGCATCCGCGGGCGCAACGCCCGAGCCGAGCCGACAGTTGGATTGCGGGCAATGCGCCATGCCGGTGCCGGTGCTGGCAAGGACCCGCACCTCATCTTCATCAAGATGCACGAGATGCGCAAACCACACGTCCGGACCAAGCCAGTCATGTTCGGCCAGCCAATGCACCGGGCGCCTGCCGTGGACCGACAAACAGAAATCGACATAATCGGTGCTTTCGGACAGATGGCTGTGTAGCCGGATCCCCATTCGCCGGGCCGCCGCGATCGCCTCACGCAGTTCGCCGGGATCGATCGACCAGGTCGGCGTGGTCGGGGCGAGCGCGACCCGCGACAGGCTCGCAGGCGAATTGTCATGGAAACGCTGGGCGCAGGCTTCGACCGATTGCAGCATCCGGTCGAGTGTCTCCACCGGCGTCGTCATGGAACCATATTTATCGACATGGCGCGCGATCGTGGCGCCGCCGCGGCAGAACACGAGGCGAAGACCAAGGCTGCGCGCCACATCGAAGATCACCTGCGCCGGATCGAACCTGAAAGTGTCGCTGAAGAGATAATGGTGGTCGGCCGCCGTCGTCGTTCCCGACAGCAGGAGTTCGGCAAGCGCAATGCGCGCAGCGACCCCAAGCGCCTCTTCATCAAGCTTCGACCAGTAGCGATAGGGAACCTCACGCAGCCACCCCGCCAGCGGCAGATCGATGCCAGAGCGCACACCCTTGAGCACGCTCTGGAACAGATGGTGATGGGTTGAAATGAGGCCGGGATAGACCACTCCGCCGCGCGCATCGAGCCTCGTTTCGCCGGGCCTCAATTCGAGCGCGCCCATCTCGGCAATCACGCCGTCGCGAATCCGGATTTGACCGGAGGTGCGCATCGCCGGACCCGGCAGTCCGGTGAAGATGCCGGCAGCGTTATCGATCAGAATTGCGGTCACGTTTCGGCCCTTGCTTCGCTTTCGTGCCAGTTTGACAGCGCCAGTTGCGACAGCGCCACCATTGCCGCAAACAGCGCGACACCGGTCAGGGTGATCAGGAACAGTGCTGCAAACATGCGGGGGATATCGAGGGTAAAGCCGGCATCGAGGATCTCGTAGGCAAGCCCCGACGAGCGTCCGCCGGTGCCGGCGACGAACTCGGCGACGACGGCGCCGATCAGCGCAAGGCCGCTGGAAATCCGCAAACCTCCGAAGAAATAAGGCAGCGCGCCGGGAATCCGGAGCTTGATCAGGGTTTTCAGACGGCTGGCGCGATTCATCCGGAAATAATTGGCAAGTCCGGGGTCGACGCTGCGAAGGCCCAACGTGGTGTTGGAAATGATCGGAAACAGCGCCACCAGCGTTGCGCATATCGTCAGCGAGAGCTGGGTATTCTTGACCAGAATGATAACGAGCGGCGCGATCGCAACGACGGGCGTCACCTGCAACAGCACCGCGTAGGGAAACAGGCTGACTTCGATCGCCCTGCTCTGCACGAACATGAAAGCGATCAACGTCCCGAGGACGACGGCCGCCACGAATGCGAACAACGTCACGCGCAAGGTCACCAGCAGCGCGCGCAACAAGGAGGGACCATTGTGCACCAGACTGGCGAAGATATCGCTTGGCTTGGGAAAGAGATAGACAGGCACGGACGCCATCCGGAACCCGACCTCCCAGAAAGCAAAGAGGACCACGCCGACTGCGACCGGCGCCGCGATCCGCACAAACGCTTCCGATTCAAGCAGCGGCTTCATGGCGCGCCGCCCGCCGATGGCAGCGACGCCTCGGCGAGCCAGGTCGACAGCTCGCGGCAATAGGCCGCGAATTTCGGACTGTCGCGAAATCCCTGATCGCGCGGTTGCGGCTGATCGATCGTCATCGTCCGGAAGATGCGGCCGGGATTGGCCGCCATTACGATGATGCGGGTCGAAAGGAAGACGGCTTCATAGATCGAGTGGGTGACGAAGATCGTCGTCAGCTTGCGCTCCCACCATAACTTGACGAGATCGTCGTCGAGTTTGTTTCGGGTGAATTCGTCCAGCGCGCCGAACGGCTCGTCCATCAAAAGGAGATTCGGACTGGTGACGAGCGCCCTGGCAATGGAGGCGCGCATCTTCATGCCACCGGAGAGCTGACGTGGATAATGCCGGTTGAAGGCACTCAAGCCGACGCGCGCGATCGCATCCTTCACAAGTGGATCAGCTTTGGCCCTCGGCATGTCGGCGAGCTCGAGCGGCAGCCTGACATTGGCTTCCACACGCGCCCACGGCATCAAAGTCGGCTCCTGGAACACGAAGGCGAGCCGCCTACCCTCTTGCCCGACCCGTGTGAAGTCACCGCGCCACCAAAGCAAGCGACCATCCGACGGTTCGATGAGATTGGCGATCAGCTTGAGCAGCGTGCTCTTGCCGCAACCGGAAGGCCCGATCAGTGTCAGAAATTCGCCGTCGGCAATAGCGAGGTCGATCGGCGCGAGCCCGCGCGTGCCGTTGCTGAAGACCTTCTCCGCCGACAGCACCTCAACGGCCGGCGGCCGCTCGCCGGCGGCCGCCATCATCTTTGCGTTTTCATCGAACGGTTCGCCGGGCAATAGCGCGTTCATGCCCGCCCTCAATTCATGATTTTCAGATCCTTGACGAAGCGATCGTCAAACGCCTTGTGCCAATCGACCTTCGGATCGAGCAAGCCGCCGGCGACCATGAAATCGTAGATCTGCTTGTAGCGGTCGGCGGTGATGATGCCGACACCGAGCGTGGCCGCATCGCCCCGATCGATCACCTTCATCTCCTTCATCTTCACCAGCGCGTAGTCAATCTGGCCGTCGGTCATCTTGGAATTATCGGCCTTGATCAGCGCGTTGCCCGGTCCCGGATTCTTCAGGTAGTCCTTCCAGCCCTCGAGCGAGGCCTTGACGAAGCGAGCGATCACATCGGGCTTCTCCGCGATCATCTTTTCGGTGGTAACGATGGTCGAGCCATAGGGCGGATAGCCGCCGTCGGCGAACAGGAAGAACTTCACCTTCTCGTTCTGCTGCTCGGCCTGATACGGTTCCGAGGATGGGTAGGCCTGCTGCGCCACGGTCTTGTCGGCAAAGAACGGCTGCAGGTTGAAGGTATAGGGACGGATCTGCTCGTCGGTAAAGCCGTACTTGGCGCGCAGCCAGGGCCAGAACGTGATGCGCGAAGAGCCCGCAATCAGGATCGGCCGGCCCTTGAGCGCGGCGAGATCTGCCACGTCGTCGTGCGCCATGATCCCTTGCAAATCGAACTGGAACGAGGTCGCCACCGTCACCAGCGGCTGGTTCTGCTCGCGGCCTTTGAGGACCTGGATGTCGTAGCCCATGATGAAATCGGCATCGCCAGCCAACAGAAGCTGCGCGCCGTTGATCTGCGGGCCGCCCATCTTGATCGTCACATCGAGACCGGCCTTGTCATAAAGCCCGGTGGCCTTGGCCTGGTAGAAGCCGCCATGCTCCGCCTGGGCAAACCAGCTCGTCAGGAAAGTCACCTTGTCGGCCGCCGCCACCGCGGTCAGCGAAGCAGCTAGCGCGACTGTTCCCAGCAACGCCGTCGCGGCCATGCGGGGGAAATTTCTAATCGCCATGGGGAATGATCCTCGTATCGAGCGGTACCGAACGGTGTCGAGGATGCATAAGCGGACTGTCGCCTCAAAGCATTTTTATTCGAGCAATCCGTTGCTTTATCGGCAACGCCAAATTTATAGGCAATTGGCGATCGCGACGAAGCGTTCCACACTGTGCCGCGTCGAAGTTTTCAATGACGCCCGTGTCGCAAGTGACCTACCATCAGCGAAAATCCACGATCAGGAGCCATTCATCTTGCGCGCCCTCGCCCCTTCTTCGGTCCGGCCTCCCCTTGCGCGATACAGCCATGGCATCGTCGTGCCGGCCGGATACAGGCTGGTCGTCACTTCAGGGCAACTCGGCATCGACGCGGACGAGCAGATCCCGGAAGGCAGTGAAGCGCAGGCCGAGTTGTGCTTTGCAAATATCGCCGCAATCCTCGCCGAGGACGGGATGACGCTGGCCAATATTGTGCGCTTGAATGCCTACGTGACGGGCCGCGAGCATATGCAGGGTTATATGCGCGCACGCGACCGGCAGTTTTCGGCAACTCCGCCGGCCTCCACGCTGGTGATCGTCTCGGGCTTCACCCGTCCCGAATTCGTCGTCGAAATCGAGGTGATCGCCGCTGCACCCGGCTAGAACCGGCTCATTTCCCGCCGCACCCTGGCAAGGAAACGGCCGCGCTTGGCGACGGTCGCGACGTTCATATGGTAGAGCGCATGGTAGCGCACGCGCGCTTTGCCTCCGGTGAACCAGGGTAGATAACGCTTGATGATCTTGCGCGGCGGATCGGCCATGCCGATCGCCTGCCAGCGTGGCCGCCCATAAGTCGCAATGCCGCTGATGCGTTCGATATGGCTCAGCATCGGTTTGGCATGCCCGGCATCGGAGAGGTCAAGCGCGATACCGGGACCGAACATCCGGTCGAACCAGCCTTTGAGCATCGCCGGCGGCCCGAATGACCAGGTCGGAAACTGCACGACCAGCGCATTCGCCGCCATCAGCCGGTCGACATAGGCCTGATTGTTGAGACGATTGCGCTCCGGATCGTGGTAGTCGCGGCGGCGCTGGGCGGTCAGGACGGGATCGAAACCTTCGGCATAGAGATCGAGCAGATCGACGTCATGACCGGCCTCTGCAAGCCCGGCGAGCGCTTCCTTCCGGATCGCGGCATGAAAACTGTCCTCGAGCGGATGGCAATAGACGTAGAGCACGCGCATCGTCAGGTTCTTGTTCTTGAGCTCACAAAGCTCCGCATCTTGCCGGGATTTAAGAGGCCGAGCGGATCGACCTCCTGTTTGAAACCGAGCTGATCGGCATCGGCGCGCTTGTAACGGCTGCCATCCTCGACCGTATAGACATGCGGATTGGCGATATAGACGCCGCGCTGCTCGTGCAGCGAAATGATCTCGTTGAGGCGGTCGGCGCCGGTGAAACGCACCACCGGTAGCGCGCTGCAGGTGACTTGGCCGCCGAAACGAATGAACTCCAGATGCTGCAGCACCTCGTTCGGAAACAGTCCGCGCATTTCGGCAACTTTTTCAAGCAGCCGGTCATGTGGGTAAAGGCATTGCAGATAAGTCACGGATCGATCCGACTTCAGCACCTGCAGCGTGGTGTGATTCCAGGTGTATTCGTATAGCGGCACTTGACCGGCACTATCGTCGGTCGGCGTTTCCAGCGTGATCTCGCCGCGGTTGCCCAATAGCGCTTTGAAGCTTTCCAGCGACGGCTCCGCGATCATCGCGATCAGGATACTCCTGCCGTCAGGACAATGAGGCTTGAGCACGCCGAAATAGGATGGCAGCGGCCAGGTCACCGGCGCGAGCAGCTTCTTGACGATGCCGTCGGCGAGCGCGGCCTCGTAACCGAACGCGGCGGCGTCCAGAAAATCGTCGAACACCACAACGACATCGATCCATTTCCAGCTCGGCGCGAGCGGCATCTCCAGTGCCGTG
>NZ_DASSRP010000321.1:0-9695 GCF_035701725.1 Bradyrhizobium sp.
TCGCGCGGATCGTCGTGCAGGAACGGCCCGCATCCAAGCAGTTCATTCTTGAAATTGGAGAGCCTGGCTCCGGTGCTGGCCTGCCACCTGTAATCCGTACCGCGCACGCTGAGGCCGATGCGGTATCCTTTCGGAACGACAACGGAAGTCGGCCATATCTCGACGGCGAGATCGACCGCCTTGCCCGGTTCAAGCGGCCGCACTTCGTCGTGACTGTGGTATGGCCGATACGGCTTTGACAGCTTCTCATCCAGCTTGCGATGCGAGGCGCGCAGCCAGCCCTGCGCAACCGGGGTGTGCGGATCGATCGCGCCGAGAAAGGTGATCTCGCGCAAGTCTGCCGTGAAGACGCGGAACACCAGAAAGATGTCGGCATCCTCGGTGCTGGAGGAGATCCGCAAATTCGCCGCGAGCGGTCCGGTGATCTCGGTTGCTTCCGAAAGTGGCTCTGACAGGAACGTCAGCCCATCGCCGTCCGCCGCAAAACTGAGGTCCGCATCTTCCGACGGCGGCTGCAAGGACAATATCTGATTTCTGGGATCGAGATAGAATTTGGTCCAGCGCGTCGAAGACAGCGGCCATTCGCTCTCCTGACGTTCGACGAATCCGTCGACATGGCGCACCTGAAGCTGGACCTTGGGCTGCTTGTCCCAGCCGTTCGCCGCGCCCTTGAGATGGTAATCGAAGAACCGGCGCTGCAATTCGCGGCCGTAGTCGGTGTAGAAATGAGTCCAGTGCTCGAGCCCGTGGCATTCGAGCCATTTCTGCGTCGAAGCGGCGCGAACAAAACCTTCGAAATTGCCCCGCGGGTGCAACCCCTGCCCGCCCCAATTGGCCGCCGACAAGAACGGCACTGTGACCTTGCTCCAGTCCGGCGAACGCGCCTTGTGATAATCGTCGTCGAGCGGGTGCGCCAGGATCTCATCGCCGAAGCTTGCGCGGTTGCGCGCGAGCTGTTCATCCGACAGCGTCTCGTCGCCGCACACCAGTGCGCCGGTGACGAGGCTGCGCGGCCCCCGCTCGCCGAGGCCGTATTGCACGGTCTTGACCTGCATGTCGTACCAGTTGGCCCAGAACGTCGAGAGGATACCGCCGTGATGCGTCATGTCGCGGTACCAGTCGGCCGCACCTTCCCAGATACACATGGCTTTCAGGTGCGGCGGCTGCAGCGAGGCGACATGCCACTGATTGATGCCGTAGTAGGACACGCCGTTGAGCCCGACATTGCCGTTTGACCAGGGCTGAACGCCGGCCCACTCGATGCATTGATAGAAATCGCGCGTCTCGCGCGGCGAGAAGTGATCGACATAGCCGGGCGAGCGGCCGGTGCCGCGGGAATCGACGCGGACGCAGACATATCCGTGCGGCACCCATTTCTCGGGATCCACAACTTCCCAGTTCTGATACTTGTTGGTCGATCCAGACGCCACGTCGGGGTGACCGGCGATCATGTTCGCCCACGCGCTCGGATAGCCCCGCTGGAACGCAAGGCCCTTGGCATAGGGACCGTAGCTGAGAAGCACCGGCCACTTTCCGGCCGTGACCGGCCGGAACACGTCGGCACGCACCACGATGCCGTCGTCCATGGGAATCCCGACATCCCATTCGATCAGCATGTCGTCTTGCTCGTCTGGCGCGGTCATGTCCCGGCGCTCCTCTCCCTGAAGCGGCCTTCGCGGACCGCTTTCCGATTTTTTCGAGGGAGAGATAAGAGCGCAACATCGATCCGGCGCGCAACCGTCTGCCGCGCACTATTTTATCCGCGTGCCGGTCAATTTCCGGCGATGGCGGACCAAATCGTCACGAAATGCACAGAAAGGGACTACGCCGCCTGGTCGCGCCCGGGCCTTGCCCGATAGAGCATCGCCGCGAACGCATCGAAGATCTTGCGCATCTGCGGCGCCTTGTACGGAAACACGTCCGGAGAATCCATGTTGTGAACGACGGCGGTGTTGTCGGCTTCAAAGATCAGAAGCTCGCCCGCCTTGTTCTCGGCACAGTCGATCGTGAAATAATCGAGGCCGACCCGGCTCGCAATGGCGGCAAGCGCCGCTCGGTGGCGAAACGCGAAACCGACGTCGAAGTCGCGCATGAAGCGCGCTTCTTCCTCGCGCTTCTCGGCGCTGAACGCCATGCCGGCGTTGAGATACCAGATATCCCAACGATCGGCGATCGCCATGTGACAGGCGTACGGCTTGCCGCCGACGAAGACGACGCGATACTTGCGAAAGAGCCCGTCCGCGTTCGAATAGTCGACGAACCGGGCGACAAAGAACGCCGGCGCCGTTTGCGCCGCGAGGTATTGCGCGAGCGAAGCGCCGTCATCGATCTTCGCCAGCCCGACGCCGGCATGTGAGCCGCGCGGCCGCACGATGACCGGAAACGTCAGCTCATCCGCAATGGCCGACAGACCGCCGGATTGCGCGGCCGACATCAAATCGGTGCGGCTGACGTCGTGGGTTGCGGGGATTTCAAGTCCGTCCACGCCGCGCAACAGGCTATGGAGTTTGTCGCGATCGAGATTGCGGACGAGGCGCGGCGGATTGAGCAGCGGCCGCGGCCATCGCGGCGCCATCATGTCGATCTTGTGCAAGGCCTCGATGCATTCTTCCGAATCCGAGGCGATCACGATCGCCACGTCATGCTCGGGAAGCGGCACCGGCAGATCGACGCCGGCGACCACATAGAGCGTCTGCAGCTCGATACCGGAATGCTCCAGCAGAAATTCGATCGGTGTGTTGCCGCCCATGTCGATCGCCGCCGCCAGCGCCAGCACCCGCAGTTTCGGCGTTTCCGACGCACACGGCGAACGATAGAGTTGGTGATAGGCGAGCACCTCGGCCTGGATCGCCATCCCCGTCTGCTTGTCGCCGAGAAGCTGGGCGATCAGCGAGAGGTCGAGGCCCTCGCCCGCGCTGGCTGTGCCGTCGGCAATCCGCCCGATCAACCGGTCGCGCAGGGGGCGCAGGTCGGCGCCTTCGAACGCCATCCTCGTCAGTCTGGCAAATCCGATACGGTCGGCGCTCGGATAGCGCGCAAGGCCGTCTGAAGTCTGCTCACGATCCATGTGAGGCACCCGTTGGTTCCAGCCTGCTCGCAAGCAGCGATTCAAGATTGGCGAGCGCTGCCGCCGCCTCATCGATGGCACGTTGCAGGCCCCGGCGCGCCATATCAGGATTTGGCGACCACGCTTCGGAGACAAGGCGTGCGCTGGCGCTGATCCGAAGCGCAGCCGCTGGCGAAGGGTCGCGGCCGAGCGCGACCGGCTGGCCGATCAGGCAAGCCTGCGCCGAGGCGCCCTTCGCGCCATTGCCGGCGAGCGCGCGATAGAGCGCGCGGCACTCCTCAAGCGAGAGCAGACGTTTGCCTTGCCGAACCACGAATGAGAAAATCGTCCGCTGCGTCATCTCTTCGTCGGCGGCATCGATCGGCCGCTCCTGCCAAGGCAGGAGTTCAAGTGAGGGCGAATCCGCAACCAACCGTTCGACTGCCTTGCCGAAACTCGCAAGCGCCGTCTGACGAAACGAGTCCGGCACGCGATAATAGGCGCCGATTTCCTCGATCGCGGCTTCCCAGCGCAGCCATTGGCCGAAATTCATCCGGACCGGAAAGCGCGACCGCAAGGCCGGCCAGTTTTGCGGCCAGTCGCTGCGGCTGGAATATTCCAGGAGGCCGGGCGGAATGCTGTTCGCGGCATCGAGGCGCGCGGCAAGCGCACCCGGCACCAGGAGCGCACCGCTGAAGGGCGGCCCGGTGAAGAATTTCGATCCGGTCACGATCACGATATGACCGCGATCAAGCAACCGCTTGAGCCGCGCGCGGCCAAGCCGCACCTGGCAGGCATCGACGACGACCTGTACCTGTTCCGGCCACCGTGCCGTAATCGCCTCAAGGCATTGATCGCTCGGGGCGCGCCAGCCGAATTTCGAGGAATCCATGACCTGGAGCAGCACCTTGCCGCGGTCGCTGACCGCGCGCTCGACCGCCTCGAACACGATCGCATCGCTGGCGGCGGGCGGCCTCGCCTGCCCGGCCTCGTCGAACAACGGAAGCGCGACGCTGCTGACGGCGGTGCCGAGGCCCGAAATCGGCTCGCCCTTCTGCACCCGGCCGCCGTTCGCGGTGGCCGCGCTGAAATGGCACCCCCGCGAGGTATTCACCGTGCCGCTGCCGGTCTGGTCGGCCGCGACCACGACGGAAACGAGTTCGGGTCCGAGCAGCGCCCGGACCAGAAACAGCGCCTGAAGTTGCGAGTCCGTGCCGGACGGCGAAAATACCACGTCGGCAAGGGCCGGCTTCAGATCCAGCAAGAAGCGCAGTTCATCCCGCATCTCCTCGACGCGCTCGTCGAAGGCGGCCTCGATGCCGACATCGATCGCCGAAGCCATCAAGGCTTCGCGCGCGGCTTGGGCGCGCTCGTAGGCCCGCTCCGAAATCGACGTCGCGGTACTGGAGGAAAAGCTCAGCGTTTCCGGGCAAGGCGTTGACTGACAACCATATTCGTTGAGGCCCGTCGCCGGATTGATGGCGAGACGCGAATCGCCGCCTGTGATCAGCAGTGAATCCAGCGGCGCGAACAATTCGGCCATCGCAGCGGCCGACCGCGACCTACCCGTCTCCGACACCTGGAATCGAACGCTACCGTGCAGCATTCCAAAGACCTCAATGGCAAGGCCTCACTATCGTATCCCGCCGCGACCGGCGGAACGTCAATGAGCACCAACGGCCGCTAACGCGGCGTTAACCCGCGTTAGGAGAAGTAAACAGCTATGGTTAACGAAAGCTTTATGGCCCTCGCGGGTGCGTCAGCCCCCCAACCACCATCGCCGTATTCATTAGGCGCCGGGCGCCAGGAACTTGGTCAGGCTCAAGCCGGCCAGAATCGAGGTGGTCTGGTAGGAAGCCGACAGCGTGGTCTGCAATTGCAGGATTTCGCTGGCGACCTGTTGGGTCGAAACGGTCTCGGTCGAGTCGACGAGATTTTGAAGCACGGTCTGTGTCTGGGTTTGTCGAGCGCTCGCTGCTTGCATCTGGGTCTGGGCCGCTGCGAAATCGGTCTGAATGTCCGAAATCGTCTGCTGGCCCGGCTTCGACGCAAGGTTGTTCGCGATGCGCGACGAGAGCGCCGCGGCCTGCGCGGGCGAATTGGCCGCGGTGGGCGAGAAGCTGACGGCGGCATAAACTGCCACACCCTCGATCTGCTGACGGATCGCCTGCTCATTGGCCTGCGCGCCATAATCGACCGTGATACCCGAATCGATCCGGGCCGCCGACGAGGCGCGCGGATTGACCGATGAGTTGCCGGTGTACCAGGCAACCGTCGTGGCCGAACCGTTGACGAGCGTCGTTGAACTCGAAAACGGCGGGGCCACGCGCAACGGCGGCTGCACCGCCGAGATCGTGGTGCCGGAGGCATTGGTCGTGGTGGCCGGATTGCCGCCGCCGAAGCCCAGGGCGCCGAGTGCTGCCTGCGCGTTCGGATCGGAGGATGAGGCAGTGATCGAAAAGCCCGCCGCATTGTCGGTATGGATCGTGATGGCACCGCCGTCGATCGAGGAAGGAGTCGTGGTGCCGGTGATCGAGTCGATCGCCGACAACAGATTGCCGACCGTGCCGGTGGTCGGGTTGATGTTGTAGGTGGGGCCCGTCAACGACGTCGGCGACGATGTTGAAAACGTGATCTGCTTGCCGTTGACGGCGATGGAGTCCCCGTTGGCAAAGCCGGTTGTGAGCGAATCCGACGGCGCTGTACCCGACAGCTTCGTCGCGCTCGTAATCGGCGCCGCCGGCGACTGCTGGTTGCTGGCGGCATTTCCGATCGCGATGCTCGAGGGATCGAAGAAGTCATTGCCCGCCGCGACGGCGGAGGCCGCCACCAACGAAGTGTTGGCGAGCTTGCCGATCGCCGTATTCAGCGCCGAGTCGAGATTGGCCGCCGTCTGCGCCGGCGTCGCGCCGATTGCAAACGTGTTCGCGGGCGCCGGCGTGGTATTCGAAGCCGTGAGTTGCACAGATTCGCTTGTTCCATCAGGTAGATTGAAATTCAGCGTAACCTGATCACCCGGATTGGGATTGGTCGCGCCGAAGCTGAACGACACGGCAGCCGGCGAACCGGAGGGACCGGTCACGGTGGCGCCGGTCAGATTCGACGTGACCGTGCTGAGCTTCAGTCCGAACGGCGAACCGGCTGCGTCTTCGGCGACCGAGAACGATGTGGCGGAGGACGATGCGATCACGAGCCGCCCGAGACCGGTGGTGCCATCCGCTTGTGCTCGTTCCGCGATAAGCTGCTTCAGCCCGGCCTGGGTGCCGTTGCCATTCAGGATAGCGTTGAAGTCGGCGACGGCCGGCGTATTGATCGCGCTTCCTGAAAACAGGAAGCGATCGCCGGCCTGGGTGTTGAGAATGCCAACGATTGACGCCAATTGGTTCACGGCATTCTGTTGTCCGACCGTCTGGCCGGTGCTGTTGAGATTTTGCGGCGTCGAAACGGCGTTGCTGCGCACCGTCGTGGAGATGTCGGACAACGATTGCAGGGCCGTATTGGCGGCCTGGATGCTGGTATTGACGTTGCTGATCGTGGTCGTAAAGGCCGAGATGTTGGAAAGCTGTGCCCGGGCGGCGATCGCAAAACCCTCATTGAGCCCCATTCCCGAATAAGTGGTCGACTTCTCTCCCGTCGCAAGCTGCGTCGACAGGTCGGTGAGCTGGCTGTTGAGATTCTGAACCGCCTGGCCAAACAGCGAATTGTTGAAACCGATACTGTTAATCGACATCTGGAGATCGCCTTACACCTGGAAACCTAGCGTTGAGCCTGCAACAAGGTCTGCATCATATTCTGAACGACCGACATCACATGGGCGTTGGCCGCGTAGGAGTTCTGCAACGAGATAAGGTTCGATAGCTCGGAATCGATGTTGACCTCCGAGGTCGCATTGAATTTCTGCTGCAAGGTGCTGACGACGACGCTCTGGCCCTGCTGCAGTTGCGTCGCGGAATTCGCCGCAGAGGCCTGTTGTCCGATGAACTGCTGTAGATAGTTGCTGATGGTGCCGGTAAACGGCACCGTCGTCGAACCGAGACCAGTCTGCGGCGAATAGGTGAAGGTCGAGGACGTCAGCTGCTTGAAAATGAAGTCGGAGCGCGTGGTATCGCCGGCCGCCGTCGGCGGTGAATTGCTGAATACAGTGACGTTGGCGGGATTGGCGAGCAGGGCCGGACTGACCTGGATGCGCTCCGCCAAACCCGTCATTTCCGAACCGGCGCTGGTGATCGCACCGGTATAGGGCGAGCCTGCATCGGTGAAAAACGGCAGTTGCGGATTGCCGCTGACCAGCGACGTCACCGTGGTCGTCGTCGAGGCCGAGTTCACGGTGACGTTGTCGGCCGGGTTGGCGGCGATCTGCAATGTGTTGCCGGATGGATTGGCGAATTGCAGATGCGTCTGGCCGAGCGCGGCGTTCAACTGCGATACCACCGACGTGATGCCGCCGGTAAAATTGACACCGATGACCTGCGGGCTCGCCCCCGGCGCGTTTTTCAGCGGCAGCGCGCTCGGATCATCGACCCGAACGATCTTCACCTGTTGCTGCTGACCCGCGTTATTCGTGTACGTCAGGTTGATCGAATTGCCGGGCAGGACATTGCTCAGATCGACATTGAAGCCGACGAGCGACGCGGAAGGTGCGACGGCGGTGCCCTGGGTGGTCTGGTCCGACAGCGAGCTTGAAAGCGTCGCCGCGAGCTGATCGACCTGGGTCTGCGCCTGCACCAGCGTCTGGTCACGCAACTGGATGTCGGCGGCGATCTGTCCCGAATTGATCACCTTGTTGGCGATGACATCGAGGCTCGCGCCATTCGGAAGCGTCACGGTCAGTGCGCCGACGGCGGATTTGGCCGGATCGGAATTGTAGAGCGAAGTCGGGCTCAGCGTTCCGGCCGAATTGAAGTTGAATTGCGATGCCTGGCTGTCACCGACAAGCTGAACGCCAGTGGTCGTAAAGACATTGACGCCATTGACGCCGCTGTTTACAGCGCGCACGTCGAGATATTTCGACACATCGTTGATGGCGCTGTCGCGTTGATCTTTCAGCGTCGCCGCGGACGGATCGGTCGGGTCCAGGCTTTGCAGCTTGGTGTTGATCGCCGCGATCTGCTGCAAGTCGGTGTTGACCTGCGCCACCGAGTTGCCGATGTCCTGGTTGACGTTGGTGCGCAGCGTCTGGATGCCCTGCGACGTCGTATTGATCGTCTGTGCCAGCGCTTGCGCCGCGCTCAACGCTGTCGTCTGCGCCGACAATGCGGTGGTGTTGGTCTGCAACGCCTGAACGGCGGAGGTGAAATTGTTGTACGCCGTTTCCAGCGTGCCGGTGCCGCCGGGCGTGCCGTAAATGCTTTGCAGCTGGCCCAGAATGTTCGAGATCTGGTTGGCAAAGCCGGCACCGCCGGTTTCGGTGCGAAGCTGTCCCTGGATGAACTGGTCGAGGTCACGGGTGACGCCGGTGACCAGCACCGAGGAGCCGGCGCCGCCGCTCGCCACCTCGATCTGGTTGACGGACTGGGTGATATACCCAGGCGTGTTCGCGTTGGCGACGTTCGACGACGTGATCGAGAGCGCGGCCTGGTTGGCGCGCAGGCCCGCGACAGCACTGGCAAGGGCAGAACTCAAACCCATCTTCGTTACCCACTTTTGACCATTCGCGCTTGCCTCAAGCGATCACCCTCAGCAAGCTCTGAACCATGTCGTTGGCCGTGGTGATCACCTTGGTGTTGGCCGAATAGGCCTGCTGGGTCACGATCAGCTTCGTGAACTCGTCGGCGATGTCGGTGTTGGAGCCTTCCAGTGACGACCCCGCGATCGTGCCGGAGGCACCCTGGATCGCCGGGCCGGACTCCGCGGTCGCCGCATAGGCCTGACCGTCGAGCGCCTGCAGGAAGTTCGTGCCGTTGAAGTGCGACAGCGTGATCTGGGCGAGATCGATGTTCTGTCCGTTGGAAAAAGTACCGACCACGAGGCCGGAGTTGTTGATCGCCACCGACTGGAGCTGACCGGCGGCAAAACCGTTCTGCGTGATCTGGCCGACCGTCGCGTTACCGGTCGTGGAGGAGAATTGCGACAGCGCGCCCGAGGCAATGTTGAGTCGGACGTCTCCGACCTGTTGATTGTTGACCGTGAGGTTTGGAATGGTGACGCCGCCACCGGTCGGGCTCACCAGGTTGCCGTTGGAGTTGAAGACGAAATTCGCACCGACGTTGGTCCAGGTGGTATCGCCCGGCAGCGCCGGGGTAGAGTTGCTCTGATAAAACAGGTTCCACGTATTCGGCGCCACTAGCGCCCAGCGGAGCTGAACGTTGACCGGCGTACCGGCCGAATTATAGACCGTGATGGCGCCGCCGCTGATGCTTTCGTTGTCGAAGGTCGTCAAATCGGAGTTGACCACGACGCCAGTACCCGTGCCGCCACCGCCGGTCCGGGTTGCCGCCGGGTCCGCCGAGAAACCGAGCTGCGAGAACACCGCGTTCGAATTGTTGTCCGTGATCGTCAGATTGTTTGCCAGGCCGGTGTTCAAGGTGATCTCGCCGGGCGTGCCGGTCGTACTGATGGTGCTCGGGTTGGTGGTATTTCCAGTGATGGTGTCGATGGCGCCAAGCAATGTTCCGATGGTGGCGCCGGGAGGCGTGCCGGTCGTCGGATG
>NZ_DASSRP010000322.1:0-10394 GCF_035701725.1 Bradyrhizobium sp.
GGCATATTCGCGGACGACGGATTTGCCGGACGCCACCGCCGTCTCCGGGGAGGCGGCCACCACTTCACGCACCGGTTCCGACACGCTGGCGCCTACTCCCCGAGCCGCAACAGGGCAAGAAAAGCTTCCTGCGGGATTTCCACCCGGCCCACCTGCTTCATTCTTTTCTTGCCTTCCTTCTGCTTTTCCAAAAGTTTGCGTTTACGCGTTATATCGCCGCCGTAGCATTTCGCGGTGACGTCCTTGCGCAGGGCCCGCACGGTTTCGCGCGCAATCACCTTGCCCCCGATCGCCGCCTGGATCGGAATCTGGAACATGTGCGGCGGGATCAGTTCCTTCATCTTCTCAACCATCGCGCGTCCGCGGCCTTCGGCGCGGGTGCGGTGCACCAGCATCGAGAGCGCGTCCACCGGCTCGTTGTTGACGAGGATCTGCATCTTGACGAGATCGGCGGGCTTGTAGTCCGTGAGGTGATAATCGAACGAGGCATAGCCCTTCGAGACCGACTTCAGGCGGTCGTAGAAATCGAACACCACCTCGTTGAGCGGCAGATCGTATTTCACCATGGCGCGACTGCCGACATAGGTCAGCTCTTTTTGCGAGCCGCGCCGGTCCTGGCAGAGCTTGAGGACGCTGCCGAGATATTCGTCGGGCGTGAGGATCGTAGCCTCGATCCAGGGTTCCTCGATCTCAGCGATCTTGACCACGTCCGGCATGTCGACCGGATTATGGATCTCGATGGTCGAGCCATCGGTCAGATGCATCTTGTAGATCACGCTCGGCGCGGTCGCGATTAGGTTGAGATCGAATTCGCGCGACAGGCGCTCCTGGATGATCTCCAGATGCAACAATCCGAGGAAGCCGCAGCGGAAGCCGAAACCGAGCGCGGCGGAAGTTTCCATCTCGAAGGAAAAGCTCGCATCGTTGAGACGCAGCTTGCCCATCGCTCCGCGCAGCGTTTCAAAATCGTCGGCGTCGACCGGGAACAGGCCGCAGAAAACCACGGGGATGGCCGGCTTGAAGCCCGGCAACATGTCCTTCACCGGGTGACGGTCGTCGGTGATGGTGTCGCCGACCCTGGTATCGGCGACTTCCTTGATCGCCGCGGTGATGAAGCCGATCTCGCCGGGCCCGAGCTCGTCGACCTGCTGCATCTTCGGAGTGAAGAAACCGACGCGCTCGATGTCGTAGGCCGCACCCGTGCCCATCATGCGCACGCGGCTACCCTTCTTCATCACGCCATCGACGATCCGCACCAGCACGACCACGCCGAGATAGACGTCGTACCAGCTGTCGACCAGCAGTGCCTTCAGCGTCGCGTCGCGGTCGCCCTTCGGCGGCGGCAGGCGGGTGACGATCGCCTCCAGCACGTCGGGAATGCCAAGCCCGGTCTTGGCCGAG
Source organism: Bradyrhizobium sp. (assembly GCF_035701725.1). GTDB lineage: Bacteria > Pseudomonadota > Alphaproteobacteria > Rhizobiales > Xanthobacteraceae > Bradyrhizobium. The sequence goes on from NZ_DASSRP010000322.1 coordinate 1,402, forward strand.
ATCATCACGGCGTCCGAGGCATCGATGCCGATTACGTCCTCGATCTGCTGCTTGATCTTCTCGGGCTCGGCGGCCGGCAGGTCGATCTTGTTCAGGACCGGCACGATCTCGTGGTTGTTGTCGAGCGCCTGGTAGACGTTGGCGAGCGTCTGCGCCTCGACGCCCTGGCTGGCGTCGACCACCAGCAGCGAACCTTCGCAGGCCGCCAGCGACCGCGAGACTTCGTAGGCGAAGTCGACATGGCCGGGCGTGTCCATCAGGTTGAAGATGTAATCCTTGCCGTCCTTGGCGCGGTAGTTCAGCCGCACGGTCTGGGCTTTGATGGTGATGCCGCGCTCGCGCTCGATGTCCATCGAATCGAGCACCTGTTCCTTGCCCGCCATTTCACGATCCGACAGGCCGCCGGTCATCTGGATCAGGCGGTCGGCCAGCGTCGATTTGCCATGGTCGATATGCGCAACGATCGAGAAGTTGCGGATGTTGGGAATGGGGACTGATGTCATGGGGCGCGGGATAGCATTCGCGGTTTTTGGCGGCAACCAAAATGGCGGGCTTTTAAGGGCATATCTTCACGCCAAGCTGATTACACTTGCACGCAAAACGCGCTACCCACGCGGGATCGAGAGAGGTACCAAAACGCATGTCTCCGACGCTCACTTCGTCCACGACCCTGCCACGCCGCCGCCGGGGCATCCGCCGGCTGAGCGTGCGGCGGCTCGCGGCCTGGGTGCTGGCGTCGGCCAAGGACCGCTACGGCGCCTCCGCCTTCGTGTTCTCGTTTGCCGCCCTCCATGCGGTGCTGTGGACCGTGATCCTGATCAATCTGAAGGCCGCACAGGACATCCATATGGACGTCGCGGAAGCCTTCGCCTGGGGGCAGAAATTCCAGCTCGGCTATGGCAAGCACCCGCCGCTTGCGGGCTGGGTCGCCGGCATCTGGTTCAAGATGTTCCCGGTCACCGACTGGGCGACTTACCTGCTCGCGATGACGACGGTGTCTGCCGGCCTCGTGATCTGCTGGCTGATCGCAACACGGGTCGTGGATTATCGCCGCGCATTTCTCGTCGTGGTGATGCTCGCGATCTATCCGATCTTCAATTTCAAGGGCTTCAAATACAATCCCGACCTGCTTCAGCTCGTGACGTTGCCACTGCTGGTCTTGGCCTATCTCGATGCGTTCCAGAAGCGAACCGCGGTCTCCGGCGTCTGGCTCGGGCTTGCCGGCGCGCTGGCGCTGATGACGAAATATTGGGTGCTCACGATGATCGGCGCGGTCGGCCTTGCCGCGCTCATTCATCCCGAGCGCCGTGAATTTCTGCGCGCGCCGGCGCCATGGGTGGCGATGGTCGTCGCGGTCGTCGCGATGATCCCGCATCTTCTATGGTTGAAGGATGTGGACTTCGTGCCGCTGACCTATGCGGGCGACGTCTATGGCCATGTGACCCGCGCCCAGTGCGCGCGGCTGGTCCTCGGCTACATCGAACACAATCTGGGACTATTGGTATTGCCGGTCCTGATCGCTGCGCTCGCACTTGCCGGAATAAGCCTGCGTGGGCCGCGGGCGACCCTGGCGCGTCTCTGGTCATCGACAGCCAGTACGGGCGTGAACGGCACTCAGGCGCTCAACGTCTGGATCATCCAGATCATCGTCGCCGTCGGGCCGCCGCTCGGCGCGCTGATCTTTAACGTATACATGAAGACCGATTGGGGGATCTCGCTGTTCTTCCTGGTGCCGCTTGCGCTCGTGTGCCTTCCCTCGTTGCGCGTGCCGGGCGTGGCACTGTTGCGGATCGCCGCGATCTGGCTCGTTCTGACGCTGGCAACGCTTGCAGCTTCGCCTGCGATCGCCGTCCACGAAATTTCCGACGATCCCAGGCTTGCCTTCAGCTACGGCGCGCGCTCGCAATTGGCGCGTGAACTGACCGGCCTGTGGCACAACCGCTTTTTCACACGCTGGTCGGTGGTTGCCGGGACGACCGAGGTCGGCGAGCCCATGACCTTCTATAGCCCGGACCATCCGGCGCCGCTGACGCCGGGCGAAATCTGGTCCTCAGGCCTAACATCGCTCGATGAGGCCAGGCGTCTCGGCTTCATCGGCGTCTGCGACACCACGGACAACCGCTTGCCGGAGTGCGAGGCCTGGATGGCCGCGAACGGCAAGGATGCCGAGCAGGTCGCGATCACCACGCAACGCTTCTTCAAGGGCCATGCAGGTCCTGCTGTCACCTGGAAGGTCTATATCGTACCGCCGGCGAAATGACGTTAGTCATGCCGGGGCGCGAGTGACAACGAGCGAACTGTGGTGCGCAATTGCGCACCTGAGATCTCGAGATTCCGGGTCTGGTGCTGGCGCGCCATCCCGGAATGACGGAAGTCTACGTATTCTCTTCGTTGAACTTGGCGGCCACGAGTTCGGTGATGGCATCGAGCGCCGCCTGCGCCTCGCGCCCCGCCGCGGACACGACGATCGAGGTGCCGGGGCCGGCCGAGAGCATCATCAGACCCATGATCGAAGTGCCGCCGACGGTCTCGCCACCCTTGGTGACCCACACTTCGGCGTCGAAGCGTTCGACCATCTGCACGAATTTGGCGGAGGCGCGCGCGTGCAGGCCGCGCTTGTTGATGATGGGAAGTTCGCGGGAAACGGCGCCTTCCGGAATGCGAGGTCCGGAAGAGGTGTCGGGCGCCGCGCCGTCGTCGCTCATTTTCCGGCAAGCACCCGGCTTGCAATGGTCACGTATTTGCGGCCGGCTTCCTGGGCCATCGCAATGGCATCGGGAAGGGTGCGCTCTTCGCGGACCTTGGCAAGCTTGACCAGCATGGGAAGATTGATGCCCGCGAGCACTTCCACCTTCGGACGGCTCATGCAGGAGATAGCGAGATTCGAGGGCGTGCCGCCGAACATGTCGGTGAGGATCGCAACCCCGTCTCCACTGTCGACGCGATTCACCGCTTCGATAATGTCGCTGCGGCACAGATCGGAATCGTCTTCAGCGCCGATCGTGACGGCTTCGATTTGTTTTTGCGGACCCATGACGTGTTCCAGCGCCGCCTTAAATTCGTCGGCAAGGCGCCCATGGGTCACAAGTACTAGACCAATCATCGAGAACTCCTCGTGGGTGCCTTTGGTGCACCGCACGAACGCGCCACTTTGACCATCCGGAGCCCCTGCGCAAGAGGGGAACCCTGCAATTCTCCCGGAAAATAGCCAAGAGAGAGCGCGGTCTATTCGGTCGCGAGTGTGGGGGTGATATGGTTACCAAATTCCTTCGAGCAATCCGCCGAAGGATGTGCGGAAGATGAATTCGCGGTCATTGTAAGGGCTGCGATCACCAACGGAAGCCCGGAAAATCCACACTGGACCGGAATTCTTGGTATCAAAATACCATCGATGCAGGTTTGTAGCGCTTCCGGCGGCGGCAGGCGCTCGGCATCGGGCGCCTGGAGGTCGACAACGAGCCCCGCGATTCCCTCGGCGGCAAAGTCGCAGCGGCGAATACCGAGGCCGCGGATCTCGATCAGGCCGGCCAGAGCCGGCGCTGGCCGAATCATCAATACCCCGTCGCGCGCCAAGACGTGGACCCGGTCATCGCCGATCAGCGTGACCGGCGCGATCACACCGGCGCGGCCGGCCAGGATCAGGTCGAATGCAAGACGCGATTTGCCGGAACCGGACGGCCCGCGAATGAGCACGGCACATCTCCCCGCCAGAACCGCGGACGCATGAATGCTGGCTTCGCCCTCGATTGTCATCAGGTCGGCAGCCGGACCACAAAGCGCGCGCCGGCAACCGTCGTGGTGCCATCCTCGCCCGGCGGTCCGAGGCGGTTCTCGGCCCAGATCCGTCCGCCATGGGCTTCCACGATCTGCTTGGAGATAGAGAGCCCCAGGCCCGAATTCTGGCCGAAGCCCTGATGCGGCCGGTCGGTATAGAAGCGCTCGAAGATGCGCGAGAGCGCATCCTCGCGAATGCCGGGGCCGTCATCATCGACGATGATTTCAATATTCGAACGCCGGTTCCGGCAGGTGATCCGCACCTTGCTGCCGGGTTCGGAGAACGACTGCGCGTTCGACAGCAGATTGGAAATGACCTGTCCAAGCCGTGAATCGTGACCCGGAACGACAAAGGTGTCGAACTGGCCTCGGCCCTCGAACCGCAATTCGACTGCGACATTGTTGCCGCGCTTGGTTTCATTGGCAACCGAAGCGAGCGCGGTGAGGAGCTGGCGCAGGTCGACGGGCGCCATATCCTGGCGCTGCAATTCGGCATCGAGCCGGCTCGCATCGGAAATGTCCGAGATCAGCCGGTCGAGGCGCTTGACGTCATGCTCGATCACCTCGAGCAGCCGCGCACGGCTGTTCTCGGTCTTGGCGAGCGGCAGGGTTTCGACCGCCGAGCGCAGCGAGGTCAGCGGGTTCTTCAGTTCATGGGCGACGTCGGCGGCGAACATCTCGATCGCCTCGATCCGGTTGTAGAGCGCGCCCGTCATGTCGCGCAGCGCGCCGGAGAGGTGGCCGATCTCGTCGCGGCGGCCGGTGAAGTCGGGAATCTCGACGCGGGTGCGGATGCGGCGGCGGACGCGCTCGGCGCTGTCGGCGAGGCGGCGCACCGGGCCCGCGATCGTGCTCGCCAGCGCCAGCGACAATACGATCATGACGGCGGAAGCGACGCCGCCGACTTTCAGAATTGCGAGCCGCTCGGCCGTGACCATCTGGTCGATATCGTCGCCCTGCGTCGACAGCATCAAGGAGCCGTGGATCGCGCGGAACCGCTGCACGGGAACGGCGACCGAAACGATCACCTCGCCGCGGTCATTGACGCGGACCATGCTGCTCTTCTGGCCGTTCAGCGATTGCGCGACCTCGTGGTAGCCGTTGCCGTTTTCAGGGCCGAGTTCGGTGTAGAGCGGCAGGTCGCCTCGATTGAGCCAGGTGCGGATCGCGATCATCGTTCGCTCGGCGAGCCCGGGCTTTTCGACCGACGGCGGCGGCAGTTCGAAGCGCAGCACGTCGCCGCGGCCATACAGGCTGCGGCTGTCCAGGATCAGCACGCCGTCACGGTCATAGATACGGGCGCGGGTCTTGGTCGGCGAAATCAGCCGGCGCAGCACCGGCGCCACGCGCTCGGGATTGATCGGAAAATCGAGCCCGGAAAGTTCGTCCGGTGCGCTGACGGTTTCGCCGGCCTTCAGGTCCGCCAACTTGTCGGGGTCGATGGTGATGGCATTGGTCTCGACGGTTGCGGAAGCCGCAATGGCGCCGGCGATGATTTCGGCCTGCACCAGCAAGCTCTGTGCGCGGGCATCGATCAGGCCGGCGCGGAACTGCGACAAGTACAAAATGCTCGCCACCAGCGCGAGCAGGCCGGCAATGTTGAGCGAAACGATACGTCGTGTGAGGCTGGAGAAGCTTAGGGCAAAAGCAAACTGTCCAAACCGGCGCAGCCAACCCAGCGGCTGCCAGGGTGCCGCCGGCGGATTTTCCGTCGCAACGGTGTCCATTACGACGGGCGCGACGGCGTCGCCAGCGCTCACGTTTGAATCAGGCTGCGTTCGATCGAGCAATGGTCAAAACCGCCGGTTGTTTCGCGAAGGCTCGCGCGTTGCGACCGCGCCGGCAAAGGCGCGGCACAAATGATGCGGAGTTCTGAACCGCCACACTAGCATGAGACCCCAGCCAACGTCAGTCGGCAAACCGCGTAGGACGCGTATCTCAAGCTTCCTTGAAGCGGTATCCGACCCCGTAGAGGGTTTCGATCATCTCGAATTCGTCGTCCACGACCTTGAACTTCTTGCGCAGCCGCTTGATGTGGCTGTCGATGGTGCGGTCGTCGACATAAACCTGATCGTCATAGGCGGCATCCATCAGCGCGTTGCGGCTCTTGACGACGCCGGGGCGCGTGGCGAGCGCCTGAAGGATGAGAAACTCGGTGACCGTGAGCGTGACCGGCTCGTTCTTCCAGGTGCAGGTGTGGCGTTCCGGGTCCATGCGCAACAGGCCACGGTCGAGCGCCTTCGCATCGGTTTCCTTCGGCACGGCCGTCGGGTCTTTCGGGGCGGAACGGCGCAGCACCGCCTTGACGCGCTCGACCAGAAGCCGCTGCGAGAATGGTTTGCGAATGAAATCGTCGGCGCCCATTTTGAGGCCGAACAATTCGTCGATCTCCTCGTCCTTGGAGGTCAGGAAAATCACCGGCAGGTCGGATTTTTGCCGCAACCGCCGTAGCGTCTCCATGCCGTCCATCCGCGGCATCTTGATGTCGAGGATGGCGAGGTCGGGCGGGCTGGTCCGAAATCCGTCCAGCGCCGACGCACCGTCCGTATAGGTCATGATGCGATAGCCTTCGGCTTCCAGCGCAATCGAGACGGAGGTAAGAATGTTGCGGTCGTCATCGACCAAGGCAATGGTGGGCATGAGCCTGCTTTCAGATACTGCTACCGGTGTCCTGTTTCTGGCATTCGTTTGATATCGCGGCGGCTTTGTTTACGAATGTCAGAACCAAGAGACGCTGGCAGATTTAGGTTTCTTGGTGCGGTTTCGGATTTGACATTCGCCTCAAGAACTCGCTGCGATACCGGAGCGAATGTCAAATCCGCCGCACCAACGTGGCTGAAACGGCGGCTAAACGTTTGCTGCGCCGCATAGATGGGCTTCGAACGCGGTCAACGAGCAATGCAAGCTGGGCTGAAGTGTGACCGAGTTCCATGAAAGCGCCCCTTTTTGCCTAGGCGCCCCGCCCCGTATGGACGTCGGTTTACCCGAGAAAAGGTCCCAATTGCAACAGGATGCAAGGAAATAATCGATGCAATTGACCCCGGATTTCGAGCCCGCCAAGGCCGTTAAATCGCTTTTGCGCCGCAGCCGGCAGGGCGCGCTGGCGACGCTGATGGCGGGAAGTGGCGATCCCTATTGCTCGCTGGTCAATGTGGCGACCCATCCCGACGGCTCGCCGATTCTCCTGATCTCCCGTCTTGCCATTCACACCAAGAACCTGCTTGCGGACGCACGTGTCTCGCTGATGCTGGATGAGCGTGTCGAGGGCGATCCGCTCGAGGGCGCGCGGATCATGCTGTCGGGCCACGCTGAGGAGATCACGGCCGATCGCGACCTCGTGCGGCAACGTTATCTGAATGCCCACCCGAGCGCGGAAGCGTTCGTCGATTTCAAGGATTTCTCGTTTTTCCGAATCCGCCTGAGCGGGACGCATCTGGTGGCGGGCTTTGGGCGGATTTTGGATCTCAAGGCTGCCCAGTTTTTGACCGATATTTCGGATGCGCAGGCCTTGATCGACGCCGAACAGAGCGCGGTCGAGCACTTGAATTCCGACCACCGCGAAGCGCTCGGCCTTTACGCCACGCGGCTATTGGGCGCAGGATCCGCCGACTGGCGTTGTAGCGGGATCGATCCCGAAGGTATTGACCTGCAGGCCGGGACCAAGACGCTGCGGCTCGACTTTCCCGAGCGGATCACAGGGCCCGGCGACTTACGGAAAATCCTGGTCCGCCTGGCGGATCAGGCAAGGTCACCGGAGGGGAGGACGCCATAGCGGCTTTGCGTCGCAGCATGGTGGGGCGGCAGGCCAGGCCGTTCTGGAATAAACCAAATCGGTGGGATCGGCTTGGCAAGCCGTGCGTTCATCACTAAAGATCGCCCGCAATTTTCGTTCGCCCGGCCTTCCCTGGGCGGTTATACTCAACGGCCTTAACCGTGACGGACGCGCGGGAGTTAGGCATCCGCGCGATCAAGAAACGCGGATTCGAGGAGGAGTTTTTCGTGCAAGAGACGGGTGTGCGGAACGGTGCCTTTGGCGCCGACAAATTCGGCTTAAAAAATCTCAAGCAGGTGCATTGGAATCTCGGCGCGCCGCAGCTCTATCAATATGCATTGGCCGCGGGCGAAGCTGTGCTTTCAGCCGATGGCGCCTTGTGCGCCGACACCGGTGAGTTCACCGGCCGCAGCCCGAAGGACAAGTTCACGGTCCGCGATGCGACCACCGACAAGAAGATGTGGTGGGCCGGCAACCAGTCGATCACGGCCGAGCAGTTCGAGGCGCTCTATACCGACTTCCTCAAGCATGCCGAGGGCAAACGGCTGTTCGCGCAGGATCTCTATGGGGGCGCCGATCCGACCTACCGGATCAAGACCCGTGTCTTCACCGAGCTCGCCTGGCACTCGCTGTTCATCCGTACGCTTCTGATCCGTCCCCAGGCGATCGAGCTGTCGACCTTCGTGCCCGAGCTCACCATCATCGACATGCCGAGCTTCCGCGCCGATCCCAAGCGCCATGGCGTGCGTTCGGAGAACGTCGTGGCCATCGATTTCGCCCGCAAGATCGTGCTGATCGGCGGCTCTTATTATGCCGGCGAGATGAAGAAGAGCGTGTTCACGACGCTCAACTACTATCTGCCCGAGCGCGGCGTGATGCCGATGCACTGCTCGGCCAATGTCGGCCCCAAGGGCGACAGTGCTGTCTTCTTCGGCCTCTCCGGCACCGGCAAGACCACGCTGTCGGCCGATCCGAACCGCACGCTGATCGGCGACGACGAGCACGGCTGGGGACCGGACGGCGTGTTCAATTTCGAAGGCGGCTGCTACGCCAAGACCATCAAGCTCTCGGCCGAGGCCGAGCCGCAGATCTGGGACGCCACCAACCGCTTCGGCGCCGTTCTGGAAAACGTCGTGTTCGATCCGGTGACGCGCATCCCGGACTATGACAGCGACAAGAAGACCGAGAACACGCGCTCGGCCTATCCGCTCGACTTCATCCCGAGCGCATCGCGCAGCGGCATCGCGGGCCATCCGAAGAACATCATCTTCCTCACCGCCGACGCTTTCGGCGTGATGCCGCCGATCGCCAAACTCACCCCGGCGCAGGCGATGTATCACTTCCTGTCCGGCTATACGGCGAAGGTCGCCGGCACCGAGAAGGGCCTTGTCGGTGTGGAGCCTGAATTCTCGACCTGCTTCGCGGCGCCGTTCCTGCCGCGCCCGCC
>NZ_DASSRP010000323.1:0-6325 GCF_035701725.1 Bradyrhizobium sp.
TCCAGCCGGGCAAGGACAAGCGCATCGCCGTCAACGAATATGCCATCGCGGTCAGCCCGACCGATGGCGCGATCTGGGGAACGGTGATCGGCTATCCCGGCTCGATCGTGCGCACGGTGCTCGGGCCAAACCCGGAAGAGACGGCGCTGTCGGAAATCTACGAGCCGCCGCTGCCCGGCTACGGCCCGCGCGGCGGCGACATCGATGCCGATGGCGTGTACTGGGCGGCGCTCTCCAGCGGCCATGTCGGCAGCTTCGACCGCCGCAAGTGCAAGGTGCTGAATGGGCCGACGGCGCTCGGCAAGCACTGCCCGGAAGGCTGGACGCTCTATCAATTGCCGGGGCCGCAGATCCGCGGCGTAGAGGACGGCGGCAGCGCCGAGGCGAGCTATTACGTCTGGGTCGACTGGTTCAACACCTTCGGCCTCGGCAAGAACGTGCCGATCGTGATGGGCAACCTCAACAGCTCGATCCTTGCGATCGTCAACGGCCAGTTCGTCAATTTCACCGTTCCCTACCCGATGGGCTTCTTCCCGAAGAACGTCGACGGACGGGTCGACGACGCCGGCGCCGGCTGGAAAGGCACCGCGCTGTGGTCGACCTACGGCACGCGCACGATGTTCCACCTCGAAGGCGGAACGGCCAATCGCCCGCGCGCGGTGAAACTGCAGCTTCGGCCCGATCCGCTCGCGCACTGACATGCTGAAGGTCCTCCGCGCAGCCGCGCTTTTGTTCGCAGTTGCCGCTTCGGCGGCCAATGCGCAAAGTTCCGGCGCGCCAGCGTATCCCGAGCGACCCGTCCGCATCCTCGTTCCCTATGCGCCCGGCGGCATCACCGACATTGCCGCGCGCATTCTCGGCGCCAAACTCGGCGAGGTCTGGGGGCATCAGGTGGTGATCGAGAACCGGTCCGGCGGCAACGGGCTCATCGCGATGTCCGCCGCCGTGAAGGCCGATCCGGACGGCTATACGCTGGTGATGGCGAGCGGGGGTGACGTGTCGCTGAACCCGGCGCTGCTGGAGAAGATGCCGTACGACGTCGTGCGCGATCTGGTGCCGATCAGTAGCGTCAGCGACGCGCCGATTGTGCTCGCCGCCACGAAGAACAGCCCCTATCGTTCGGTCGCCGATGTCATCGCGGCCGCGAAAGCAAAGCCCGGCGGGATCGACATCGGCACGCCCGGCGTCGGCAGCATCACGCATCTGGTGCTGGAATGGCTCGCTCTGAGTACGGCGACCAAATTCCAGAACGTGCCGTTCAAGGGCGGCGGCCCGGCCGTACAGGCGCTGATCTCAGGCGTGGTGCCGCTGGCGATCCTGGCCAGTTCTTCGGTTTCGCCTTACCTGCAGGATGGAAGCTTGCGCGTGCTCGGCATCGCCTCGGCCGCGCGCTCGGCGCTCAATCCGGACTGGCCGACCTTGCGCGAGCAAGGCGTCGCCGAGGTCGACGCATCGAACTGGACGGCGCTGTTTGCGCCCAAGGGCACGCCGGATGCGATCATCGACAAGCTCAACGCCGATGTCGTGAAGGCGCTGAATTCACCCGAGGTGAAAGCGCGCTTCGCCTCAGGCGGCGCGCAGGTGATCCCCTCGACACCGGCCGAACTCGCCGCGCGGCAACAGAGAGAGCTGGCGATCTTCAAATCCGTCGTCGCCAAGTCCGGCATGCACGTCGAGTAGGCCAGACAACACCGAGGCAGAGTCGCCGCGGGGCTGCTCACGCGCTATGTTCACGCCGCGCCGTCCCAATGCGCCTGCAACACCGTGCCGATCGCGTCCGCTGCGAACTCCATCAGCGCGATGTCAAAGTCCCGTACGTCGGCGGGCTTGGAATACCCCATCACAAACGTCCCGATCGGAAACCTGTCGCGGCCCAGCACCGGGCGCGACTGCAAGGCGCGGATGCCATGGCCGATGCACAACTGGACAAAGCGTTCGTCGAATCGCGTTTCTGTCGTCAGGTCGTGCGAGGTAATCACTTCATTGCCGTCCATTGCCGCCGTGCACGCTCCGAAATAGGGCGGGCGCATCGGAAGCCCTTTGATCGCGGACTGAAAGGTTGGCGGCAAGTTGGGAAAGACGGCGCGCACCAGCTCGGTTCGATCCTTGCTCGCGAGGCTAACTCCGGTCCTGGATTGAGGCGCCATCGCTTCGACGCGACTGCAGAGCGATGCGATAGCTGAATCGAGCGACATGAATCCCGCTTTTGATGAACTCCACCAAGCTAGGGGTAAGTTGTTCGCTCAACAAGGCAGAGCAAACGCACGCGCCGCATGCGCGCGCGGCAGAAGTAAGTTACTCAAACTTAGTCGGCATCTCCGATCTGAAGCATGCATGCCGATCCGCTATGTTCAGTTTTGAACAAGCGAGACTTCACGCCGTCTTGCTGACGCCCCAGAAGAACGGCAGCGGTCCCTGGGTGACGCCGGCGAGATCCCGATTCCAGGCATAATAGCGCTTGTACCAGCCGAGCGGCGCGCACATCACATCGTTCAGCGCGGCTTCGTTCAACCGACCGGCCGCCGCCTTTTCATCGTCGAGCGTGGTGGCGGCGAACCAGGCCGCGATCTCGGCTTCGACCGGCGCACTCTTCGCCCAGCCATCGACCACGGCAGTGCCGCTCGCCTGGATGAACGGACTGGTCGGAAACACCCAGTCCACGCCGTAGACGCTGGTGTGATACATGTGCCAGCCGCCCTTGGCCGGCGGATTCTTCTGGCCGCGGCGCGCCACCACGGTGCCCCAGTCGACTGCGGCAAAATCCACGTTCATGCCAAGCTGCTTCAACAGATCCGCGGTGACGTCACCCCATGCCTTGTGGTTGGCGATGTCCTGCGCCGCCATGCAGACGATCGGCTCGCCTTTATAGCCGCTCGCGGCGAGCAACCGCTTGGCCTCGTCGAGCCGACGCGCGCCTTTCAGAATTTCGCCGCCCTGCTCGGTGTAATACGGCGTGCCGGGCGTGAAATATCCGGGCAGCAGCTTCCACATGCTGACATCCTCGCCGACGAAGGCGCGCATGTATTCTTCCTGGTTCAGGGCCATCAGCATCGCCCGCCGGGCGCGCGGATCGTTGAACGGCGGAAACAGGTGGTTCATCGAGAGCACGCCGATATTGCCGTAGCGGTCCTGGATATCGACGACGACATTGCGGCTCTTGCGCAACATCGGAATCAGGTCGGGAAGCGGAAGCTCCCACCAGTCCACCTCGCGGTTTTGCAGCGCGGCGGCGACGGTTGCCGGATCCGACATCGTGATCCACTCGATGCGATCTGCGGTGATCCGCTTTCCGCCGGCCATCCAGGATGCATCTTCCTGACGCGGAACGTAATCGGCGAATTTTTCGAACACTGAGCGCGCGCCCGGCACCCAGTCGCTGCGCACGAAGCGCATCGGCCCCGAGCCGACATATTCCGATATCTGCTTGAACGGATCGGTGGCGGCAATCCGCGCCGGCATCACGAAGCAGCAGGGCGTTGCGATCTTGCCGAGCGCCAGCAGCATCTTCGGATAGGGTTTTTTGAGGACCCAGCGGAAGGTGCGATCGTCAACGACAACAAGCTCCTGCTCGATGCTCTTGATCGACTGTCCGAACGTGTCGCGCGCGGCCCAGCGATTTATGCTGGCAACCGCGTCCTGCGCCAAGACCGCCTCGCCGTCGTGGAATTTGAGTCCGGCGCGCAAGCGGAAGGTCCAGGTGAGGCCATCGGTCGAAACCCCTTCCGCTTCAACCATCTGGCGCTGGACCTTGAGACCCGCGTCCATGCCGTAAAGCGTGTCCCACACCAGAAGGCCGGCATTGCGGGCGATATAGGACGAGGTCCAGATCGGATCGAAGTTGGCAAGGTCAGCGTGCGGAACCAGGCGGACGGTGTTCGCCGCGGCGCGTTGCGAGATCGCGGGTGCCGGCAAACCGCCGGATGCGGCAACGATGCCGGCGCCGGTCAACGACTTCAGGAATGCCCGTCGATGCATCGCGGCCACCTTCAAATCAGACATTCAATGTCTGCGCCACTTTAGGGCCCAGAACGTATCGAATCCATCACATCGGCGGCATCAAGATGCCGCATCAATTCCGGCGGTCGCGCTGCAGGTCGGGCGCCGCGCGCGATGCCAACCGCCGTCTTTGCGCGCTCTCACGCCAGCGGGCCCGGCTTTTCTCCAATTCCACCAGCAGTGCCATGAAACACGCGCTCAATCCGAGGCAGATCGGTGCCAGAAAATTAAGCGGATCGATGCCACGCAAAGCATCCAACAACAGTTTTATCGAGAAAATCATTTGTCGGTCTTTCGGTTGGCCGGATTTGTGGAAGTTGCAGCGAAACGACAAATCGGGCCTGAGACGCCGGCTAAGCCAGCATCGTGCCAGGACAGTCCTGAAATCCTCGTGACAATGGTGCGAGCGACAAATTGTCGTCCTCGCGGGAAAGCGCAGGCCTGGACGGCGATGTCGGCTAGGACGGCCGGGCTTCGAGCTGACGCAGGCGGCGAAGTTCCCTTGAAGCCGATTTGAGCAGGGTTTTCGATGCCTCCTCTTCGTGGCCCGCCAACAAGCCTGAGGCAAACGCACGGGCGCGCCGGTCCTTGCGCGGCGCCGTCAAGGCTGCGTCGGCCGCCATGGTGCGATGGGCGAGGAAATCGTTGAGCGCACCGAGCGCATCCTGGATTTTCTTCAGCCGGCCGGAAAACCGCGCAAGCTCTTCGTCCGCCTTCGCGGGATACAGCGCCTCGAAGAAATCGACGGCATAGCGAAGCTTCTTGACCTTGATCCGCAGCTTGTGGCGCTGGCGCGGCGACAATTCGTTCAGATGCCGGCCCTGCTTGCGGACCTTGCGCGTGCGCCGCTGCATCAGGGCCGCGGCAAAATCGCCGATCGGCGTCTCGGCTGCCGGCGCGCCGGCGCCGCGCAAGGCCAGCCATTCGAGCACGTCGATCAAGAGACGGCGGTAACGCGCCGTCGCCAGCGCAGCCCGCGCTTTGTGAAACGCGGTCTTCCGCTGCGCGGCGAAATGTTTTTCGAGCGCGCGAAAGCCGCGTTTCGGCGTCGAGCTGCGACCGAGCGGCTTGATCCGCTCGGCCAGGAAGACGTCGATCTCGCGCGCCGGCGCAAGTTCGCCGGTCAACCATTTCAGTTCGTGCTTGATATCGGCGGTGCGCGGTCCCGGCAGAAGTTCGCCGAACAGGGAAATCGCCGCCCGAAGTCGGCGCAGCCCCACCCGCATCTGATGGACGGCTTCGGCATCAAGCGCACGAACGCCGGCCGCATTGGCGGAAAAATGCCGCAGGCTCGCATAGCCGATTACCTTGAAGGCATCGCGCGCCGTCATCTTGCCGGAAAGCTCGACCGGTTCGGCGTGGATCGCAGGCTGCTCGCCGCCATTGGCGAGGCGATAGCCGTGTTCGGCCTTGGAGCTCAGATCAAGCTCGGCACCGAGGCGACGTTCGATGGTCCGCGCCAGGCGAAACAGATCCGGCACCTGCCCCTTCTTCAGCTCAAGCTCGAATTCGGAAATCGCTTCGGCATGGCGGCCTGAGGAAATCTTGCCGCGGTCGACCGCCAGCTCGATCGCGCTCGCGCCGAGCGAAAGCGGGCGCGTTTGGCGCTCGACCGTGGTCTGGAACACCGGCCGGATCTTGCGACGGGTTTTCCGGTTGGCCAGGTTCGCCAGCGGCGTCCCCTTGGCCTTTCTGAAATCGGGCTTCGCCCCGTGCAGCTCCGTTTCCCACTCGCCGCGCGCAAAGCCGCCGCCGGGCGCGGTCTTGATCGTCTGTTGGAATTGTTCGCCGGATTGCCGGACGCGCAGTGCAAGCCCGTGACGGTGCAGCTTCCGCTTGGGCGTATCGAAATAGGTCGACACCAGACGGCGGCGGCTGACCGGGCCGATCTGCGCGCCAACGACGCGCAGATGCGACAGCGCGCCGACATCGCCGCGTGCAAGACGAAACTTCAGTTCCGATTCGATCGACATGGCCTTCCCGCGATTACGGTCTCAAGAGATCAAGACGGCGAAAGTTCCGGGGGGTTGGCGGCAGCGGCGGCGGGAGAGGCCGCGAAAGGGGTCGGCCCGGCCTAAATCCATCGCGTCAAACGCGCGGGAAGAGTCGGCAATTTGTTCGACGCCGCGTCGGCGGAGTCGCGCGAACGAAGCAAAGATGGGGCCGCGATAATCGCTCTGCGCGGGTTAGGAACAAGCGCACCTCCCGCAGGTTTGCGCCTGACATTCCTCCAACGCGGATCCCCCTCATGTACCACCATGTGAAAAAACTGATGTTCACCGTTCGCGTCGACGAACCCGACCCGCGCTTTGGCAACATGCTGCTCGAA
>NZ_DASSRP010000324.1:0-16834 GCF_035701725.1 Bradyrhizobium sp.
CTCCAAGGAAGGCATCTCGAGCTATTTCCAATGGCTGAAATCCGAGTATGGGTTCAGTGAGGACAGGGTAAAACCGTACACGTTCAATCCGCAGCCATTCCTGGCCGACAAGCACAGCGCGATGCAGGGCTATGTCACGTCCGAGCCATACGCCGTCGAGAAGACCGCCGGATTCAAGCCTGGGGTCATCCTGCTCGCCGATTACGGCTTCAATACCTACTCGACGCTGGTCGAGACCCGTCGCGAGCTGATCGACAAGAAACCGGATCTGGTGCAGCGCTTCGTCAATGCCTCGATCATCGGCTGGTATCACTATCTCTACGGCGACAACGCGGCGGCGAACGCGATGATCAAGAAGTTCAATCCGGAGATGACGGATGAACTGCTCGCTTTTTCGATTGCCCGGATGAAGGAATACGGCATCGTGGATTCCGGCGACTCCTTGCGCGACGGCATCGGCGCCATGAACGATGCCCGCATGGCGAGCTTCTTCGACAAGATGGTGCGCGCCCACGTGGTCAAGCCCGACATCGATTATCGCAAGTCCTATACGCTTCGTTTCGTCAACAAGGGCGTCGGCCTCGACCTGCGGCCGAAGAACTAGGGCCGAAGCGCGATGGTCGATTCGGAGGCGCTTGCGGATATGGACACCGAACCGGCGACAGACGCCGCGGTCAACCTGCGCGGCGTCACCAAGGTCTTCGACAATGGCCTGGCAGCGCTCGGTCCGATCGATCTCGAGGTTCGCCGCGGCGAGTTCGTATCGTTGCTCGGGCCGTCCGGCTGCGGCAAATCCACCGCATTGCGCCTGATCGCCGGCCTTACCGCGCCGAGTTCCGGAACCGTCCGCGTGGCCCAGCGCGCTGCCGCGGCGAACGGCCGCCACGCCGTGGGCTTCGTGTTTCAGGAGCCGACCCTGATGCCGTGGACCAGCGTGCGCGAGAACGTTAGGCTGCCGCTGAAGCTCGCTCGCGTGCCGTCGTCGGCCGCAAAGGCCCGCGTCGACGATGCGCTCGCGCAAGTCGGGCTTTCCGAGTTTGCGGACAGCTATCCCCGCGAATTGTCCGGCGGCATGAAAATGCGCGTCTCGCTGGCGCGTGCGCTGGTGACCGATCCGGACATCCTGTTGATGGACGAGCCGTTCGCGGCGCTCGATGAAATCACCCGCTTCCGTCTCAACAACGATCTTTTGGCGTTGTGGCGCAATTTGCGCAAGACGGTCATCTTCGTCACCCATTCGGTTTTTGAATCGGTCTATCTGTCGCAGCGGGTGCTGGTGATGACCTCGCGGCCCGGGCGTATCGCCAGCGAAATCCGCGTCGATAGCGCAGAGCCGCGCAACGAGGACTTTCGCACCTCGGCCGACTATGCCGGCTATTGCCGCAAAGTCTCGAACGCGCTGGCTCCGGCCTATTCAGGACAGTCGGCATGAGCACGCCGGATCTTTCGCCGCGCTCTGTCGTGCCTCGGCCTGCCGGCAATCACGCCGCGCGCGTCGCGCGTTTCATGTTGCCCATCATCGTGCTCGCCGCCGGGCTCGGCCTGTGGGAATTCGTGGTGCGCGCCAACGATATCAAGCCCTATGTTCTGCCGGCGCCGTCAGCGGTGTTTGTGACCCTGATCCGCGACTGGGGCGTGTTGTCTCAATCGCTTCTGACCACGCTGCTGACGACCTTTGAGGGATTTGCCGCGGCCGCGATCGGCGGCATCGTGCTGGCGCTGTTGTTTAATCTGTCGAAGTGGCTGGAATATTCGCTGTTTCCCTATGCCGTGGTGCTGCAGGTCACGCCCGTGATCGCGATTGCGCCATTATTGCTGATTTATCTGCCGCAAAGCACGGCCGTGGTAGTCTGCGCCTGGATCGTTGCCTTCTTTCCTGTGCTGTCCAACACCACGCTCGGCCTCAATTCGGTGGATCGGAACCTTGCCGGCCTGTTTCAACTTTATCGCGCCTCGCCGCTGCAAACCCTGTGTTTGCTCAAATTGCCGGCCGCCTTGCCCTATATTCTCGGCGGACTTCGCATCGCCGGCGGGCTGTCGCTGATCGGCGCGGTTGTGGCTGAAATTGCGGCAGGCTCCGCCGGCGCCGGATCCGGGCTGGCCTACCGAATCGCCGAATCCGGCTATCGTCTCAACATTCCCCGAATGTTCGCCGCCTTGCTGTTGCTCTCGGCGGCGGGAATTGTCATTTATGGGCTGCTGGCGCTGGCCTCGCATCTGGTGCTGCGGCGCTGGCACGAAAGCGCGCTTGGAAAGGAAAACTAAAAATGTCGGGCGGAAATCTTTCATCGGAAAAAATCGACCTCCTTGTCTACGGGCCGAACAAGCCGATCGTCGACAAGGGTTTTTCCGATCAATATGTGTTGCACCCGGCGGAGACGCGCGCCGATCTGGAGCGCATCAGCCCGGCAGTGGCCCAGAAGATTCGCGGCGCCGCGGTGACCTACTCGACCGCCCGCTGCGATGGCGCCGTGATGAGCATGTTTCCCAAGCTCGAAATCGTGGCGTCTTTCGGCGTCGGTTACGACCATGTCGATGCCAACCATGCGCGTGAGCACAACATCGTCGTGACCAATACGCCTGACGTCCTCACTGAAGAGGTCGCCGATATCGCGATGGGGCTTCTGATCGCGACGCTTCGCGAATTCATCAAGGCCGACCGCTACCTGCGTTCCGGACTCTGGACGACGCAGCAATATCCCTTGAGCGTCGGATCGCTGCGCGACCGCAAGGTCGGTTTCGTCGGCATGGGGCGCATCGGTCAGGCGATCGCGCGCCGCCTCGATGCCTCGCTGGTGCCGGTGGTCTATCACACGCGCAATCCGGTCGCGGGCCTGAGCTATAAGCACTATCCCGACCTGATCGAGATGGCGAAAGCCGTCGATACGCTGATGGTGATCGTGCCCGGCGGTCCCTCGACCGCAAAAATGGTCAATGCCGACGTGCTCAAGGCGCTTGGGCCCCGCGGCGTCATCATCAACGTCGCGCGCGGCTCTGTCGTCGACGAAGAGGCGATGATCGCGGCGCTGAAGTCCGGTGCCATTCTTGCCGCGGGCCTCGACGTCTTCGCCAACGAGCCGGCCGTTCCCGACGAGCTCAAGGCGATGCAGAACGTCGTATTGCTGCCCCATATCGGCTCCGCCTCGGTCGTCACGCGCAACGCCATGGACCAGCTCGTGGTCGACAACCTGAAGGCCTGGTTTGCCGGCAAGCCGCCACTCACCCCGATTGCGGAAACGCCGGTAAAGGGCCGCTGATGAGACCCTGGCCGCGCATCATTGTCGCGGCGGTTTCGGCATCGCTCGCGATGTCGTTGGCGATGGCGCGCTTGGCCCTCGCGCAGGACGCGGCCTCCTTGAAAAAGGACATGGTCGGCCAATGGGAGCTTGCGACGACCGAGCGCAGCAAGACCTGCGTTATCACGCTGAAGGCCGATGCGGCGCCGCTAGGCCTCAAGCTTGAACTCGAACCGAACTGCGCCAAGGCGCTGCCCTTTGCCAAGGACATCGCAGCCTGGAATGTCAAGGGCCTCGACATCGTCCGGCTGCAGGATGCCAGCGGCCAGCCTGTGATCGACTTCACCGAAGTCGAGAGTGGAATCTTCGAAGGCGTCCGGCAGAACGAAGGCGTCTACATCCTGCAGAATCTGGCGGCCGCTCGCTCGCTGGCGAAATCGATGGATCAGATGATCGGCGACTGGGCCATGGTGCGCAACAGTGGCCAGATCGTTTGCGGCCTCACGCTCACCAATACCGATGCCGGACAGGACAATTTTCAGGTCTTCCTGAAACCGAAGTGCGATCCCCTGGTCACGGCGTTTGCGCCCACGCGCTGGCGGCTGGAGCACGGTCAGATGCTTCTGATGTCCGATAAGGGCGAGACCTGGCAGTTCGAGGCCGACGACAATGCGCAGTGGCGGCTGGTCCCCGACAGCGCCGATCCGCTGCTGATGATGCGGCAGTAGGCGGTCCGGCCGGCGGATGTGCCACGCGTGTGAATTTTTTCGGGACCGGTGTCGATTTGCGACTGGTTGGTTCGTCGGCCCATCAGCGAGACCATTCGGGGCATGGTGCCCACGGCTCGCCGTGACGGAGTTTTCACATGCGCTTCATGTATCTGGTGACCCATCCCGGCCCTCCGGGCAATCCGCCTCCCGAGATGATGGAGGCCATGCACAAGCTGGCTGATCGCGAAATCAAGGCAGGCCGCATGCTCGACAGCGGCGGCCTGATGCCGGTCGAGACCGGGGCGCAGGTGCGCATCAAGGGCGGCAAGCTCAGCGTGATCGACGGTCCCTTCGTCGAAGCCAAGGAAGTGGTCGGCGGCTACGCGATCTTCGAGCTTCGCGACAAGGAGGAGGCGTTGGCGATGGCGAGGGAGTTCATGCAGCTCCATCTGGACCACATGCCCGGTTGGGAAGGTACGTGCGAACTTCGCGCTTTCGCCGGCCCGTGACGGGCGGCGCACGGTCCCGCCTGTCGTGATGGCTGGTACCGCCGATCTGAAGTCCGTGCACCACAAGCGGCGAATTCGATCACGGACTTCAGATCGATAAAGCGGTACGAGAATCAATAAGGTTTCCTAGTGCCCATGACTTTCCGAAGTTCGTGAAAGTGGACGCTGCGATGGAGCACGAACTTCGGAAAGTGGGCGCTAGCGATATCCACAATGCCATTGTGGCGGCCTGGCGGATCGAACAGCCCCGGCTCATCACCAGCCTTTCGAAAATGCTGCGTGATGTGCCGCTGGCCGAGGAACTGACGCAGGACGCGCTGCTGGCGGCGCTTGAGCATTGGCCCAAAAGCGGCATTCCGGAGAGACCTGGCGCATGGCTGGCGACGACGGCCAAGCGGCGCGCGCTCGACTATCTGCGCCGTTCCCGGATGCTCGCGCGCAAGCATGAGCAGGTTGCGCGCGAGCTGGAGGCGGAGCAGCAGGCGATGCCCGACCTGGACGCAGCCCTCGATGACGATATCGGCGACGAGATGCTTCGGTTGATCTTCACGGCGTGCCATCCGCTTTTGTCGCAAGAGGCGCGCGTCGCCCTTGCGCTGCGCATGATCTGCGGCCTCACCACCGAGGAAATCGCGCGGGCGTTCCTGGTCTCGGATGCGACCGTTTCGCAGCGTATCGTTCGCGCCAAACGAACGCTTTCGGAGTCCGGGCTGGTCTACGAGAGCCCTCGTGGCGAAGAGCTGTCTGAACGGCTCGCCACGGTGCTCGAAGTCGTCTACCTGATCTTCAACGAAGGCTATACCGCAGCAACGGGCGAGCACTGGTTGCGCCCGCAGCTCTGTCAGGAGGCGCTCCGGATCGGCCGTATCCTGACCTCGATCGCGCCCAGCGAGCCTGAAGTTCACGGCTTGCTGGCGCTGATGGAACTGAATGCCTCTCGAAACGCCGCGCGCACCGATGCGGCGGGCGCGCCGGTCCTGATTCTCGAGCAAAATCGCGCGCTCTGGGATCTGCTGCAAATCCGCCGCGGCATGCAGGCGCTCGCCCGCGCCCGCGAGCTCGGTGGCGCGTTCGGGTTCTATGCGCTCCAGGCGGCCATCATTGCCTGCCATGCGCGGGCCGCAACCGCCGCGGAAACCAATTGGACGCAGATCGCGGCGCTTTATTCAGAACTGACAAAACGCGTGGCCTCGCCGGTCATCGAACTCAACCGCGCGGTGGCGGTCGGCATGGCGGAGGGGCCGGCGGCGGGACTTGAGATCGTCAACCGCCTGGGGGACGAGCCCGCGCTGAAGACCTATCACTTACTGGAGAGCGTGCGCGGCGACTTGCTCTTCAAGCTCCAGCGGTTCGAAGAAGCGAAGACGGCCTTCACGGCAGCGGCCGAACTTGCGGGCAACCGGCGCGAGCGTGAATTCTTGCAGCGTCGTGCCGCGGAGGCAGCCGATAAGTTGGGCTGGCCGACCGAATAATGTCAGAGCGCTGTTAAGTCAGCGCCCGCAACCAACTGGTTGAGCTTGTCGGGAAGAACAACAAAGCCGCCTGATGCAATTTGGTCCATCCAGAGCGAACTGGCCGCTATGTGTAGCGAGCCAAGGGCCGCCTCATCTGCGGCGCGGCCCTTGTGCCTGGATAGGTGCTGACTTGTTTTGTTGAACCCAGCCAATCCAAAGCGCGATAACGTTCGGTCGCGCCAGCGTGCTTTGGTCGCCGGATCAATCGAACAGCACCCTGGTTCGCGCCTCGTTGCGAGCCAATCCGTTGATTTCGGCAAGCGCCATCGCGCTCCTCAATCCTTCGAGCCAGTTCAGAAATTTGTCGATCAGATTTCCAGGGCTCATTGAAAGAGCCGCGCCCCTCATCTGCTCTGCGAGCCGATTCATCATCGATCCCCTCTCATTCGGCAATGAGCTATCCCCTCTCATCCGATGAATCACTTTCTCACGCCTTCGCTAAAGCGCGAAGCGGAGAGTTAATAGATGGTAAATACTGGCGACAACTAGTGGACAGGGTCTGACATTCGCTACCCACCTGCCGCGAGTTTGGAAAGCGAATGTCGGATCCTCACTCCACTAGAAATCTATATTTGCTGGTGGTCCTCTGCTTCTGACATTCGCAAAAGGAGGCCGCGCAGGAGGGATGCGAATGTTAGAATCGGACCACTAGATCAGCCGCATGCCTTTCAAGCTCGCGTGCCCGCCTTTGCCGACGATGATGTGGTCGTGCACGGAAATCCCGAGCGGGTTCGCAATGGCGATGATCGCCTTGGTCATCTGAATGTCGGCCTGCGACGGCGAGGGATCGCCGGAGGGGTGGTTGTGCACGAGGACCAAGGCGGTGGCGGACAATTCCAGTGCACGCTTGATCACCTCGCGCGGGTAGACCGGCGTGTGATCGACCGTGCCGGTCTGCTGCACTTCATCGGCAATCAACTGGTTGCGCTTGTCGAGAAACAGGATGCGGAACTGCTCCTTGTCGGCGAAAGCCATGGCGGTGCGGCAATAATCGAGGACCTCGTTCCACGACGACAGCGCCACGCTGCTCTTGATCCCGCCCTTAACGATACGGCTGGCCGCGGCGGCCAGCAGCTTGAGTTGGGTGATCGAGGCATCGCCGACGCCGTCGATTTCGCGAAGCAAATGTTCCGGCGCGTGAACCACCTCGGCAAAGGAGCCGAACTTCCTCAGGAGTGTCTTGGCGAGCGGCTTGGTGTCGCGCCGCGGCAGTGCTGCAAACAGCGCCATTTCCAACAACTCATAATCGCTGAGCGCATCCGGCCCGGCGTCATGAAAGCGCGCGCGCAGCCGCTCGCGATGGCCGTGATAATGCGGCTTGTCGTCCGGCTTCTCGTTGGCTGGGTCGCTTTCGGCGGGCATCGGCGCCACTGTGCCGTGGCGGGAGAGTTTTGCAACGGATAAGTGCAGTCAAGCTTGAGATGGTGCCCACGGAGCCGTGCTTTGCTCAGTGCTTGAATCGCCCTATATACCGCTCACTCGCCGACCTTTTTGGTAATCAAGAATGGACGTCCCCGCGGGACTCTCCCAAAACAGGAAAAAGACGTGACAACGATCGCCTCCGATCTTCCCGACGATCCATCCTCAATCTCGAGCTGGATCACCTTCCTGCTCGCGCTGTCGTGCGGGCTGATCGTGGCCAATATCTACTATGCGCAGCCGCTGGTCGGGCCGATCGCGGCGGAACTCGGCCTGTCGCCGAAGGCCGCTGGTCTCGTCGTCACCATGACCCAGATCGGCTACGGGGCAGGGCTGTTCTTCATTGTGCCGCTCGGCGACCTCGTCGAGAACCGCCGCCTGGTGCTGTCGGTGATGTCGCTTGGCGCGCTGGCGCTCGCCACCGCGTCATTCGCGACACACACGCTGCCGTTCTTTCTGGCGATGCTCTGCGTCGGCCTCGGCTCCGTCACCGTGCAAATCCTGATGCCCTATGCGGGTCACCTGGCGCCGGAGCAAATTCGAGGCCAAGTCATTGGCAACGTCATGACGGGATTGATGATCGGCATTTTGCTGGCGCGTCCGGTTTCGAGCTTCATTGCCTCGGTGTCCTCCTGGCACACAGTTTATGCGCTGTCGGCAGCGGTCATGGTCTTGCTGACGTTGCTGCTCCGTTACGCGCTGCCCGCGCGAAAACCGCAGGTGCGCCTTGGCTATGGCGCGCTGCTGGCCTCGATGCTGCATCTGGCGCGGACCACACCCGTGCTGCAGCGGCGGGCGCTTTACCAGGCAAGCCTGTTTGCGGCCTTCAACCTGTTCTGGACCACGGTGCCGCTGGTCTTGGCCGGCCCTGACTTCCGGATGTCGCAGAGCGGGATCGCCTTGTTCGCGCTCGCCGGCGTCGGCGGCGCGATCATATCCCCGGTGGCGGGCCGCATCGCCGATCGCGGCTGGACCAGGCCTGCAACCGCGATCGCCATGCTGATGACGACGCTCGGGTTCGGCCTGACGTTGTTGTCCGCGCCAGGTTCGACGCTTGCGCTGGCCGCGTTCGTGATCGCAGCGATTGCGATCGATGCCGGCGTGCAAGGCAATGTCACGCTGGGTTACCGGGCGTTGTTCATGCTCGGCGCCGAACACCGCAGCCGCCTGAACGGCCTCTATATGACGACGTTCTTCCTCGCTGGCGCCTTGGGCTCCGCCATCGGCGTCTGGGCCTATACCCGTGGCGGCTGGCCCCTGGCCGCTTCGATCGGCGGCGTGCTGCCGCTGCTCACATTGATCTATCTCGCGACGGAATGAGAGGCTGCCCGTTCGGCCACGCGTTCGGTGCGGCGCTTGAGATAGAATTCACCGGTGAGACGCCAGGTCTCGCGTTCGTCGGTGGATTCGCGGCTGACCCAATGGAATGAGCCGGCTTCGATCTCCAGAAAACACCATTGGCAGATCGCCCCGTCTGCTTTGCGGTACTCCTGAATGATGTCGCGCCCCACCTGGCGTCCCGTCATGCGATCGTGCGTCTGCCGGACCGGATCGATGAACGTGATCTGCCAGCTGTCGTGCTGCGGATCGTAGATGCGAAGGGTGGTGCCGAACATCTTGTCGGCATCCCCGGGAGCCCGCCCGATCCGCGAGGGCACGATCCAGACGTCCTGAATGGCCCGGCCTTCGAGTGCCCAGCCGAAATGCACTTCCGCGCTGGAATCGAAGCGCTCACCATTGGGGCCATATCGTGTGACCGTTCCGTCCCATGCTCCGACGAATTGTCCATAGAGCATCATCTTGTCGGCCCGGTCACGCGCCGGGCCGTCAGTACCGCACAGCGCCTCGATGAATGAAGAAGACTGGCTTGCCATCGATATTCTCCAGGAGAGATTTCGTTCTCCGGGACAATTTCTCCGCAGATGCCAATCTTTGCTTGGAGAAAGTTGCGCTTGTTGGAAGCCGAGCTTCCTCGCGCCATCGGGGCGCTCGACAGCGGCCCCCGCAACAAGCCGAGGATGCGGAATTTTTCCGCCGGCGCGCGAGGTTTAGGCCGCGACCGGCGGCTTCTCCTGATGGCGCTCCGACAGCGTGAAGATTTCGAAGCCGGTTGCGGTCACGCCGACCGAATGCTCGAACTGCGCCGAGAGCGAGCGGTCGCGCGTCACCGCGGTCCAGCCGTCGGACAGGATCTTCACGTGCGGCTTGCCCAGATTGATCATCGGTTCGATGGTGAAGAACATCCCGGGCCGCAGCGGCACGCCCTCGCCGGGCCGGCCGATGTGAATGATGTTCGGCTCGTCGTGGAACAGGCGGCCGAGGCCGTGACCGCAGAAATCGCGCACCACGCTCATGCCCTGCGGCTCCACATAGCTCTGGATCGCGTGACCGATATCGCCCGTGGTCGCACCCGGCTTGACGGCCGCGATCCCGCGCATCATCGCCTCATACGTCACCTCGATCAGCCGCTCGGCCTTTCGCGCGATCGGCTGGATCGCGTACATCCGGCTGGAATCGCCGTACCAGCCATCGACGATGAAGGTGACGTCGATGTTGACGATATCGCCTTCCTTCAGCGCGCGATCACCGGGCATGCCATGGCACACCACGTGGTTGATCGAGGTGCAGGTCGAATAGCGATAGCCGCGGTACATCAGCGTCGCCGGAAAGGCGCCGTGGCTGAAGGCGAAATCGCGCACGAACTGGTCGATCTCGGAGGTCGGCATGCCGGCCCGGACGATATCGGTCAGCTCGTCGAGGCATTTTGCGACCAGCGCCCCCGCCTTGCGCATGCCGGCAAAACCGCTCGCACCGTGCAGCTTGATTTGCCCGGTTTTGCGCAGGGACGTGTCGGAAGCCTCAACATAACTCATGGGCGAATCGTATCTCGATGGGGAGGGATGATTGAACCTCCTAATTTAGTGATTGGCGCCTGCAGTGCAAGCGATCCTGATGTCCCGATCGGGAAAGTTCGTGCCGTTTGACCGCCAGGACGCGGACTTCCGAACCCGCCACACCAGCGACGGAACCGCGGTCAGTTCGAGACCTCCACGGTGGTATCGACCGGCAGCGCACCGCCGCGAACGCGCAATTCGCGCACCGGGTAGGGCACCCGAATGCCCTCGCGCTTGAAGGCTTCCCAGAGCGCCAGCATGACGTCGCTCTTCACGTTGTCCATGCCGTCCGGGTCTGCGATCCAGAAGGTCAGGGAAAACTTCATGCCGGTCTCGCCGAACTCGGTCAGGATGCAGCCGGGCGGCTTGGACTTGATCGCACGCGGCGCGCCGCTCGCGATTTCGATCGCAAGCTGGCAGACCCGTCTGGGGTCGGATTCATAGTTGGTGCCAAAGAGCACCTTCACCAGCGTGTTCTTGTCGGTATAGGTCCAGTTGGTGACTTTCTGCGTCACCAGATCCTCGTTCGGGATCAGGAATTCGCGGCCGTCGCCGGCGGCGACCGAGATATAGCGCGTCTTCATCGCGCTGATCCGTCCCGAGCTGTCGCCGATGGTGACGAGATCGCCGGGTTTCACCGACTTGTCGGCGAGCAGGATGATGCCACTGATGAAGTTGGCGACGATCTTCTGCAAGCCGATGCCGACACCGACGCCGACCGCGCCCGAAAACACCGCGAGCGCCGACAGGTTGATGCCGACGGCACTGAGTGCGACCGCGATCGCGATCACCATCAGCCCCATCCGGATCATCTTCACCAGCAGCACCTGGATCGAGGGCGTCAGGTCGGCGGACTGGTTGATCCGGCTTTCGGCAAAGTTGCTGGCGATATTGGTGAGCCAGAGCGCGGCGATCAGGATCAGGCCGAGTTTGATGACGAGCAGCGGCGTCAGCCGCAGGCCGCCCAGCACGATGGAAACCGAATCGAGCGCGTCGGCCGCCGGATCGAGCTGGTTGATGACGCTGAGCGCTGCGATCACCCACGCGGTGATCGAGACCAGCTTGACCAGCGTTGCGTTGCGGATGACCGATGTCATGAGACGGATGACCAGCCATGCCAATGCGAGTTTGGCGGCGACCACCAGCATGTAGCTGCGGCTGGGCCAGGTCGAATGGTACATCGCGATCCGTGCCGCGATCACCAGGGCCGCGAACACGATGGTCGTGAAGCTCTCAACCGTCACGTGGGCCAGGCGTCGCAGCGGCAGCGGCCAGCGATTGGCGAGCGAGCCGGCATCGATGCGCGAGCGAAGCGCGGCGCTGGACGCCAGCGCGATGCCGGCCGCGGTCAGGATCAGGCCGAATTGCAGATAGAAGAAAGGGGAAGAAATTTCTGCGCCGACCGAACGCGCCACGGTTCGCAGGTATTCGATGATATCGTTCAAATCCATCGTCAAAATCTCTGTTCGGGCAGGTCGCTACCTGATGGGCGCGTTGATTCGAATGTGCGGCAGATTTTCACACATCAGCGCCTCTAGCGCTATCGCCGCTGTACCTCGAGACGCCATCGCGTCTTGCCGGCCCGTTGTTGGCAGAAATCGGTTGGCGTCGAAGTGAGGCGACGATAAGGATGTGGTCGCAAGGAGTTACACAGGGCCCATGGCCTCTCTCGATTCGGTCAGCATAGCCATCCTGCTCGGTGCGGTCCTGGTCATGGCGGGCATCTTGTCCAGCCTGCTGGCGCTGCGTTTTGGCGCGCCGCTGCTGCTGGTGTTTCTTCTGATCGGCATCGTGGCCGGTGAAGCCGGCCCCGGGCGCATCGAATATGACGATCTGCGCACCACTTATCTGGTGGGATCGGTGTCGCTGGCGCTGATCCTTTTCGACGGCGGCCTGCGCACGCGCTTCCAGAGCATCAAGGCGGTGCTGGCGCCGTCGATGGTGCTTGCCACCATCGGCGTGCTGTTGACGGCGTTGATCACCGCACCGGTCGCCAAATACGTGCTCGACCTCAACTGGACCGAAGCGCTTCTGGTCGGCGCCGTGGTCGCTTCGACCGATGCGGCCGCCGTGTTTCTGCTCGTGCATGCGCAAGGGCTGCGATTGCGCCCTCGCGTCGGCGCGACGCTGGAGGCGGAATCCGGCACCAACGATCCATTCGCCGTGTTCCTTACCTTGATGCTGGTCGAACTGATTTCCGTCGGCGGAAGTTCGGCCGGCCATGTGGCGATGGAGCTTGGCCGCGAGGCGGTGCTGGGGGCGGTCGCCGGTATTGCCGGCGGCAGGCTCGTGGTGCTGGGGCTCAATCGCGTGGCGCTGCCGCAGGGTCTGCACGCGCCGTTCGTGCTGACGGCGGCACTGGTGATCTTCGGCGCTGCGCAGATCGTGCACGCCTCGGGATTTCTCGCCGTCTATCTCGCCGGCATTATCATCGGCAACCGCCCGACCCGCGCGCACAACGCGCTGGTGACGTTTCTCGACGCCGCAACCTGGCTCGCGCAGATCGTGATGTTCGTGCTGCTCGGGCTGCTCGCCTCGCCGCAGCGGCTAGTGGTGAGCATTGGACCGGCTATCATCGTCGCGCTGGTCCTGATGCTGGTGGCGCGGCCGCTTGCGGTGTTCCTGTGTCTGGCGCCGTTTCGCTTCAACTGGCGGGAGAAAATCTTCATCGCCTGGACCGGACTTCGCGGGGCTGTCGCGATCTTTCTCGCCTCGATCCCGATGCTGGTCGGGCTCTCCAAGGCCTACCTGTATTTCGACGTCGCGTTCGTCATCGTGGTCATTTCGCTGCTGCTGCAGGGATGGACGCTGGCGCCCGCCGCACGGCGGCTTCACGTGGCGTTGCCGCGCAGCGAACGCGGCCCGCGGCGCGTCGAACTCGACCTGCCCGGGCAGCTCGAGCAGCAACTGGTCGGCTATCCGGTGCGGCCGAAGAGCCTTTTCTTTCGGCGCGGCCTCACGCCTTCCTGGTCGAAGCCGACGCTCGTGATCCGCGATCAGCACATCCTTTCGCCGCCGGAAGCCGACCCCGTGCGCCCCGGCGATTACATCTATCTGCTGGCGCCGCCCGAGAAAGCCGAGGCGCTCGACCGCTTCTTCGTTGACATGCCGCCGAGTTCGGCGCCCGATCCGCATCTGCTCGGCGACTTCACGGTGTCGGGCGAGCACACGCTCGGCGAACTGGCGGACGTCTATGGCGTCAAGGTGGACGGTGATCAGAGCGGGCTGACGCTGGCCGACTATTTCGACATCCATCTCGACCACGCGCCGAAAGAAGGCGCAACGCTCGATCTCGATAGCATCGTTCTGGTGGCGCGTAGCATCAGCGGGGGAAGGGTGAACGTGATCGGTCTGCGTTTGCCCGAAGATCCGGAGGAGGTGCCGGCACCGCCGCCGCCGCTTCAACTGCTCAAACAGAAACTGGCGAGCTTCTGGTCGTCGGTGGCCGGAATCTAGAAACAGAAAAGGCGTGAGCCGGATTGGCCCACGCCTTCAATTCCCAAAATCTCGCGATATCAGTAGCCGCAGGAATAGCAGCGTGGCGCGACGGGTGCGTAATAGGTGCGCGCGGGCTCGACCATTTCGACGCGCTCACGGACAGCGTATTGCGGCGCGACGCGTTCGTACTCGACGCCTTCCGGTGCGACCATCACAGTCTGCGGCACCATCACGGTGCGATACTGCGCAGGCGTGCGGTGGGCGATAACGCGGCCGGGCTCGACCATCACCGTTTCCTGCACGGTGCGGTACTGCGGCGGAACGTATTGCGGCTGATAGCAGGTGACACAGGGTTGCGGCGGAGCGTAGCAGCCGTAGCAGCCGGCGAAAGCGGTAGTCGGAAGCGCGGCGATGGAAAGAGCTGAAGCAATCAATGCGGCGTAAACGCGAGACATTTGGATCTGTGCCTTTGGGTTGCGATGTCAGCACTCAATAAGCTCGCGAAGACGGCCGTCAACGACAACAACGCATTTACCTTTATGGAGATCATTAACGGACGATCCGGTTTGTACGGAGAAATTTAGGATTTTGGCGCCTCAGCCCGCTCCGTTGGATGCCGGCAATACCTCGCTGCCGCCGAATGCGGTCAGGCGGCCGCGCCGGATGATCGCGATCTGACTCGCGAGCTTGCGCATCTCCGACGCATCGTGGCTGACATAGACCATCGGCACGCCGGTCTCGTCGCGCAGGCGGATCAGATAGGGAAGGATTTCTTCCTTGCGCTCTTCATCGAGCGAGCCGAGCGGCTCATCCAGCAGCAGCAGTCTCGGCTGCGATAGCAGCGCACGGCCGAGCGCCACGCGCTGGCGCTCGCCGCCGGATAGCTTTCCCGGACGGCGATCAAGCAAATGGCCGATGTCGAGAAGCTCGGTAATGCGCCGCCAGAGTGCAACGTCCTCGCGGAGGCCGCTCATGCGCCGTCCATAGTTGAGGTTCTTCTGCACGTCGAGATGCGGAAACAGCCGCGCGTCCTGGAAGACATAACCGATGCGGCGACGATGAACGGCGACGTGCACTCCGGTCGAGGTGTCGTCCAGCGTTTCGCCATCGACCGAGATCGTACCGCGGTCCGGCCGCAACAGTCCCGCGATCATGTTGACCAGCGAGGTTTTGCCGGCCCCAGAGGCGCCGAACAGTCCGGTGACGCGGCCTTCGCTGGCAAAGGCGGCCTCGATCGCGAAGTCGTCGAGTTGTTTGGAGACATCGACCCGCAGCATGTTAATTCCCGTGCAGGCGCAGCGTGGCGCGCCGGGCAAACCATTCGGAGACAATAAGTGCCGCCATCGCGAGCAGAACCGATATCACGACGAGGCGCATCGCGGCGGCGTCGCCGTCCGGGGTCTGAATCAATGCATAGATCGCCGATGAAATGGTTTGCGTCTCGCCGGGAATATTGGACACGAAGGTGATCGTGGCGCCGAATTCGCCGAGCGCCTTGGCGAAGCCAAGCACCATTCCCGCGAGCACGCCGGAGAGCGCGAGCGGCAATGTCACGGTCAGAAATACCTGCCAGGGCGCGGCACCCAGTGTCGCGGCGGCCTGTTCCAGCCTGCGGTCGACGGCTTCGATGGAGAGGCGGATCGGCCGCACCAGCAGCGGGAAAGACATGATCCCGCAGGCAAGGGCCGCGCCGGTCCAGCGGAACGCAAAGACCAGACCAAGATGTTCGGCGAGCCAGGCGCCGACGACACCGCGGCGCCCAAGGCTGAGCAGCAGAAGATATCCGGTGACGACGGGCGGCAGCACCAGCGGCAGATGGATCAGCGCATCGAGCAGCGCCTTGCCCCAGAACTCGCGCCGCGCCAGCAGCCACGCAATCGCGATCGCAATCGGCGTGGCCACCAGCGTTGCGACGGTGGCGACCCGCAGCGAGAGCAGGATCGCCGTCCATTCCGTGGGCGAGATGTCGAACACGCGCAATTCAATCAGGATGAAGGCCGGACCAGGAAGGTGAAACCGTACTTTTCAAATATGCTCTTTGCCGCCTGCGAGTGCAGGAAGGCCAGATAGCCGCCGGCGCTTGCCCCGGCCGAGATGGTGGCGGCGACCGGGTAGATGATCGGCGGATGGGAATCGGCCGGGAAGGTGCCGATGATCTTGACTTGCGGTTCGACCTTGGCGTCGGTCGCATAAACGATGCCAAGCACGGCCTCGCCGCGCGCCACCAGTGTCAGCGCCGCGCGCACGCTTTCGGCCATGGCAAACTTCGGCGCCGCCGCGTCCCACGCGCCGAGCCTCTGCAGCGCCGCCTTGGCATATTTGCCGACCGGGACCGAGGTGACATCTCCGGTCGCGATGCGGCCGCTTCCGGCGAGCTGGGCGAGATCGAAGCCGGCTGCGATCGCGACCTTGTCGATCGATGAATCCTTCGGCGCGATCAGCACGATGCTGTTGCCGAGCAGATTGGTCCGGGTTTCCGCCTTGATGGTGTTTTGCCTGGTGGCGTAGTCCATCCAGTCGGTGTCGGCAGACAGAAAGACATCGGCCGGCGCGCCCTGATCGATCTGCTTGGCGAGCACCGAGCTTGCAGCATAGCTCGCGGTGACCTTGACGCCGGTCCTGGCGGTATAGGCCGCGTCGACCTCGTCGAGCGCATTCTTCATCGACGCCGCGGCAAAGACGGTCAGGCCCTTTTCTTCGGCGAACCCAGGATGTGAGGAAAGCCAGCCCATGATGGCGAGGGCGAAAAGGACTTTGACAAGCCGGGACATGAATGCGCTCCGCGCCCGAACGCAGCGCCTGGCGGCGCGCGAAGTCGGGCCTTGGTCGATCGTGACATGCGACAAGCGAAAGCGCCGTTCCGCCGACCCCACCGGCTTACGGCCGGCGGGAAGTTCGCGTGGAGAAAACAATAACAGGCCGAGGGATCAGGTCAAAGCGCCCAGATGCCCGGTTCGACCCGTAGGGCCGTCACTCCGTCGGCTGGATGGCGACCGATAGCGCGTTCTCACGGGCGCCGCTGATCTGCAGCATGAAGGGGCTCGCCGAAAGATCGAATTTTACGGTCTTGCGGATGCCGTCGCAGTCGGTGGCGCCGCTGAACGCCGTCGGCTT
>NZ_DASSRP010000325.1:0-8804 GCF_035701725.1 Bradyrhizobium sp.
ATCAAGCAGGCTTTCGCCATCCCTCGGCGAAACCCGGTCGAGCAGGTCGGTGGCCCACACCGACGTGATCGCCGGAACCAGGTAGCTCGTATAGCTCCGGCGCGCTCGCATCCATCTGCCAATGTTCTTGCACCGACATGACTTTCCCCAGAGAGCCGCATTGGTCGATGCTGGCCGGGCCCGCGATAAACCGCAAGGGGCGGGGCAGGGTCACGCGGCAGCAAAACGCCGCCGAGACGAATGGTCGTCCCGGCGGCGGCTGTTGCAGGTCTTGATGATTCGCTGCGCCTAACGGCCGCGCTTGTCGTTCGTGCGGTCGCCCGGCGACATTTCCGATGCGCCCTTCGTCGACCGGCTGGACGAGCCGACGGTGCCCTTGTCGTGCATGCGATCGCCCGGGCTATATTCTGAGGCGCCGCGGCCTTCGTTCGATTTCGAATTCTGCATTTCGTGGCCGGGGCTATATTGCGACGCGCCCGGGGAGGCGGTTCCGCCGCCACGGGTTTGCGCCATCGCAAACGAACTGGCGCCAAGCAACAATACGGCCGCAAGGACTGAGGTCTTTCGCATGTTCGGTCTCCCTTTGCTCGATGTGTCGAGCGGGGGCAACCGGGAGCGAAATCCATCGTTCCAGCGCGGGCAGGGGTTCCCCGGTTCCGACAGGCGCGAGGCCGTGTCAGGACCGGGACGTCAACGGCCCCCTATGGTTCAGTCAGGAATCCTGACCTGCCCGCCGGCAAAGGTGATTTGCACGCTCGCGGCCGGGGAGTCCGCGATCGCCGGCACGTTGGCGGCTGTGATCGTCGGGGCGCCGGGGCCGCGTGGCGTCGTGTGCACGACCTGGCTCAGCGGCAGCGGGCGACCGTTGCGCAGGTGGTCGTACATCAGGTCCATCGCCTGGATGAAGTAGCGATGCAGCGGAATCAAAAGCGCGTTGTAGCCGGGCAATTGATTGAAGCTGTCGAGGTGCTGGGCGTTGGTCACCTCGTAATAATGCAGCGGGCTCTGCGATCCTTCGACGATGTTGTTCAAACCAAAATACGCGCGCGATGCGAAATTCAGCGGCAGGATCGCATCGTTGCGCCCGGCGACGAAGATCGAGGGAATCCGGTGCAGGTTGCCGGACGCCTCGATGTCCTCGACGCTCTCCCGGATCTCCTCTGCCTGCCGCGCCGCCGTCGGAGCTAGCGGAGCGCCGGTAACCGCGTCGCGCCCCAGCGCCAGCGAGCGCAGGCACAGCGCGCCGTCGAGATTTTGATCGGGCGTCGAGGCGCGGCTTTCCTTCGGCGAGCTTGGTGCGGCGTTGTTGATCAGGTTGATGCCGGAGGTCGGCGGAATGCCGTTGCTGGTGCCGAAAAGCACCGCTTCGGACGTAGCCGAAAGCGCGACCGGGTTGGCGGACGTATCGGTCGCGCCGAAACTGTAGTTGCAGAGATTGTCGAGCACGCTGGCGCGGCCGTAGGAGTTGGCATAGGTCACCGCAATCGCCTGGTGCACATTGCCGGTCCAGTAGCCCGGCGCGACGATGTTCTGCTCGACCTGGATGCCGAAATTGTTGAGGATGGCTTGTGCCTCGGTGGCCTGTCCATCCGGCGTCGTCGAGGTGAGCAGGCCCTTGGCATGAAGGCTCGCGCAGCGCGCCGGGCTGGGCACGAGGTTGAACGGCGCGCCTGCATTGGCGCTCGCCGCGCTGGCGCAGCCCTGAAACACGTTGATAAAGGTGGTGTAGTCGATCAGCGGCTTACTGTGCGCGGCGAACGGCGTGCCGTTGCCCTGCACGATCGTGAACTTCGAAGTGAACTTGGGATTGACGTTCGGCTCGCCGACCGCAACGCCGTCGATCAGGTGCTCTTCGTCCTGTTCCACCGCGCGCGCCGACGCGCCGCCGCCGTTGGAGACACTGGAGGCGATCACGATGGTGTTGTGCTTGTCGAAGTGGACGCCGTGGCCGCCAAGCTTTTCGTTCAACATCTTGAAGGCGAACTTGATCGAGCGCAGCACGTTCTGGCCCCATTCGCTTTCCGGATTCTGTTGCGAATGGGCCTGCTTGAACGCGAATCGATTGGGTGTTGCGGTGTTGAAAGCGGCGCGAGCCTGGTCGGAGATCGGCGCCGTGAAGTTGGAATCGTCCCCCGCCTGCGCGGCGTCGACCCGCTGGCCCTGAATTAGGTCGACGGTGTTGTTCTGCAGATCGTCGGCGCCGGTGCCGGTGCCCTTGTCGGTATAGGCCACCGCGCAGCCGTGCTTGAGGCCCCATTCGCCCGCGGTCGCGATCGCGCCATAGACGCCGCGCGAGCCGGATGAGGGCGCCGTGATGATACAGGCGGCCGAGGGCGAAAAGCTGTCCGGGATCTGCACCATCATGGTGACGCGGCTGCGCTCGCCGGCGTGCTTCTCGAAGGCGATATATTCATCGCCCGCGATCAGGCCCTCGCTCGAGGTCACGGTGCCATTGGCCGTGACGTTCGGCCCATACAGCAGGCCATAGCCGCCGCCCGGCGTCGGATCGACCAGCGCGCGGTAGTTGTTGTAGATCGCCGATCGCCGCAGTTCTTCAGCCGTCGGATGCAGCGGATCGGCAAAGCCCGGTTGCGTCGCCGAGCCCAGCCCCGTTTTGCCAAGGCCGGCGGTCAAGAGATCGTTGGTCACGCCGTCATAATGGGTGTGCAGAACGCCTTCATCCGCATCAGCCGCAGCGGGCGTGTTCGTCATCGTGGCGGCAAGCGCCAGCGCGGAAGCGGTTGCGAAAAACCTGATGGAAAAGCGGGCAGCCTTCGAAACGACCATGGTCTCCTCCCTTGCGACGCGATGCCGGCTCTGACGTCCAGCTCGGTTGCCAGTCTGTGTCAGCTTTGCCGCCGGATTTGTGACAACTTTCCGAATGCGAAAGGTCTTGCGAGAAACAATGTGCTGTCTACCGGCAAGACATTTTTACATCCGGGCTGCGCGCCAGAAGGCCACGTCGCGCGCTTTGCGGCGGAAATCAGTATCGGGGTGTGAAATGTTGCGGGACCTTTGGAGGGCCGGTTACTGCGCCCGCGCCAGCATGCGGCGGAAACGGGCGAGTGCCATCGCCAGGAACAGGGCACCGAGCGCGACAATCGCCAAAAGATGCGGCCAGACCAGTTCGACACCGGCGCCGCGGCACAACACTGATTGCGTGAATTTGACGAAGTGCAGCGCCGGCGAAGCCTGCATCACGACCTGCAGCGGCGCCGGCATGGATTCCAGCGGCGAGGGTCCGCCCGACAGCATGTTGAGGGTGAGAAACACCGGAATCGCGAGCAGCGCGAACTGCGGCATGGTGTTGGCAATGGTGGCGAGCAGGATGCCGAGCGCGGCGACGGCGAACAGATAAAGCACCATGCCGAAGACGAACAGCGGTATCGAGCCTTCGATCGGCACCTGCAGGACGCCTTGAATCACGATCAAGAGCGACAGCGTGCCGAACACCGATACGACGAGCGCATTGGCCCAGATCTTTCCGGTCGCGATCTCGTGGGCGCGGACCGGCATGACCAGGAGATGCTCGATCGTGCCGCGCTCGCGCTCGCGGATCACGGCGGCGCCGACCAACAGAATGGTCAGCATCGTGAGATTTTCCATCAGCGCGTCGATGGCGTTGTACCAGACGCCTTCCAGATTCGGATTGAAGTAGGCGCGCTGGATGCTTCGCAACGGCAGTTCGCGTTCGATGCCGCGGGAATGCAGGTAGTTCGTGGTCTCCTGCTGCACGATCGAGGCGATATAGCCGCCGCCGACCGCGGCCTGCGTCATGGCGGTGGCGTCGATGTTGAGCTGCGCCGCCGGATTGCGCCCCCGCAGCACGTCGGCCTCGAACCGCGGCGGAATATCGATCACAAAGGGATAACGGCCTTCATCCATCAGTTGGTCGACAGCCGCGCGGTCGATCAGCGCAGGCTGGCGAAAATAGGGTTGCAGCAGCGCGTCGACGATGCGGGTGGAGAGCGCCGAGCGGTCGGAGTCGACGACGGCGGTCGGTGCGTTGTTGACGTTGGTCGTGATCCCGGTCGCTTCGCTGTAGATGCTGAACGAGAAGGAGTAGACCACGAAAAAGGCCAGCACGAAATCGCTGGCCAGGCTCGCCAGTTCCTTGACGCCGAGCCGAAACACATTGGAAAGCCAGCGCATCATGTCAGCCGTCCTGTTTGCGCAGCAAAAGACTCGCAGCCGTGAGGTAGACAAGGCCGAAGGCGAGCAGGATGAGGTGATTGGGATAGAGATCGGCGAGGCCGCGTGCCTTGGTGATGGCGCCGAGGCAGACATTCTGGAACCAGAGCGCCGGGAAACCCAGGCCGATGATGCGGCCGCTGCCCTGCAGCGCGGCCGCCGGATAGAGATATCCGGAGAAGTTGATCGCCGGCACCGTGCTGATGATTGCCGTGACGACGATCGCGGCGACCTGGCTGCGCACAAAGACGGAAACCAGAATGCCGAAGGCGGTGGCGGCAAAAGTATAGAGCAGGCCACCCAGCGCGAGCGCCGGCAGCGATCCTTTTACGGCGACGCCGAAAACAAGGCCCGCCAGTACCAAAAGACTGACAAAGCTCGCGCAACCAAACAATATGTAAGGCAACTGCTTGCCGAGCAGGAATTCCGCCACCGTGGCCGGCGAGGCGTAGAGATTGGCGATCGAGCCGAGCTCGCGCTCGCGCACCACGCCGAGTGCGGCGAGCATTGACGAGAACAGCACCATGAAGATCATGATCAGCCCGGGCGTGAGCGCGAACACGCTGCGGAAGTCCTGGTTGTAGCGAAAGCGCGGCTCGAGCGAGGCCGCCACCAGCTCCGGCGGCACGCCCTGGCCGCGGCGCGCGAGGTCCGCCACATAGGTGAGCACGATGCCGTCGACATAGTTGCGTGTGGTCTCGGCGCGGAACGGCGTGGCGCCATCCAGGAAGAAAGCGACCTCGGGCCGGCGGCCGGCGACGAGATCGCGGCCGTAGCCGGGCGGGATGTCGATCACCAGGCGCAGATCGCCGGCGCGCAGGCGGCGGTCCACTTCCGCTTCGCTGTGCAACGGCGCCTTCTGGCGAAAGTATCGCGATGCGGAAAAGTTTTCGACCAGTTGCCGGCTGTCGGCGCTGTGGTCACGATCGAGCACGGCGAACGAAAGGTTCTCCACGTCGAAGGTAATGCCGTAACCGAAGGTCAATAACAGCAACAGCGGACCAAGCAGCGCGAAGCTCAATCGCACCCAGTCACGCAAAAGCTCGCGCATTTCGCGGTAGGCGAAGGCCCACATGCGCCGCAGCGATGCCCGCAGGCTGGTCGACGGCAACTGGGCGACGCCTTGAGCTGCCGTCAAGGCGGGGTGCGCGTCCTGATCTCCGGTTCCGCTCGGATCGGCCTCGTTGAGATAGTCGATGAAGGCATCTTCCAGACTGGCTGCGCCCCTGGCCTGGCGCAACTCTTCGGGAGTGCCGACCGCAAGCACCTTGCCGGCGTGCATCAGGGAGACGCGGTCGCAGCGCTCGGCTTCGTTCATGAAATGCGTCGACAGGAAGATGGTGACGCCGTCGCGCCGGGACAATTCGCCGAGCAGGCGCCAGAACATGTCGCGCGCGGCCGGATCGACCCCGGAGGTCGGCTCGTCGAGGATCATGACCTCGGGACGGTGCAGGCAGGCGGCGGCCAGTTGCAGCCGCTGACGCATGCCAAGCGGCAGGCTCGGCGGCTTGGTGTCAGCCGCTTCGTCCAGGCCGAAGTGCGTGAGCACCCGGCCGACGACCGGCTTCACTTCGGCTTCCGCGATGCGATAGAGGCGGGCATGCAGCTCGAGATTTTCGCGGACCGTCAATTCTTCGTAGAGCGAGAAGCTTTGCGACATATAGCCGATGCGCAGCCGCGTGGTGAGATCGTCGGCCTCGACGGCTCGTCCCAGCAGTTCGGCGTGCCCGTCGCTGATGTCGAGCAGCCCGGTCAACATCTTCATGGTGGTGGTCTTGCCGCAGCCGTTCGAGCCGAGGAAGCCGAAGATCTCGCCGCGCCGGATGCTGAAGCTGACGTGGTCGACGGCGACGAAATCGCCGAAACGACGCGTCAGCCCTTCGGCGGCGATTGCCGCTTGGCCGTCGGAACTCAAATCCAGCGGTGCGATGGGTGCAGCAACCGGTGCGCTGCCGGCGTGCAAAGCGATATAGGCCTGCTCGAAATGCTTGGTGCCGGTCCTCGACAACAGCTCGGCGGGGCTGCCCTGGGCGAGCACGCGGCCGGCATCGATGGCGATGACGTGATCGAAGCGCTCGGCCTCTTCCATATAGGCGGTGGAAACCAGCACGGTCAGCCAGGGACGCTGGGCGCGGATGCCGTCGATCAGGCGCCAGAATTGCCGCCGCGACAACGGATCGACGCCGGTGGTCGGTTCATCGAGGATCAGCAGGTCGGGGTCGTGGATCAGCGTGCAGCACAGCGACAGCTTTTGTTTCATGCCGCCGGAGAGCTTGCCGGCCGGCCTGTCGGGAAACGGCGCGAGCCCGGTGGCGCGCAACAGCGCCTCGATGCGTGCCGCCCGCTCGCTCGCGGGCTGGCCGAACAAGCGTCCGAAGTAATCGATGTTCTCGGCGACCGACAGGGTCGGATAGAGATTGCGCCCCAAACCTTGCGGCATGTAGGCGATGCGCGCCATGATGTCGTCGCGGTGCGAACGCAGCGTGATGTCGCCGCCGAGCGTGCGGATGCTGCCGGTTTGCAGGCGGCGCACGCCCGCAACCAGCGTGAGCAAGGTCGATTTGCCGACGCCGTCCGGTCCGACGATGGCGGTCGCGCTGCCGGCGCGGATGGACAATTCGAGATCGGCGAGCGCCGTCACCTTGCCGTAGTGGTGCGAAACGCCGCTGACGGAAATCGCGATGGGGTCAGTGGCTGACATCGGGCAGCCGTATGGCGAGCGAGGCGGGCCAGCTCGCGTTCGGCGTGATCTGAACATAGGCGTTGCCGGTGAGGCCCGCCTTGACGTAGTCGCGGTAGGTTTCCAGCAGCTTGGGATCGATCGCGAGCTTGACGCGATAGGTCAGCTTTTGCCGCTCGTTCAAGGTCTCGACGGTCTTCGGCGTGAACTGCGCTTCGGCGGCGACGAAGGAGACGGTCGCGGGAAAGACCGCGTTTGGAACCGAGTCCAATACGATGCGCGCCTGCGAGCCGAGCGCGACACGGCCGCTCTCGCCGGTCGGCAGAAAGATGGTCATATAGACGTCGGAGAAGTCGAGGACGCTGACCACCCGACCGCCGGCGGGGACCACTTCACCCGCCTGCACCAGCTTGTATTCGACCCGGCCGAACACCGGCGTATGCAGTTCCGAGTCGTCGAGCATCGCCTTGATCTGACCGACCTGAGCGTCGGCGGCTTCCTTGGCGGCCTTTGCCTCGATCAATGCGGCGTGCGAGCCTTCGATCTGCGCGGCGGCGACCAGATTCTGCGCCCGGCGTCGATCGAAATCGGCTTTCGTTCCGGCCGATGTCTGCTCGAGACGGGCTGCGCGCTGCAGTTCGATTTCCGCGAGATCCTGCTCGGCTGTTCGGATGGCAATATCGGCCTGGGCGCGAGCGATCGTGGCGATCGCGCGCTGGACCGCTGCCTCGGCGCCCGCGAGCTGTGCCCGAAGTTCCGCCGTGTCAAGCTCGGCGATCAACTCGCCCTGGTGGACGGCATCACCCTCCTTGACGTGAACATGCGCGACCCGCCCGGGAAGCTTGGAGGCGATGTCGACCCTGGTCACTTCGATGCGGCCATTCGCGCTCGCAAGCCCCTCCGGGGTTTGCGCCGCCATCAGATGTGTCCAGTAAAGA
The DNA here is from genome assembly GCF_035701725.1 of Bradyrhizobium sp. Classification (GTDB taxonomy): domain Bacteria; phylum Pseudomonadota; class Alphaproteobacteria; order Rhizobiales; family Xanthobacteraceae; genus Bradyrhizobium. The sequence goes on from NZ_DASSRP010000325.1 coordinate 7,810, forward strand.
TATCCGCCTGCCGCAAGCGTGAGCACGGCGGCAACGGCAAACATAGCGGGGCCACGCATACAGCGCCCTTCATCCTGAATCGACAGCCTGGGATTTCGAGTAGCCTGAGGTGGTCGGAGCGACCTTGAGTTAGGTCAATGAACGGCTCGCGGCCGGCATCGCGGCTGCGTGGCGGAAATCAGTATTGAGGCGTTGAGTGGTTTGGGACTTTTAGACTCAAGCGCTCAGCGGTCGTCGCCGCCCCATCGCCAGCGCGGCGGCTCGCCTGTCCACCAGCAGACCGCGGTGAGGATCACGCACAACGCGACGACATAGCCGATGAACTTGGGCGCCGACTGTTGCGGCGGAACGAGGAAGACGCCGGCAATCACCAGTGCGAAGAAGATGACGACGACGAGCCAGCCTTGCCAGGTGACGGGCGGACCCCAGCCCCAACCGTAACGCTTGGCCGGAAACCAGTAGCGGGGTTCATCGGACGGCATGGCATCCTCCTGCGGAAAGCGCATTGAGATGGCTTTCGCATTTTCCCTTATATAACGTCCCAAGCCTCAACGCATCTGCCGGCCGATGATATCGGCGCCTTGGTCGATCTCGGCCTGATTCCAGGCGGCAAAGCCGAGAAACAGCCCGCGCTCGCGCGCGCGATGATAGAGCATTTCCGACAAAGGCCGCGCGACGACGCCGGCTTGCCTTAAACGGCGCGACAGCGCGGCGTCGTCGGTCGACGGGGCGCAGCGCGCCAGGAGTTGCATGCCGCCGGCGGGAATATCGACCGCAAGTTTGGTCTCGGCCGCCAGCGCCGCCACCAGGCGGTCGCGGCGCTCGCGATAAAGCCGCGTCATCTTGCGGACATGCGAGCGGTAGCTGCCCTCTGAAATGAAGTCGGCGAGCGCCACCTGCATGGCGACGGAGACCAGCAGGCCCAGATGCCGCTGCGCCAATGCAAAGGTCGGCGCAAGCCGCTCCGGCACGATCAGATAGCCGGCGCGGATGTC